>DATETZ010000021.1:0-36284 GCA_035283385.1 Hyphomicrobiaceae bacterium
CTGCTGTCCGCGATCCCCGTTGCTGTCTATGGCTATGCGGCGACCGTCGCCCTGGCGCTCTTATCGCAGAACGGACTGGCAAATCTCACCGTTCCGACACTCGACAATCCTGTGTTGAACGTTGCGGCATCCATGGCCATCGGCGGGGTGTTCGGATACGTCTCGCAGAAAGTTGCCGGGGCGCTTTCTAGCGGCTGAGCCGTTCTGGAAAGTGGGACCCAGTGGCCTGCCGGGGAGCAGGCGTGACCTTGACCTTCCAGGCCCCTCGCTAGTGTGGCTTTGGTCCAGAAGTTCCCTTATCCCCCGCCGTGAGGGACGGGGAACTTTTGAACCGCCACACTAGCGAGGGGCCTGGTTGCAGCGCCGGCGTACCGGTGCGCCGGGCTGACGCGCAGCATGCCGCGCGCGATGTTGGAGGCCACCAGCTCGCCTCGAGCCTGAACGGCTGCTCCCAGGTTGTCCCTCGAAAACCAGCGCCGCATGAGAGAAAAGTAGTCGCCGCCGCCATCGCGGACCGGCTCGCTTGGCGCTGCGTCACCTTAGGCGAGCTCGTCCCCGCGGCCGGCGCCTGCCGCCTCGCCGCGACCTGCTCCCGGCGAATGCCGCGTGATGGCGGACGCGGTTACCAAAATCCTTACGCTTTCCCTCGGATTGCTGCGACGGTCTGAAACGGCCCGAAACGTTCATATGCTAGCATTTGAGCCAATACGAACAAGACTTTACCTCGCGGGGAGAGGGCCATGAAGACAGCGATTACAGTGATCACGGCGACCATCGTTCCGGGCGGGTTTATTGTCCTTGGGATTGCCGCGCTGGCCTACATGCTGGCGCGCCAGCGTGCCAAGGCGACCCCCCGGACGGCGCTCGCATAAGCCCCCATCGTCTAGCCCGCCTTATCGCGGCGCCAGGCGTCGATCCGCTCCTTGAGCCAGCCCCAGGCCTCCTGCTCGGCGGGCCCGGCCGTCTTCGAGATCGCGATCTCGAGATAGGCGAGCTCGGCCTCGATCTTCTCCGCCGGCAGCATGTGCAGCCGCGTGGCGAGCACGGCGAGCTCCAAGACCGCGCCCTGCGCGCGGTTGAAACCGCTCCAGGGACCGTGCGTCCCGGTATGCACCACGCGGCAGTGGAAGCGCGGGCGCTGTTCGTCCTCCGTCACTCCGTGGACCGCCAACTCCCAATGCGAGACGGCATCCGCGAGCCGCACCCCTTGGACGCGCTCGGCCGGCACCGTCGGCCAGCTCTTGCGGCCCGTGACGCAGCCCGCGAACACCCGCACGTCTTGGGTATGGCTCGCGACCGCGAACGGCACCGCGCGCAGATTGTCGAGAGTGCGCGAGGGGCGGAACGGAGCGATGATCCAGCCCGCGCCATCCTCGATCAGGCCCAAGGGCGCGATGTGGGGGATGCCGGCGGCGTCAACCGTCGTCACGATCGTCTCGACGATCCTTGGCATGTTTCCCGTCCTTGGCCGCCTCGAGCGCCGCGCGCTCTTTCTTTGCCTTGAGGGTCTCACCCGCTCGCTTTGCTTTGAGGGTTGCACCCTGGCGCGCGTGCCGCGTCAGATCCTCGGACTTCTTGTCGGCGGCAACGCCCCAGTCGAGAGCGCCGTCCTGGGTGTAGCGCTTTCCCAGAGCGAGGGCGATCTCGGCCTTAGCGAGCTCATAGCCGAGATAGAAGGCGTGCGCGCCGTCGGCCTCGACGCCGAGCTTGGGGAACAGCGCGAAGGGGTCCGCCGCCACGTGGTGGCCGTCGCGATTGTAGATGTGCACGCCGTCCTCGGCCACCTCGATGCGGTAGTTCGCGTCGCGCACGGCCTTCGCCGCGTCCCTGATCTCGTCGCCGGTCTGCGGAAAGGGGTTGACTTCGTGCAGCGACAGGAGCCCGCCGCCATATCCCTTGGGCAGGCTCGCGTCCTCGCGGGCGCGAAACAAGAGCCGGCGCGCCGCGTCGTGCTCCTCGACCGTGCGCCGCGTGTGCGGCGACACCTGCACGACCAGCAGGTTCCGGATTCGAAGCTCCGAGCAGATGCCGATGAGCGCCGTCGTCACGCCCTGGCTGTCGGCATCGGTGAGCTCCGTCAGGTTGCCGGTGCCCATCAGGATTTCGACCTCGGGATCGCGCCGCCTCAGCTCCGCATATCGCTCGAGCGAGGCCATGAAGCCGAAGTGAATGGGGTCGAGCACCGGGTCGGCGATGGGCGCGATGCCTTTCGCGCGCGCGTTGGCGATCGCCCGGCCGAGGGAGGCGAGATCGCCGTGCGGTTTCGGCACCAGGATCGGCACGCAGGCCGTCCCCGCGACGGCGTCGAGCGTCTCCTCGTCGAGGGAGAGCACGTAATCGGCTCCCGCGTGCGCCCCACGTTCCAGTTCCTCGACGAGCCCGGAATCGACGCTGACCGCGAAACCAGCGCGCTTCAGGCCATCAACCGCCTGCTCGAGATGGGGAAACGGCACGTCGGGCTGGCAGCCGATGTCGATCACGTCGGCACCGGCACTCGTGTGCCTCGACGCCCTTGCGACGAGCTCCTCGACCGAAAGCGTCGGTGCCTCGACGATCTCGGCGAAGATGCGCATGTCGTGACGCGAGAGGTCGGGCGGCCGGCCGCTTCTCCCGAAAAACTGCGGCAGGTCGATAATCTCGTCCGGTCCGCGCCCGAAGGGCACGCCGTAGTGCGACGAGAGGCTTTCGAGGTCCATGCGCGCGCGCCCCGGCACGATCACGCGGTCGGCGTCGAGCGGCGGCTTCAGCCGGTGCGTTACGATTGCCTCGGTCATCAGGGCTGCGACCTTGATGCCGATGTTGACGATCCGCCACGAGCCCTCGCCGAGGCCGAGCCCGGCAACCGTCGCCGCGAGTCGCCGCTCGGCGAGGTGCCCGGTGAGGAAGAGGAACCGTTCAGACATGGGCCCGGTAATCTCAGCGCAAGGCGCGGGAACTTCGCGCGCCTTCGCGATCGCCCTAGCACGCTAGTATGGCGGTTCAGAAGTTCCCCACCACTCGCGGCTCCCTCGTGAGGGAACTTCTGAACCAAAGCCATACTAGCAAGTCTAATATTCTAGTGTCCCTTATGAACCCGAAGTTCGCTAACGCGATTGCCGCAAGGTGTGTGCGAACTTCGGGTTCGGGACACTAACGCCGGGGCGTCGACGCCAGGGCAAGACCTTTCTTAGCGCCCCGACCCGTGGCGTCCTCCCGACCTTTCGTTGCCAGCAATCCGGCGAGGCGGGCCCCATCCCCCGGGCCGAGGATCTGCCAATCGAGCCGGGCGCGGGAAGCGATCTCGGCAAAGACCGGGTCGACCACACCCTCCTGGGCCAGCGTGACCGCCTCGGCGCCCGGCGCCACGGACAGCGACTTGACAAGGACCAGAGCAGCCCCGCCCAGCCGCTCGGCGAGGCGGGCGGCCAGACCGTCCGACGTGATCGACCAGTCCGCGGGAATGCGGCGATCGCGCGCCGCGAGCCTCGCCGGCAGCCAGACCGGAACCCGCTCCCTGGCCCAGGCCTGCCGCATGGCATTCAGCGTCTCGGCCGCGACGAGCCTCGGCTCGAGAGCCAGCATCGCCACGGCCATCTGGTGCATGGCGAGGATGGCCATGCGGTGGGCCGCCGCGTCGGAAAATCCCAGCTCGCGCTGCGCACGGCGCACGGCATCGGCGAACGGACCGCCCCCCGGAACGACGACCAGAGGCCGTCGCGCGCGCCCCACGATCGCGAGCACGTCGCCGAGCCGTCCGGTCCCGGCGAGGCTGCCGCCGATCTTGACCACCAGCGCCGTCACGGCGCCGCCGGCCGCGTGCGCACGATCTCGACCCCGCGCACCGGACCCCTTTCGAGCTTCTCGATCCTGACCCGCACCGCAACGATGCGCCGATCCCGGAGACAATGCCCGGCTATGCGCTCGGCGAACGTCTCGACGAGATTGATATGGCCCTTCGATGTGATCTCTTTCACAGCGTCGATGATGTCGGTGTACGAGACTACCTCCGCCGCGTCGTCCGTGACGCTGCGAACCTCAGGGGCGAGGTAGGCCTCGACCGAAAGCCTCACCTTTTGCGTGACGCCTTGCTCCTCGGCGTAAACGCCGATGTTGCAGTCGATGACCCAATCGCGGACGAAGATGCAGTCGCCCCTTTCGGCCGGAGCGGCTTGCGGGCCTTCGCGGCCGGCGAGTGGTTTCGCCCCGGTCATGTGATCCGGTCCCTGGTCTCCCGGCGCCCCGCGCCGTGCCTCGTCCGGGCGCGGGGAATGGCGCGGCGCACGGCCAGAATCGCGCTGGCGTCGATCCCGCTCTCACGGCGAGCCCCCCGGCAAAGGGCACCACGGAACCCGAGGATATCGGGCCCGAGCCGCAATAGATCCGGGACCTGGTCCAGGCGAAGCGCGCCCGCGAGGCCGGCAAAGAGGCCTGCTTCGCGCGCCACGCCGATAAACGCCGAAAGCATGCCCGGCGGCAGATGGTCGAGGAGCGTGCCCCCGGATTTGCCGGCCGTATCGAGCATGACGCCGGCAAACCCCGCGCGCCCCATCAGGCCTATGAGGCCGAAGCTGGGCTGGCGATCGGCGAACAGAACGCCGACGAGGCGCGGCCCCTCGAGCCGCAGCTCGCCGAGCTTCGCAACCGTGCCGGACGCATCTCCCTCAGGGAAAACCCCGACCTTGACGAAATCGACCCCCGTCGCAGCCATGGCGCGCACGGCTCCGGCAACGCGCACGGGCTCGCCCGGCATGTCGCCGATGGTTGCGCTCACCGGAATGTGACGCGGCAAACCGGCCCGGATGGAACGCACGACGGCCCGGGGCAGCGCGCCGAGCGCGCCCGCCAAGGGATCCTTGCAATCGATGATGTCGGCCCCCAGCAGGGCCGCCAAGCTCGCTTCGCTCTCGCTCGTCACGCTGGCAAGGAAGCGAGCATGCCCGCGCCCGGCTGTCATCTCGAAGCTCACGTGTCGTGAAAGATGCGTTGCTGCTCCGCCAGCACCTTCTCCCGATCGGTCCTCTCGCTCGGGGAGAGCTGCACGGCCTCGTCCTGGACGATAGTCGCAGAGGCCCCCGAGAGACGCAAGATGCGGGTGGCGAGCATTACCGCCTCGGTCCGGTCGTGGGTTACGAACAGCACCGTGGTCGGCCGCTTGTTCCACAGGCCGATCAGGAGCTCCCGCAACCCCTGGGCGGTCGGATCGTCGAGGGAAACGAACGGCTCGTCCATGAGCAGGATATCGGGCTCGAGAACGAAGCCGCGCGCGAGCGCCGCGCGCCGCTGCATGCCGAGCGACAGCCGCTCGGGATACTGCGACGCCGCGCCCGTGAGGCCGACCCGCTCCAAAAGCTCGGGAATCAGGGCATGTCGGGGATCGCCCTCCGGCAGCACGAGGGCGATGTTTTCCTCGACGGTGCGCCACGGCAAAAGCCGGGGAGTCTGGAATATGTACGCCACGCGGGCGTCGGTGTGCGCGAACTGGATCGATCCCTCGAAGTCGCGATCGAGGCCGGCTACGATATTGAGCAGCGTCGTCTTGCCCACCCCCGACGGCCCCGTGAGAACGACGAACGACCTCGGCTCCACGCGCAGTTCGATGTCGCTCAGCACCGGCTGCGCCTCCCGGTTGGCGACGGCCGGAAAGATCTTTCGCACGATCCGGATGACGAGGTCGTCGGCTACCGGCGCCATCTGTTCACTCTGGCGGCGATCGGCTGCAGAATCGCCAGCTCGATCACCTGCACGACGAGGATGAAGGCGAGCGCGTATGCGAGGATCATCGATACGTCGAACAGCTGGAAATAGGTGCCGAGCTGGAAGCCGACCCCTTCCGAGCGCCCCAAGAGTTCGACCACCAGCACGATTTTCCAAACCAGCGACAGCCCGGTGCGGGCCGCAGCCAGGAAGAACGGCGCCAATTGCGGCAGCGTGACGTGGCGCAGCGTCCTCCACCGCCCGAGACGATAGACCTCGGCCATCTCCTCGAGATCCCGCGACAGGCTGCGCGCCCCTTCGCGCACCGTCACGGCCACATTGGGGATCTTGTTGATGGCGACCGCCGTGATGGCCGCGACCTCGGTGCGGCCGAACCAGACGTAGCACAGGATGATGATTACGAGCGCCGGCAGGTTGAGAAACAGGATCAGCCAGCTGTCGAAGAACCGGTCCGCCCCCTTGTGGCGCCCGAGTGCGATGCCGATGCTCGCGCCGATCGCCATGGCGACGACGAAGCTCACCGCCACGCGCGCGAGCGTCACCGCAATGTGATAGGCGAGCAGCCCCGACGAGAGCTCGTGCCCCATTGCCTGCAGGACGGTGAACGGGCCCGGCAGATGGCGGTGCTGAATGATGTCGGCCAGGACCTCCCACAGCACGATGAAGCCCACGAGCGAGGCGATCGACCAGCCGAGCCGGATCGCCCACGCTGGATAGGCGCCCGCGAGGGCGGCAACGCTAACCCGCTGCATGGTGGAAGAGCCTTGCATCGAAGCGCGTGCCGGGCCCGACGAGCTCCTCGTCGCCGACCTCGACCAGCAGTTTCATGAGCTTCTCCGCCGAGCGCATCTCGCCCTCGCCCCAAGGCTCCGGGATGCCGGCGCGATAGGACGCGATGATCGCCTTGAACTCCGCGTCGGACGCGGGCTTGACCAGCGGCCGTAGGCGCTCCCAAGCGGCGTCCGATCTTGCGAGCAGCTCATTGGCCGCCTCGACGGCGCCGAGAAGGGCCTTGATCGCGGGCCCGTTCGTCGCCTCGTAGTCTTCCCTCCATACGAAGCCGACGAGCGACGGCACGGGATCGATCCCCAGCGCCCGCATGACCTCGCTCATGGACAGGAGCGGCGAAAATCCCGACCCCGACAATCGCGCCGCGTAGGTCCAGAAATTCAAGACCGCGTCGATGCGCCCCGAGCGGATCTCCTCCGTGAGCAGGGGCGCCGCGCCGAAGCTGGTATCGGCGACCTCTGCGATATCCCGGCCGAGCGTTTTTCTCGAATAGGCCCGCAGCAGCAGCCAGCTCTTGTCGATCGCGGAGCCCGCCACGCCGAGCTTCTTGCCCTCGAGGTCGGCGAGGGATTTGATGGCACTATCCTTCGGAACCACGATCGAGCCGAGAGCCGACGAGTAGGGGGAAAACTTGAGCTTCTCCCCCAGCGCCCGCTGGCGCATCGCCCACGTCCAGTCGCTCACGATCACGTCGGCGCCGCCGGAGAGCAGCGCTACCGGCCCGGCCTGGTTCGAGGCCACGTCAATGACCTCGAACTCGAGCCCGGCTTGTCTGTCGAGCCCCTCGCTGCGGATAATTTCGAGAACCCAGTTCAGGGAGCCGTACTTGACCGAGCCCACCCGGAGCGAGCCCGCCGCCGCGCGCGGTATCAAGGGCAAAGCGCCGGCGGCAACCAACAGTGCGGAGCCGCAAACAAGCGCGCGGCGATCAATCATTTCGAGCTCTCCTCCCCCGACAGGCGATTCTTCACCAGCCATCTCACGCCGTGCAGCCACGCTTCGTCCGTGTTGCCCTGGATCAGCACGCTCGCATTGCGCACGAGCTTGCTCTTGGCAACGTCGACAATGGAAACGTTCAACTGGAGATGCGTCTCGGACACCTTGTCGACGACGCTGGTGAGCGCGAGCTCGGCTCCCGCCTTGCCGGCAAGCTCGACCTCGCAGCCGTTGCACCTGTAGATGGGCGCAGCCGCTTCGATGTCCGCGCTAATTCCCGAGAGGTCGACCGGCTCGAACCGGCCGCCGGCCGCGATGAGCTGCTTGAGCTCGCCATGAGCGAGACCGAGCCGGCGCTTCTCGGCCTCGGTCGGCGGCGCGGGCCCTATGTAGAAATCCTCCTCGCTCTGGGGTAGGACGAAATCGAACGGGAAAATTGCCACCTTCTGCGCGGCATTCGCGGCCGTCGGCAGCCAAGCCAAGCTCAGCAAGGCGGCTGCGACGCACATCACAACAATTGGACTTCTTCCCATCGGGGTACACGATTTTTTGCGTAGACCTAAGAGTGAATACTGTAACGTGCGTTGTCCATCACCCGATTTGCAAGAGCGAACTCGCCCACGCCGCCATCACGCGCTGTAACAAACGCGAGAGCCTTGCATTTTCCAAGCTTGACAATCCGGCAAACGATGCGATCTTCCAAGGCAACATAGTAACAATTTCCGCCAATCCGGCCTGGTCGGGCCAGCCAATCGAGAGGACAGCGAATGGCGTACCACGCGGGCCAGGTGGTCAGGCTCGCCCGGGCGTTCCGGGTCTTGGTGAGGGCCGGGCTTTGGTCGGCCCTTTTTGCCCTTCTGGCCGCCGGTGCGGCTCTCCCGAAGGCGATGGGCGAGGAGACCGAACCTGCGGCCGCAGAGGCGCCCGCTGCGGTCGCCGACAACGCCGTCCCCGCCGCCGACGTGCAGAGAATCCCGATCCTGCTCGCGCGCGAGATCCGGGAGGACAGGCTGCCGCCGCTTTCGCTTCTCGATATTCCTCCTCCCGACGACGGCGTGGCGGGCGCCAAGCTCGCGATCGCCGACAACAACACGACCGGAAAATTTCTGAACCAGGAATTCTCACTCGACATCGTGCAAAGCGCAAAAGCGGATGAGCTCGTCGCCGAGGTCAAGAGGCGCGTCGACGAGGGGCTCGCATTTATCGTCGTCGACGCCGCGGCCCCGACGATCCTCGCCATTGCCGACGCCATCAAGGACAGGGAGGCCGTGGTTTTCAATGCCAGCGCCCCGGACGAGAACCTGCGCGAGGAGGACTGCCGCGTCAACGTCAAGCACACCGCCCCGTCCCGGTACATGCTCACCGATGCACTCGCCCAGTACCTAGCCTGGAAGCAATGGCGCCGCTGGTTCCTCGTGGTCGGCCCGGCGCCGGAGGACACGGCGTTCGCCGACGCGCTCAAGCGCGCGGCAAGCCGCTTCGGCCACAAGATCGTGGAAGAGCGCGCGTTCGCGTACGACCCGGGCAGCCGGCGCTCCGACGGCGGCTTCGAGCAGATCCAGCAACAGATCCCAGGCTTCACCCAGAAGGTGCCCGACTACCAGGTCGCCGTAGTCTCCGACGAAGGCGACCTGTTCGGCGACTATTTCCCCTATCGCACCTGGGACGCGCGCCCGGTCGTCGGCACGGCCGGGCTTTATGCCACGAGCTGGCACCCGGCCGTCGAGCTTTGGGGCGGCACGCAATTCCAAAACCGCTTCAAGCGCTTGGCCGGGCGGAACATGCGCCCTCTCGATTACAACGTCTGGATGGCGGTGCGTTCGGTCGGCGAGGCGGCCACGCGCAAGAAAACCAACGATCCCAAAGAGCTCATCCTCTACCTGCAGTCGCCGGAGTTCGAGCTCGCCGCCTTCAAGGGCCAGAAGCTCACCTATCGCAGTTGGAACGGGCAGCTGCGCCAGCCCATTCTGCTCGTGACGGCAAAAATCCACGTCACGCTGTCGCCGCAGCCGGGATTCCTCCACCAGTTCACGGAGCTCGATACGCTCGGCGTCGACAAGCCCGAGACGAAATGCAAAGCGTTTCCCAAATGAACAAAATATGCCGCCTCGCCGCGTAACTGGCTCATGAGCCCCCGCAAGGAGCAATCGACGTGAACAAGAAGACGCTCGCCCTCGCACAGGTCGCCGCAATTTCGGTCTTCATGCTCGGCGCGCCCAGTGCCCACGCCTACCGGGTCTTCGTCTCGAACGAGAAGGAGAACACGATCTCGGTCATCGACAGCGAGAAGCTCGAGGTCATCCACACCATCAAGACCGGCAACCGGCCGCGCGGCATCATCATGGCCAATGAGGGCAAGTGGGTGATCGTCTGCGCGAGCGATGACAACACCATGCAGGTCTTCGATGCGAAGACTTACGAATACGTCAAAGATCTGCCCTCGGGACCCGATCCCGAGCTGCCAATTCTTCACACCTCGGGCAATCCACTTTACGTTTCAAACGAGGACGACAATCTCGTGACCGTCGTCGACATCTTCAAGGGTACGGTCCTTCTCGATGTCCCGGTCGGCGTCGAGCCCGAAGGCATGGGCATCAGTCCCGATGGCAAAGTGCTCGTCAACACGTCGGAAACGACGAACATGGCCCACTTCATCGACACTTCGACGCTCAAGACGACCGAAAACGTGCTGGTCGACAACAGGCCCCGCGTCGCTCAATTCACCCCCGATGGCAAGCAGGTCTGGGTCAGCGCGGAGATCGGCGGCTCGGTGTCGATCATCGACGTCGCGACCCACAAGGTTTCGAACAAGATCAAGTTCGAGATCGCCGGAATCACCGCGGATGCGATCCAGCCCATGGGCGTGCGCATCACCAAGGACGGCAAGAAGGCCTTCGTCGCGTTGGGGCCGGCGAACCGCGTGGCGGTGATCGACACCGCCACTCAGAAGGTCGAGAAGTACCTTCTGGTCGGACAGCGCGTTTGGAACTTGGGCTTCACGCCGGACGAGAAGCTTTTGTTCACCACCAACGGCACGTCCAACGACGTCTCCGTCATCGACGTCGAGAACCTCAAGGTCGTCAAATCGATCAAGGTCGGCCGTTATCCGTGGGGGGTCGTGTCGGCTCCGTTCTGATCAAGGCCCCACCCCGATGCGGCCGGACCCGAGACGCCAACGCCTGAACGAGCAGAATGCATGGTGCGCTCTTCCGTCGCCGCTTTCACTTTCGCCGTCGCGCCGGGCGGGCAGGCTGAGCTTTTCTTTGTCAGCATCAGGCCCGGCGACTATATCTGGTGCAGTAGCGGCCTCGAGCACAAAGGCTTTTCGGGAAAGCTCAGCGTCACGTGAATGAGAGCGCAGCATATCAGCCGCCGGGTGCGGTCGACGCCCTGGTGGTGAGTGGGGTCAGCCATCGCTTCGGCGATCTCGTCGCACTCGACAATGTCTCGGTCACGGTGCCGCGCGGCGCCTTCACCGTGCTGCTCGGCCTCAACGGCGCCGGCAAGTCGACGCTCTTTTCCCTCATCACCCGGCTTTACGATAACGTCACGGGCGAGATCCGCATCCTCGGCTACGACGTGCGGCGCCGGCCGGGGGCGGCTCTGCAGCGCCTGGGTGTCGTGTTTCAGAACCGCGCCCTGGACCTCGATCTGTCGCTCACGCAAAATCTCATGTATCACGCGGCGCTGCACGGCATCGGCCGCGGCGAAGCGAAGAAGCGCGCCAAGCAGGCCCTCGACATCGTCGGTCTCGCCGATCGCGCGCACGAAAAGGTCCGCACGCTTTCCGGGGGCCAGACGCGTCGCGTCGAGATCGCGCGCTCGCTTCTGCACCAGCCGGGGTGTCTGCTCCTCGATGAAGCCACCGTCGGGCTCGATATCGGCTCGCGCGAGAGCGTAATCTCTATCGTGCGCGGCCTTGTCGTCCGCGAAGGCTTGGGCGTCCTCTGGGCAACTCATCTGATCGACGAGGTCTCACCCACCGATCTCATCGTCGTCCTGCACAAGGGACGCGTGCTCTTCAACGGAACGGTGCCGGGATTGCTCGCGGCAGCCCGCGCCGGCACTCCTCGCGATGCCTTCCAAATCCTGACCGGCGCCCAGAGTGCGGAGGCCGCATGAACGTCGACATCGTCCGCCCCATGGTCGACCAAGCCCCGCGCCGCCTAGGTCCGCTACGCTACTTTGCCTGCTTTCGCGGCATCGTGTGGCGCGAGGTCTTGAGGTTCCTGCATCAGCGCGAGCGCTTTTTCTCCGCCCTCGTGCGCCCCCTCGTGTGGCTGTTCATCTTCGCCGCCGGCTTTCGTCAGGTGCTCGGTGTCTCGATCATCCCCCCCTACGAGTCCTACGTCCTATACGAGACGTTCGTCACTCCGGGCCTGGTCGGGATGATTCTGTTGTTCAACGCCATGCAGTCCTCGCTGTCGATGGTCTACGACCGCGAGACGGGCGCGATGCGCACCCTGCTCGTCAGTCCCTTCCCGCGCTCGTTCCTCTTGCTCTCGAAGCTGATCGGCGGGGTCGCGGTGGCGCTGCTTCAGGCTTATGCCTTTCTCGGCATTGCCTACTATTGGGAGATCGAGCCGCCATTGATCGGCTACCTGACCGTGCTGCCGGCGCTGGTCCTGGCGGGGCTCATGCTGGGCTCGCTGTCGCTCTTCATCTCGTCCGTCATCCGCCAGCTCGAGAACTTCGCTGGCGTGATGAACTTCGTCATCTTCCCGATGTTCTTCGCCTCCTCTGCGCTCTATCCGCTGTGGCGCATCAGGGAGAGCAGCCCGCTGCTCTACGAGATCTGCCGCGTGAACCCGTTCACCTATGCCGTCGAGCTCATTCGCTTCGCCCTCTATGGGCAGATCGGGCCGAGGCTCGAGAACGGAATGATCGATCTCACCAATCTCTTGGTCGTGATCGGATACACCGTGCTCTTCCTCGGCGCCGCCGTCTACGCCTACAACCCCTCTAAAGGCCTCGTTGCGCGCCGCGGCGGACCCGGGGCCTCCGGCATGTGAGACTAGAGACGAGATCGAAGATCATGAAGAAAACGTCACGACTTGGCCTGCTTGTTATGCTCGGCGTTGCTCATGCCTCGCTCATCGCGCCGGATGCGCTTGCGCGCGACACGAGCACACCGGATTGGCCGTGCATACAGCGCAAGATCGACACCCTCACCTCGACCCAGGTCTGGGATGGCCCGGCAGTCGAGCAGCTCACGGGCTGGCGAGACGTGCCGGGAATTAATGATCTGCTCCCCGTACTGACTAACCGCAGAATCCCGTTGCCACAGGCCGAAACGGCCCTGAAGAAGTTTGCCGATAGCCAGCCCGAAGCGTCTCGCGATGAACGGCTGACGCTGGTTTTCGCCGGAGTCTTCGAGACGCTGCACAATCAGCGCAAGACGGTGATCGGAGGGATCGAGAAGTATCTCAAGGCGCAGCGCGAACGCTCGGCCGAGCTCGAGCGCCAAGGCGAGGAGATTGCCAAGCTCGAGGAGAAGGCGGGCTCGGACGAGAAGGCCGCGGCCGAGTTGCAGGAGGCTCAGACGCGCTTCGACTGGGCGCAGCGGATCTTTCAGGAGCGCCAGAACAATATACCCATCGCCTGCGAGGTGCCGGTCAAGATCGACGAGCGAATCTTCACGCTCGGGAAATCTATTCGCGGGCTCATGAAGACATGAAGAGCTGAGCACGACGCGACCCTGGAAAGTCGACTCCAAGGGTCGAACCCAGTAGTCGAACCCAAGAGTCGACCCATGTGCCGCCGTCACGGGGCCGCCTCAACGTGCACGAGCTCGTAGCCCGCCTCCTGCCACGCGTCGGTGCCATCGGGAAACCAGATCGTGTTCGTATAGCCCCAGGCAACGGCGCGCTTGGCCGCGTTCCACGACATCCAGCAGTCCTTGAGGCACAAGAACACCATCGGCGCGGCGAGATTCCCGCCCGAGAGCCGCTCGAGGCGTGTCTTGAAATAAGCCTCCACGTCCGGCGAAAGCCGGCCGTAGCCGACGTTCGGCAGCCAGTGCGCGCCGTCGATGGTCAAATGCACCGGGTCGCGCCAGACCGTGTTTGTCGGCAGGTTTTCCGGTTTGGGAGCCCGCGGAAAGACATCGATGAATACGATGCTCTTGTCGCGCCAGAGCTCCTCCGCCTCTTCGGTCGAGATCACCCGCGCTCCCTTGAGTGTCGCTGGCACCGGCGAACGATAGTCGTCCATCCGGTAATCCTCGGGCTCCGAAACAGCGCCCTCCCCGGCGCGCACGGGCCACCCCCCCAGCGCCAAGCCGAGCATCAGGAACGTCGCCGCCCTGACCAAGGCTGCACGAAAGCACACAACCACCCCGGGAGCCCCGCGACGGCGGAAGGCGTCATCGCCTCGCGGCCGTAATGAGCTTGTTGTCCTCGTCGATCAGGGGCACGCCGTACTCGAGGAGAACCCCATCGATGTCGCCCTGGCGCTTGGCGATGATTTCGTTGATTCGCCGCTTCCAGCCCGTTTCACCCATCCGCACGCCCATGGTGATGCGGTACTCGAGCTTCGGCGTACCGGGCACCTCCTCCAGTATCGGCACCACGGTGAGCTTCTCGCCCCCACGGCTGGCATAATAGCCGGCGTAGGGGCCCCACAGGATGCCGACGTCGACCTCACCGGAACGGATGTCCTTGACCATCTCCTCCATCGGATTGTCGTAGCGCGTGTCCACGATCAGCCGATATGGCTTGGCCGTCGCCATCAGGCCTGCCTTGGCCACCTGGTCCGCCGCCGGCACCCCGGCCTGGATGCCGATACGCTTGTCCTTGAGGCGCGCGTCGAACACCGAGCTTACCCCGTCCAGTCCCAGGCCGGCCCGGTACACGAGCGCGTAGGTCGTCCGGTAGTAATGGTTCGTATTGAGTGTGAACTCGTCCGCTTGCGCCGTGCCGATCACGAGATCGCACCGCTTCACGGCAAGGGTCTTGCGGACAAATCCCAAGCCCTGCGGGAACCACGTGTACTCGATCGGGACCTTGAGCTCGTCGGCGATGATTTCGGCAATCTTGTTCTCATAGCCTTCGCCCTTCTCGTTGGCGTACGGGAGGTTCTCGGGGGTCGAGCACACGCGCAGGACCTTGCGGTTGACGGCGTCGGCCATGTTGGTGTCGGCAGCCCGGGCGGCGGCCGCGCCGAATATGCCGATCAAAACCAGCCCCGCGCAGCGAAGGCCATTAACTGCCGATGCACGATGTCTCATTGTCCTTCGCCTCTTGCGGCTTCTCGTCGCGCTGATCGGCAGAGAGCCTGCCGGGCGGCAATTCCTCCGACGCGCGCGCCTTGAGATATATGTACAGATCGTCGATGTAGCACATGACGTTCTTGTTATCGCCGAGCGCCGGCATGATGAACTTGGTGCCGCCGACGTCGCGCTGCTGGCCGCTCGCCACGACCTGGAGAAACTTTTCGTAGGTCATGTCCTTCAGAGAGTCGACGAGCGCCGGGGCATAGGTCGAGCCCTTGGCGTTGGGGCCGTGGCACACGTGGCATTCGGCATGATATCTGCGCCACCCCGAGTAGGTATACCAGTCCACCTTCTTGATGATCCTGTTCTCACCCTCGCCTTCACCAACCACTTTGTATGTGGGATTGCCATCCGGGAGCCTCCACATGCCGCTTGACAGTGTCTTCTCCATCTTCCCCGGCGCCGGCAGCGGGTCCGCCGCAGGGGCCGTAGCGACTTCGCCCGACGCAGGTGCATCGGTTGCGGCTGGAGAGGCGCCCGCTCTCTGCCCGGGGGCCGGCGCCGCCTCCGGTTCGGGGGCACGAGCTTCGGCGGGCGGACTCTCGGCAGCGGTAGCCTTGTCGTCCTTTGCAGCAGGCGCCGGATCCTCGGCACTACACGCTGTCATGCCCATCATCGCCGCAAGGCCGAAGCAGCTCGCGGCGACCAATCCAAGTCCAAACCTGTTCACGCGTTTCCCCTGTTGCTAAAGCTTCATGTTATGGTCGATCCGCCGCATTTCAACGCAAGTAATGCACACTTGGATCCTCACGTCTGAGTGCCAAGAGTCGCACCTTTTTTCACGAAATCGTGAGTAAAACACCGGTCAGCAAGAGACTTGGTCAACAAGCGGCCGGCGCGGGTTTCCCCGCGCCGGCCCCTTGCCTAAGTTCTAGCGACCCGGATTAGGGCAGCGAGTAGACCGTCAGCGTGCCACCGAGGTCGGTGTACTGCCGCAGGCCCGCATAGTTGCCCACCGCACCGAGGCCGTCCGTCGGCTTGTCGAGGCCAGCCGCCAAGCCGATGCCGGCCCAGCCGCCAACGCCCGAATACAGGCCGAGGTACTGTTTGCCCTTGTGCGCATAGGTGAACACGTTGCCGATCGAGCCGGAAGGCAGACGGTGCTTGAACAGCTCCTTGCCATCCTTCTGATCGCGGCACTTCAAGTAGCCCTCGAGAGTGCCGTGGCAGGCGATTCCGCCACCGGTCGTGAGCACACCCGACCAGACCGAGAACGGCTCGTCGTGCTGTGCAACGATCTCGCCCTTGGACGGATCCCAGAGCGTGAAGTGACCCGTGTTGGTCTTACCCTCAGGCGGGAACATGGACAGCGTGGCGCCGACGTACGGCTGACCAGGCGTGTACGTAACCTTGAAGGGCTCGTAGTCCATGCACACGTTGTTGACGGGAATGTAGATGAGGTTCGTCAACGGAGAGTAAGCAACCGGCTGCTGGTCCTTGAAGCCGAGTGCCGCGGGGCAGATGTTCTTGGTGTTGACATCCGCGCCGTTGAGGAACGTCGACTTCGCCTTGACGACCTGTGGACGGCCGTACTGCGGGCTTGCCTTGTCGAGAACGACTTCGGTCGCCCAGTTGAGGTCCTGGTCGTACGGCTTGGCGATGAGTGGCTCGCCCGTGACGCGATCGATCGTGTAGCCGAAGCCGTTACGATCGAAGTGAGCGAGAACCTTGCGGTCCTTGCCGCCGACCGGAATGTCGATCAGCACCGACTCGTTGACGCCGTCATAGTCCCACTCGTCGAACGGTGTCATCTGGTAAGCCCACGCCGCAACGCCGGTGTCCGGGTTGCGAGCGAAGAGGGTCATCGACCACTTCTGGTCGATCTGCTTGCCATCAGGTCCCGCGCGCTGAGCAGGGTTCCAGGTCGATGGGTTGCCCGAGCCATAATAGAACAGGTGCAGCTCAGGATCGTACGAGTAGAAGCCCCAAGTCGAGCCGCCGCCGATCTTCCACTGATCGCCGGTCCACGTCTTGAGCGAGCTGTCCTTGCCGACCGGCTTGCCGAGCGACATGGTCTTGTCCGGATCCATGAGGATGTCCGCATCAGGACCCATCGAGTAGGCGCGCCAGATCTTCTTGCCGTCTTTCAGGCCGTAGGCCGTGACGTGGCAACGAACGCCAAACTCGGCGCCCGAAGTTCCCATGATCACCTTGTCGCCAATGATGATCAGGTTGCCCGTGTACGTCTCACCCTTCTTGGGATCGCCGTTCACAGCTTTCCACTTCTCCTTGCCGGAGGCCGCATCGAGCGCGACGATAGTCGTGTCGGCCTGGCCGAGGATGACCGTGTCACCCGCCACCTGCACGCCACGGTTGACCGTGTCGCAGCACATGACCGGAATGACCGACGGATCCTGCTTCGGCGAGTACTTCCACAGGATCTTGTTGTCGTTGTCGAGGTCGAGAGCGAAGACGTTGTTCGGGAACGCGGAATGGACGTACATCCGGTTTCCGACCACGATCGGCGAGCCCTCGTGACCACGAAGGACGCCGGTCGAGAACTGCCAGGCCACCTTCATGGTCCCGACGTTCCCGGTATTGATCTGGTCGAGCTTCGAGTAACGCCAGCCAAGGTAGTCACCCTGCTGCATCGCCCAGTTGTTTGGATCCGCAGTTGCTTTCTTCACGTCGTCGTTCGCCCAACCGGCCGAACTAAGAGCGACTGAAGCTAGCAACCCGCATGCGAGTGCACTTCTGCGCATCGCGCTTCCTCCTTGAAGGTATTGCCACGCTTGCAAGCGGCAGCGAAAGACAGCGTGTCACAGCCTTGAATCCGGGACCGGGGCTTTTTCTTCCCCCTTGTTCTCCCCCGGCTTTCGAATGGGTGGCCGCAGCACTGTGCGGTCGCCCTGAAGCCATCGCTACCGTGGATAACTTGTAGACACTTTCTCGTGAGGTCCGCAAGACAATCCGTGAAGTCAATTTTCTTGCAACATCGATAGGACAAAAACCCTGACCCAATTTATCGGCCGTTCTACGGGAGGTTTTTGCGCCGCGTTACGTTTTGTTGCGTTGCACGCCTAGTTTGCGAGGGCGTTTGGCCTTCTCAGATCCCATTGACTCGATCTGAATTCTAAGCATAATGCGCTCCCCTTTTTTGAAGATTCTCGTGCGCTCGACGCCGGGCACGCACCAAGAGGGCCTCATTTCGCCCCCAGTGCGACCCCGGTGCGCCAGCATTACGCATTGCCTCGAGCACGCCCCTTGCCTTATCCCGACGTTGGTCGTGTGCCGAGCGATGACAGGCGCCGGTCTGAGACGTGAGGCCTCGAGGCCCGATGACGCAGAGCATTGCGAGGCCCCGCGCGCTCGCGTTCTTGTGCGCCGCGCTGGCGCTCTTGAACTCGCCGCCGACCGTCCTCGTTGCGGCGCGTGCTGGCGCCGATTTTGCCGTCGAGATCGCGCCCGGCGTGTTCGTGCATCAAGGCCGCCACGCGCTGGTCTCGCCCGAGAACGGCGGCGACATCTCGAATTGCGGCTTCGTGGTCGGCAAGAATGGCGTCGCCGTCGTCGACACGTGCGGCAGCGCTAAGCTCGGAGGCCTGCTGAGGGCGGCCGTTCGCGCCGTCACCGACCGCCCCATCCGCTACGTCATCAACACGCACATGCACCCCGATCATGTATTCGGAAATGCCGCGTTCGCCGACGACGCGCCGGCGTTCGTCGCCCACGCGAAGCTCGCCCGCGGTCTCGCCGCGCGCTCGCAGCGATATCTCGCCGTCAACGAGCAGCTCATGAGTGAAGCGGCCTTCGCCGGCACGCGCATCGTCCTGCCGACGCTCGCGGTCGAGGACCATACGACGCTCGATCTCGGCGGCCGCACGCTCGAACTCGAGGCGCAGGACACCGCGCACACGGATAACGATCTGACGATCCGGGACAACGCCACGGGCACGGTGTTCCTCGGCGATCTCTTGTTTGCAGAGCATGTCCCCACCCTCGACGGCTCGATCCGCGGCTGGATCTCGCTCATGAAGCGCCTCACTCGACAGCCGGCGCAGCGGGTCGTGCCGGGCCACGGGCCGCCGTCGATGCCGTGGCCGGCGGCGGCCAAAGCCCTCGAGCGCTACCTCGATCGGGTTGCGGGCGATGTGCGCCGCCAAATCAAGGATGGCCGGACGCTCGCCGAGGCCGCCGCAACGGCCGGCGTTTCGGAAAAGGGTGCATGGCTGCTGTTCGAGGACTATCATGCCCGCAACGTCACCGCCGCGTTTGCCGAGCTCGAATGGGAATAGGCGACGCGAGAGGTGCCCCACACCAGAGGACAGGACGAGTAAAGGGCCATGACAAGATCGAGCCGCCAGTCCCGGAGCGCGCGCAGCGCCGCCTTTGCCGCCCTCCTCGCCTTCACGTGGTGCGGGGCCGCCGGCGCCGAGGACGAGCAAGACTTCTGGCCGGCCCTGCAGAGGGACATCTTCGGCGCCCGCACGGTGACCGAGAACACGGCTGCGGTGACGCTCGAGGCCCCCTACCGGGCCGAGGACGCGGCCCTCGTCCCGCTCACGGTCCGCATCCCCGCCGGGGTCGCGGAGCGTGCGAGGAAGCTCACCCTCATCATCGACAAGAACCCGGCGCCGGTCGTCGCCGAGTTCACCTTCGGCCCCGCGGCCGGCGCCGGCGAGCGCGTGCTCTCGACGCGAGTCAGGATCGACATGTACTCGAACGTGCGCGCGGTCGTGGAGACCGGGGACGGCGAGCTCGCCATGGCCACGAAGTTCGTCAAGGCCGCCGGCGGGTGCTCCGCGCCGGCCCTCAAGGACGCCGACGCGGCGCTCGCCCAGGCCGGCAGGACGCAGGTCAAGATCTTCGAGACCGCCGCCGCCGGCATGCGCGAGGGCCAGATCATGATCCGCCACCCTCAGTACTCCGGGCTGCAGATCAACCAGGCGACAGGTCTTTACATCCCGGCGAAGTTCGTGCGCGTGCTCGACGTCATGCGCGGGGACGCCCTCGTCTTTCACATGGAGGGCGGCATCTCGCTCTCCGAGGATCCCAATATCCGTTTCACCTACGCCGCGGGCGGGGACGAGACGCTCGAGGTCACGGCCGAGGACACGGACGGGCGCACGTTCACCGGCCGCGCGGCACCCAAGGGCTCGTGACGCAACCCGCCTCGTTCCGAGGTTCGCAGATTTCGCTCTCTCCCCGGCAGGGAGAGGCGGGAGGCGCGGCTCAGAAACAGCGCAGCTCGCCCTCGATCTGCGCGCGCTTCAGGTTGTTGACTTTCTCGCGCATCGCCGGGTTGAACAGGAAACCGACGTTCTCGCCGCCTCTCTGGCGCACGGACAAGATCGTCTCGGCCTCCTCATAGTCCTGGTACGGGAGCACGCTCGAGATCACGTCGATCGAGCACGCGCACTTATCGAGCTCGATGCGAGTCTGACCGTTCACTTGCATGCAGCCGAAGATGTAGTCGGCGCGTGTGTTGGTGGGGTAGTCGTTGCGCAGCGCATCGTCGGCGCCCATGGCCGGAGCAGCCTCTTGGGCGGGCTTGATGATGCCCTCGGGTCGAGCCGCGCCCTCGTCCTGAGCCGAGGCCAGGAACGCGGCGCCAGCCACGCCGGCAAAGGCGAGCGCCAGAGCGAGTATCGGCCGCCTCGATCTCATTTCGCGTCTCCCATCCCGACCAGCGAGATGCGCTCCTCGAGGTGTGGCGCCCCTGCCTTCCGGCTCTCGAAGTAGGCCACCATGTCGAGAATGTAACCTGGAGCGTCGTTGCTCACGACCATGGTAAAGTGTGAGCCGTCGAAGCCGTCCATTTTCGAAGCATTCGGGTCACCTGCGAACGGAGAAACACTCACGCGATAGGCATCGATACTATGTCCGTTGTAGTCAAACTTGATGCTCTCTATCTGGGCCTTATCGCGTAGCGCGGCACGGAACTTCGCGTGGAGATACGGTACGCTTGCGCTGGTCAGCTGGCTGTAGGTGCGGACCGAACGATCGAAATACCAGTGAAAGAGCGGGTTGACCGTGAGTTCAGGCAGATTGAAGGGATCACGCGCGTATTCGCCCGTGAATATCTTGATGACCACCTCGCGCTCGCCCTTGTCGTTGATCTGGGTCACGCCAAGCTTGATTTCGTCTGAGAAGGGTTTGCCCAATATCGCTTCATCGGAAACCTTGCGCTCGAAGCGGTAGGTGACCTCAGCCCCTTTGCTGATCTGATCGAGGTGTCTCGCATCGAAAAGAACACCCTGGGCCGTCGGCTCGCCGGCAGCCAGAAGACTTACCGGCGCAGCGCAGAGCATCAGCGGGGCGACTACCGCGCACGTCATCCGTAACATAGTTGCACGTTCCTCCTTGTTGGCCGCCGTTCGCCGAACCAGGGCTAAGGGCTTCGTCCAGCGCCCCTTCTAGCGCCATCGACAGCCGGGCGGCAATCGGCCGATTATTAATTTTACTCCAGACAAGGCGTGCCGGATGAGCGGGGATCTCAATAAACCATGGCGGGCGAGCGACGCCGATCAAGGCATGGTCCCAAGCCAGGCCGCGCCATTGCCCGATCGCTCGAGACCGCATGGTAGCACGCGCTAGCGCAAGAAGGCTCCGAACGCCCGCGGACCATCGCCGACGGGAACCCTGGCCGTCACCTCCAACGTGGCGGCATCGATGCGCTCGAGCGTGTTGGCCTCCCAGCAGGCAACATAAACGGAGCGCCCGCTCGGGTCGGCGGCAATGCCCTCGGGGTAGTCCCCGACCGGGACCGCCTTGAGCACGTCGAGCGTCTCGAGGTCGAACACGGTCACGGTCGCTGCATACTGATCCGTCACGAAGGCCCGACCTGCCGCCAGCGCCACCGCGTAGGGCCGCCGGCCGACCGCAACCGTCGCGACGAGCTTGCGAGCGGCGAGGTCGATCACGCTCACGTCGTCGCTCTTGACGTTCGCGGTGTAGGCGCGCCGGCCCATGGCATCGACCGTGATCCCGAACGGGCGCGCGCCGACCGCAATGCCCGCGAGACGCCGATTGGCACCGGCGTCGATGATGGATACCTCATTGCTGTCGCGGTCCGCCGTGAGCACGAGCGCGCCGTCGGGCGTGACGGCGACGCCCGAGGGCGACCGGCCGGTCTCGACTTGCGCGGTGATCTCGCCCGTGTCGGGATCGACGATCAGAAGCTTGTGCTGATACCAGTCCGCGACGTAGACGCGCCCGCCTGCCGGATCCACGGCGATCCCCAACGGTCCCTCGCCGGCGGGCACGCGGCGCACGACCTCGCGCTGTGCCGCGTCGACGACGATGAGCTCCTTGCTGCCCGGCGACGTGAGGTAGGCAAAGCGCCCGTCGGGCGCCATGGCCACACCCGCAGGCTTGCCGCCGATCTTGATCTCGGCCACGGCCTCGAGTGCGGCGAGGTCGACGACGGTGAGGGAGTCGCCCGACTGGTTCGTGACGAAGGCCTCGCGAGCCTCCTCGGCAAGCGCACTTCCCAAGGGTATCGCGAGCACGATCAGTGACGCGAGCGTCAGGCTAAACAGAACGAATGTGCCCACGACCTCCCTCCCAATTGTGGGGAGGGTCGGGGTGGGGGGATTCCCAACAAGGGCGGTCGAGTAGTCCCCCCCTCCTACCCTCCCCCACGTCATGTCGGAGACATGCCTCCGGCATGATGGGGAAGTACGCGTTGCGTAATTGGAGTTCGCAGCATGACCGTAGAAAGCAGTCCCTGTCTCAGCCGCCCGCTTCCAGCTTCGCCTTGAGCGCCTCGAGTCCCGACCTGTAGATCCCCGTGACGGCCTTGACGGCCGCCTCGTCGTCGAGCTCGGGCGGCGGGTCGTTGTTGACGTAGCCCCGGTAGAACGCGCCCTTCCATTCGACGCTCGCCTTGCCGCCAGCATCCTTGACCGAGAGCGTCGCGGAATAGTCACTGACGGGCACCACCTTCACGTCGACCTCGGTAATCTCGTACGAGAACGACTTGCCCTCGGCGTCGTACTTCGTCAGCGTTTCGTGGATCAGGCCGCCGGACTGAGTTGTCAGCGTGCGCTTGGCGGCGCCCGCCGCGTTGGCGCCGGTGCCCTCGGTCTTGGCGATCGCGGGATGCCAGCTCATGTCCTGGAAGTTGCCGATTGCGGCCCACACCTTGTCCGCGGGCGCCTCGATCTCGATCGTCTCGACAACCTTCTGACGGGTCGGTCCGTGGGCGGTGGCGGCAAACGGCAGCGCAGTGATCAGGCCGAACCAGAACGCAAACGCTCTCCCCATCAGGATTCCTCCGCAGACGTCTTACTCCGTGTAGCCCGGCCTCGAGGGTCGAGCCCGACCATAAAGAGCGCATCGGCAGGGTGCAATCGATGCGCGCTTTCGCCGCCCTGCAACGCACCATGCATCGTTGTTGTTTTCGGGAAACGTCCATGCTTTTGTTCGCGTCCGAGCGAACGGCGAGACGCACATGATGGCATCGATGGTGACGACCGCAGCGGACGGCAGGCCCGCGTCTGAGGTATTCGAGAACGTCGCCTGCCCTTTTTGCGGCATCCATTGCGACGACTTGGTGGTGAGCCGGAACGGCGACGCGCTCAAGGTCCGCAACACCAGCTGCGACAAGGCTATCGCCGGCTTCGAGCGCCCGCTTCCCGCGGCGAGCCCCCTCGTCGACGGCGCCCCCGTCGCACTTGCCGAGGCCATCGCGGCCGCCGCCGCGCTGATCAAGCGCGCCCGCCTGCCCTTGTACGGGGGCCTTGCCACCGACGTCGAGGGCATGCGCGCGGCCATGTCGATCGCCGACCGCTCGGGCGGCGTCGTCGACCACGCGTTGAGCGAAGGCCAATACCGCAACTTCCGGGTCCTGCAGACCAGCGGCTGGTTCATGTCGACGCTGACCGAAGTGCGCAACCGCGCCGATCTCATCGTCGTCGTCGGCTGCGATCTTCATAAGCTGCACCCGCGCTTCTTCGAGCGGGTCGTGACCGCGCCCGAGTCCATGTTTTCGGCGCCGCCCGCGACCCGCACCGTCGTGTTCGTCGGACAAGGCCTCGATGCCTCCGGCGCGACCGGACCCCGCGTCGGCGAGGTCGTCACCGTGCCATGCCCGCCCGACAAGGCGGGCGAGGTCCTGGCTGCCGTGCGCGCCCTCGTCAACGGCCGCCCGATCGGCGCCGAGAGGGTCGCCGGCGTTCCGGCCGCCGACGTTCAGGCTTTGGCGGACCGGTGCCGGAAGGCCAGCTACGGCGTCATGATCTGGGCGCCGCCTGGACTCGCTTTCGCGAACGCGGACTTGACGGTCCACACCGTCTCGGAGCTGGTCAAGGATCTCAATCTGACCACGCGCTTCGCGTGTTTGTCTCTGGGCGGCAACGAGGGCGCGGTGACGGCGGGCGCGGTGTGCGGCTGGCAGAGCGGCTTTCCGCTCCGCGTCAGCTTTGCGACCGGACGGCCGGACTACGATCAGCACCTCTACGCAATTCCTCGCATGCTCGCGGCCAACGAAGGCGATGTGCTGGTCTGGATCGCGTCCATTTCGCCGGACATCGTGCCGCCCGCGACAAAGATCCCGACGGTGGTGCTCGGCACGCCGGGGCTCAAGCTCGCGGCCCCCGCCGCGGTGTTCATCCCCGTCGGGACACCCGGCCTCGATCATGACGGACGCATCGTGCGCTGCGACACCGTCGTGTCGCTCCCCTTGAGAAATCTGAACCGGGCGCCGCTGCCCAGCGTCGCCGATGTGCTCGCCGCAGTCGAAGCTGCCCTCTAGTGTCCCTGCTCCGAAGTTCGCCTCATTGTGCGGCGGGCGCTGAGCCAACTTCGGAGCAGAAAGGACACTAGAAATTCCATGATTCTAGTGCGGTTCAGGTTCGCACGTCCGTAAGCGAACCCGGCCTCGAAAACGATACGGACTTGCGAACCAACGCACTAGTACCCGAGTATGCCAATATGCTGACCAAGCTCACCGGCGGGAAAGTCTACGACCCGGCCAACGGGATCAACGGCGAGGTGCGCGACATCTACATCCGCGACGGCAGGATCGTCGCCGCCGACGCGGCCGCGAGGGTCGGCGAGGAATACAATCTCAACGGCCGGGTGGTGATGGCGGGAGGCATCGATCCGCACACCCACATTGGCGGCGGCAAGGTCACCATTGCCCGCATGCTGATGCCCGAGGATCACCAAGGCCACGAGGTTGCCCGCACCGAGCTCATGCGCGCGGGCGTCGGCAACGCGGTCCCCTCCACGCTGACCACCGGATACCGCTACGCCGAGATGGGCTACACGGCCTGCTTCGAGCCGGCCATGCTGCCCGCCAACGCGCGCCAGGCGCATATGGAGATGGGCGACATCCCCATCGTCGACAAAGGCGCCTTCGCGATGCTCGGCAGCGACGACTACTTCCTGCGCCAGCTCGCTGGAAAGCAGGACTTCGCGCGCATCAAAGACTACATCGCCTGGACCATGCACGCCTCCCAGGCGATCGCGGTCAAGGTGGTGAACCCGGGTGGCATCAGCGCCTTCAAGTTCAACCAGCGCATGCTCAACCTCGACGAGGCCCATGTCTACTACGGCGTGACGCCGCGCCAGATCATCACCACGCTCGCGCGCGGGCTCATGGAGCTGGGCATCACGCACCCGCTGCATATTCACGGCTGCAATCTCGGCGTGCCCGGCAGCGAGGAATCGACGCTGGCCACGATCCGCGCCGCGGACGGCTTGCGCATCCACCTCACGCACATCCAGTTCCACAGCTACGGCACCGAGGGCGACATGAAGTTCTCCTCGGGCGCGCCGCGCATCGCCGAGCTCTTGAACAAGACCCCGAACGTCTCCGTCGACGTCGGGCAGGTCCTGTTCGGGCAAACGTGCACCGCCTCCGGCGACAGCATGCGCCAGTACGGGAACACCAAGAGCGCCTCGCCCAAGAAGTGGGTGGTGATGGACATCGAATGCGACGCCGGGTGCGGCGTGGTGCCGATGAAGTATCGCGACAAAAGCTTCGTCAACGCGCTGCAATGGACGATAGGGCTCGAGATGTTCCTTTTGGTCGAGGACCCGTGGCGCCTCTTTCTCACCACCGACCATCCGAACGGGGCGCCGTTCCACTGTTACCCGCACCTGATCCGGCTCCTGATGGACCGCGCCTTCCGCAACGACATGCTCGAAAAGATCCACCCCGGAGCGCGAGCGCAGAGCATCTTGAAGACGCTCGCGCGCGAATACACGCTGTACGAGATCGCCATCATGACACGAGCCGGCCCCGCGCGCAGTCTCGGCTTGAAGGACCGCGGGCACGTCGGCCCCGGGGCCAGCGCCGACATCACCGTCTACGAGGACAATCCCGATCGCGAGGCGATGTTCGCGACCCCGGTGTTCGTGTTCAAGAACGGCGAGCTGATCGTGAAGAATGGCCGCGTGGTGCGCCTCACCCAAGGCGCGACTCACGTCGCCAGGCCAGAGTACGACCGCGCCATCGAGCGGCCGCTCGCCGACTATTTCGCGCGCTACCACACCATGCGCATGGCGAACTTCAGGGTCTCGGACGACGAGATCGTCGAGGGCGGACGCGGGCGCATCGTCGTGCAGCCGACGGGGGCGCGCGTCTCATGAGGGTCAACGGCGTCGATATCGACGATACGTTTGCCGAGGCCTTCGGCATGAGCGCGACCGGCCTCGTCATCACCGCCGACACGGCGCGGTGGGCGCGCATCGCGGCCGTCACCATGACCGGCTTCGCCACCTCCGTCATCGGCTGCGGCGCCGAGTGCGGCATCGACCGCGAGGTCGCGCCCGGGGAAACCCCCGACGGGCGCCCGGGGGTGCGGGTGCTGCTGTTCGGCTTCTCGCCCGACGCGCTCCTGCCTCAGCTGCGCACACGTGTCGGCCAGTGCGTGCTCACGAGCCCCGGCTCGGCCTGCTTCAACGGCGTCGAGTCTCCCCAGCGCCTGAAGCTCTCGGCGGGCGTGCGCTTTTTCGGCGACGGCTGGCAGACGGCGAAGAAGCTCGGGGGCCGGCGCTTCTGGCGCGTCCCGGTCATGGACGGCGAGTTCGTGTGCGAGGATACGGCGGGCATCGTGACGGATGCGGTCGGCGGCGGAAATCTGCTGCTGCTCGGGCGCGACCGGGCCGGGCTGCTCGAGACCACGGAAGCCGCCGTCGCCGCGATCGCCAACGTCGGCGATGTGATCACGCCCTTCCCCGGCGGCATCGTGCGCTCGGGCTCGAAGGTCGGCGCCAAGTACAAGGGCATGATCGCCTCCACCAACGACGCCTTCTGCCCGACGCTCAAAGGCGCTGTCAGAAGCGAGCTCGGGCCCGACACGATCGCGGTGCTCGAGATCGTCATCGACGGGCTCACCTCGAAGGCGGTCGGCGACGCCATGCGAGCCGGTCTCAAGGCCGTGATCGCGACCGGCGCGGCGAAAGGCGTAACGCGCGTCTCCGCCGGCAACTACGGCGGCAAGCTCGGCCAGCACCATTATCACCTGAAGGACCTCTTGCCATGAGCGGGCTCACCGTGAAGCTGCGCCAACCGCCCGCCATGCGGCTCGACCTGAGGGGCCTCATCCCGAGCCGGCTCGCAGGCCTCTCGGCCGCAGACGTCGAGCGGCTTGCTCTCAATACGGAGCTCGGCCCGGTCACTGTGGGCGAGGTGTTTGCCGTGTCCGGTGCCGCCGGCGACACGATCACGATCGAGACCGGCTCGGATCGGCTGGACTTCGTCGGCGCCGGCCTCGACGGCGGCAGCGTGATCGTCGACGGCGAAGCCGGCGCCTATGCGGGCTCCAAGATGACGGCCGGCCGGCTCGAGATCCGCGGCGGCGCCGGGGCCTACCTCGCCTCGGCGGCCAAGGGCGGTCTCCTGGTCGTCAACGGCTCGGCCGGCGATTTCCTCGGCGGGGCGCGGGCGGGCGAGCGCTTCGGCATGGCGGGCGGCACGGTCGTGGTCCTGGGCAGCGTGGGCGCGCGCGCCGGCGAGCGCATGCGCCGCGGCACGGTCATCGCGCGCGGGAGCTTCGGCCCCGCGGCCGGCTCGCGCATGGCAGGGGGCACGCTGTGGACCGAGCAAGGCTTCGGCGCCGGCCCGGGGCCACTTATGAGGCGCGGGACCTTGATCGGCCCGAGCGCCGACGGCTTGCTGACCACCTACGCCGATTGCGGCCGCCACGACCTCGAAATCTTGCGCATCCTCAATCGCTACGTCGCCGATACGCTCGGCTCCCTGGCTCCGAAGCCGCTGCCCGCTTCCGTGCGCCGGCTTGCCGGCGATGCGGCGACGATCGGCAAGGGCGAGATCCTGCTCGTCACATGAAGGCGGCCCGGCGGGCTGATCCAGCCTGGCGGCCCGCACGTAGCGGCAGCCGAGGCTGCGGCGAAGTTGTCCCCGGACCCCGGAGCCGGTGCAAGCTTGTCGCGGCCCAAGCGCGAAAACTCGCGGAAGGCGCGTGGCTCGGAGTCAAGGACCCATGATGACCATCATACTTTCGGCCTGCCTGATCGCCGATCCGAAGGTCTGCAAGGATTACCGGCTGCCGCTCGACGGCGACATGAGCGCGATGCAGTGCGCCGTGAACGCGCCGCCGTTCTTCGCCCAGTGGGCCGAGGAGCACCCCGCCTGGCGGGTCATGCGCTGGACGTGCCAGCCGGCGAGCCTCAACGACACCTGAGGCCAAGCTCACAGATTATGGCTCATTCGGCTTCGGCGCTGGCATGGCGGAGCCGGTCGCGGCTGGCGCTGATCTCGATCACGAACTTCTGGCGGATGGCGCGGCCGAAATCCTTGAAGCCGTCCGCCGGCAGGACGAACGCGCCGGGCCCGCCCATCACATGCTCGCGGTACCAGCCTTCCAGGGTTGCCGCCTCGTCGCCCTCGAGGATCGGCAATCCGTTGATCGTCACGCCGGCCGCGACGAGCTCGTCGCGCACAGCCTCGATCGGCTCCTCGGGATTGCAGTTCTCGCGTCCGTCCCCCGACACATCGACGATGACCCGCAAGGCTTTGGCCGGAATTTGCGGGACGACCTTATCGGAGATGTTGCGGAGCATGCCGGCGACGCAGGTGAACTCCCCGCCCTGACGCGGCAGGCTTCGCACCCGCAGCGCCACGGCCGCCGCATCCTCGGCGCTCGACACGCGCTGCCAGGGGATCGCGATGCGGGGACGGTCCGCCCACGTCATCATGGAGAACAGAATCCCGCCCTGCGGCCCGTTGAGGATGGCATTGACGACGGCGGGATCCTCGAGCGCCTGCGCGATGCCCTCCATCTGCAGCTTGTAGCGGTGCTCGTCGACCGAGTTCGAGACATCGACCGAGACCACGAGCGCGGTGTCGACCTCGCCCACCGCCCCGGCCCGGGCGATGCCGGACGCGGCAAGGCTCATCACTGTCAGGCTCGCAACGAACTGTACGCAGGGCCCGGCGCGGCTGCGCTCTTGCATCAACACTTTCCCGATGTATCCCTCGCCTATCCATCTTAGCGCCGCCGCACGTCACGCCGCCAGGACATTAGCGTTTTGTCGCAGAGAGCCAGCTCCAGCGTACTCTGCGGCGCCTGCGCATTCTGCGATCAGATGTCACGGGCCGCGTGGCGAGGGCCGGCACTCACCGCTTATTCCGCCGCCTCGACCATGACCTCGATATCGATCCGGCCGGCCCGCTCGAACATCAAGCTCAGGGGGAAGGTTCCGTAGGCGTTGAGCGGCTTCCTGAGGCCGTCGAGCGCGATGTGGGGCCCGGTGCTCGTGAGCTGGAGCTCGCCGCCAGCGGGCACGACGAAGCCGGAGCCGGCGGCGGCCGCCGCGAGCTCGACTCTCTCCGCGATCGTGGAACTGGCCGAGAGGAGTCGATCGGCCTCGTGAGCCTTGCTCGCAATTTTCATGGACACGGATGCCGTCTTACCTGCCGTTTCCATTGCCCACGGATGCACGATCTCGAGGCTTTTCATCTTGTAGCCGTGGGCAGAGACGCCGGTCGCGAGAACGAAAAGCGCCAGCGTTCCCACAACAGTGTGGAGTCTCAAGCGCGAGGTCCGCATGATCAGCCTTTCACGTGAGATGACGCCGGTGACGAGGCCCAAGTGGGGCATGGATCGCCAGCGGTCAAGATCGCTCGCCACCATGGCGCGCCTCCAAGCGCGCTAATCAGCTTGAGCTGAACCGCGGATGAATAACCCTGTTCGCTCGTATTCAGATGTCATGGTCGATAATCGCCTCCCGCAGAACGCTTGGTCATAGCCGGTTTCGGCAAGGGAGTTCGGCAAGGGAGAGACATCATGGCAATGAATAGACTGCTCGCCGCGGGAGCGCTGTCCGCCGTTCTGTGTGCGGCCACGGGTGCCGGGGCGGCGGGCCCCGGCCTTGCCCCGCAAGCACTCGACATGGCTCATGGCAGCGGAATCTTGCACCGCACGCACGACGCGGCCCAGGTTGCCGACGAGCTTCGGGCCAAGGGCTACTACCGCATCGTCGTCACCGACCCCTATCTCCCCAAGATTCAGATCAACGCCTGCAAGGACGGCAACCGCTGGCATCTGCACGCCAACTACTATGGCGATATCTATCATCGGGACTTGATCGGGCCTTGCAACGGGTATGGTCGGCGCTACGGGCGGCGCGGCTACGGGGATTGGTGGGGCAGCAACGGCGACTATTGAGCCCGTAACCGTGACACGGACTGTCGGCGAGTTCCGGCCACGAGGCCCATACATCAGGGCGCTCAGAACGATTTCGCGGCCCGCAGCAGGTCCTCCGCCCGGCACGGCTTGGCGACGAACCGGAACTTGCCGTACGGCTCGGCAACAGGGCTTTCGCTGACGAAGACGAACGGGACGCCGCGCACGAGGAGCGCCTCGGCAACGGGATCAGCCGGGCACCCGGCGACGAGATCGGTATCGAGCACGGCTCCGTCGAGCCGCTCCTTATCGATGAGACCCAAGGCCAGCTCGACCGTCCCCGCCGGCCCCACGACGTCGAAGCCTGCGACGCGCAGGATTTCGGCGTAGTTCGACGCCACGACGGGCTGGTCCTCGACGATCAAGATCCGCTTGGGCATGGGCTCGCTGCGCTCATCCTCCGTGGCCGGATTCGGCCGCGTTGCTCGAGACACCTCGGCGCCTGCATCATTCCTGGGGGAACCCGGTCGAATTGCAACCCCGGAACACGGATATGGTTGCCCCACCGCCGGTCGTGGACGCGCGCGGCCGAACCTGGCTCTGCCTCAAAAATGGAACAGTTTTCCACTTTGCGCCGCAGCCGGAGCGCCGCCGGAAGGGAATTCTTTGCTCTCCTCGGTTAATGAGGGACAGGTCCGGACGGGGCGGACGTCGTCGGGGAGGGCATCGTGTCGGCTGGCGGTTCCATGGCTGTGGTCCTGGTGGCGCTCGGCTGCAACTTTGCCATCGCGGTGTCGAAGTTCGTGGCCTTCGCCTGGACCGGCTCTTCGGCCATGCTGTCGGAGGCCATCCACTCGCTCGTCGACACGTCGAACCAGGCGCTGTTGCTGCACGGCCTCGCGCGGTCGAAGCGGCCGGCGGATGCGCGCCACCCGTTCGGGTACTCGAAGGAGCTCTACTTCTGGAGCTTCGTCGTCGCGATCCTCTTGTTCTCGCTCGGCGCGGGCGTCGCTCTCTACGAGGGTGTCGCCAAGCTCCTCGACCCGCATCCGATGGAGAATGTGCACGTCAACTACATCGTGCTCGCGGTCGCGATCGTGCTCGAGGCCTTCTCGACTTGGAAAGCGCTCGGCGAGTTCAACGCCCGGCGCGGGTCCGCGCCGGCCCTCGCGGCGCTGCGCGCCTCCAAGGACCCGGCGCTGTTCGCGATCGTGCTCGAGGATCTGGCGGGGCTGGCGGGGCTGCTCGCGGCGCTCGCCGGCGTCGTCGTTGCCGACCGGGCGGGGATCGCGGAAGCCGACGGGATCGCCTCGCTCGTCATCGGCCTGATCCTCGGCGCCGTGGCCGCGTTCATGAGCGTCGAGATCAAGGGCCTGATCGTCGGCGAGGCGGCAAGCCTCACCGTGCGCACTGGGCTGCGCAACATCATCCGTGCCGAAATCGGCGAGGGCCGCCCGATCCGCGCCATCAACGAGATCCGCACCATGCACCTGGGACCGGAGGACGTGCTGGTCGCGGCAAGCGTCGACTTTCACGATGCCGAGACGGCGGCCACGGTCGAGGCGACGAGCGCGCGCCTCGAGCGGGCGATCAGGGAGAGGTACCCGGAGGTGAGGCGCCTCTTTGTCGAGGTGCAGTCCGAGGCGGAGCACGCGCGGCTCGCGAAAGCGGCTAAGAGCGCGGTGCGCCACGAGCCGGAGCCGCGCGCGCCGGACGCGGAAGCTGCCGGCGAGAGTGCGGAGCCCGCTTCTCTCAGTGCTGACGCGCCAGCCGCGCCCGCTCTTAGTCGCAAGGACCGCAAGAAGAGCAAGAAACAGAAGAAATCCGGCCGGCGGTAATCCCGCAAGCCCTACTCAAGTACGTCATCCCGTCATGTCGAAGACATGCTTTCATCAAGCAGGCCGGGATCCACGACCCCTCGAAAAGCGTGTGTGGAGGCTTGCGTGGGTGCCCGCCGCAGTCTACCCCGGACCGCCCAAGCGAAGGCTGGGGTCTGGGGCCGAAATGACGTTTTGAGAAACCCGATCCTTCGACACCTTCGGATGATTGACCGCCTGCGGCATCAAAACGGGATCTCGTCGTCGAGGGCCTTGTCGATGCCGCCCTTCGCCCCGCCCTTGGCACCCCGCTTCGGCTCGCCCGCGCCGTTGTCGGCCCCGCCATAGTCGGACTGGCCGGCCTCGGCGAGGCCTTGGCCCGCGCGCGCGCCGTCGAGCATCGTCAGTTGGCTGTTGAAGCCTTGCAGCACGACTTCGGTCGAGTAGCGGTCCTGGCCCTGCTGGTCCTGCCACTTGCGCGTCTGCAGCTGGCCCTCGATGTAGACCTTCGCGCCCTTCTTCAAATACTGCTCGACCACCTTGCACAGGTTCTCGTTGAAGATGACGACGGAGTGCCATTCCGTCTTCTCGCGCTTCTCGCCCGTGGTCTTGTCGCGCCAGGATTCGCTGGTCGCGACCCTGAGGTTGGCGATCGGGCGCCCGTCCTGGGTGCGGCGGATCTCGGGATCCTTGCCCAGGTTTCCGACCAGGATCACCTTGTTGACGGAACCGGCCATGAAAATCACTCCTTGTCATAGAGACGGCGAACGCTGACGCCGACTCGCGCCCTTGAACATTAGCCCGGTCGCGCGCCTCATGCCTCGTCCGCGCCCGCCTTGTCCCCGGCTTCCACCGGGCGCGACTCTCTTCGCTTGCGGCAACGATGGCGCCTCGACTGTGTTCACTTTATGTTCTAAAATAGCTCAAGGGAGGCCGCGGGGCAAGCCCCGAAAGGCCTCCCAAAGAGGTCCCTAAAAAAGGAGGCGCCCAATGAGACGGGGCGCGGCACCGGCACAGCCGCTAATTGCCGCGCGCCACATCGGCGGCCTGGGCGAACTCGCGCAGCACCTTGGGCGGCACCATCTTCGCGGCCGGGCAATCGTCACCCTTCAAGCGATCGTAGAGGGTGAGGAGATCGCCGCGGAACTGCTGGCCCTGCGCGCGCCGGGCGATGCCGGTGGCGACCGAGCCGTTGCTCCAGCGGGCCTTGCACATGAGCTTGCTCAAGTAGTCCGTGACCTGGAACTTATAGGCGTCGCCGGTCAGCGCCGCGGAGGACAGAAGCATGCTTTGCCAGCGCGCCTGGTCGGCGGAGCCCGACCAGCTCTGGCTCTCGTCCAGCTTCATGATCGGCGCCAAGGCCTCCGCCGCCTGGGCCCGAAGGCGCCGGAATTCGATGCGCTCGATCATGCGCTTGAGGGCGTCGACGCCGGCCTCGTCGAGCGGCTTCACGGCAAGGCCGGTCACGTCGGCAACCCCGCTCGGGTCGGGGGCGGGAGGCTTGGTCATCCAGACGCCGGCGCCTCTCAAGTCGGCCCCCGCCACCTTGGCGCCCGTCATGTCCGCGCCCTCGAGCCGCGCCATGGCGAGCGTCGCCCCCTCGAGATCGGCGTCGCGCAGCACCGCGGTCTCGAGGTGTGCATGGTTCAAGACCGTGCCTTGCATGCCGGCCGAGGAGAAATCGGCGAACTGGAGCTGGGCCCCGGTGAGGTCGGCCCCTTGCAGCCCGGCGATGAGGAAATTGGCGCCCTGGGCCTGCACTCCGCCGGTCAGGTCTGCCTTCTCGAGGCGCGCGCTCGAGAAATTGGCCCCCGACAGCAGCGAATAGGCGAGCTCCGCCCCATCGAGCCTCGCCTCCTCGAGGGTCGCGCCGCGCAGGTCGACGCCCACCATGTGCGCATCCTCGAGGCGGGCGCGGGTAAAGTTCGCGCGCTGCGCCGTCGTGCATCTGGCGGCGGCGCGATCCTCGCTCAACAGTAGCTCCGTCACATCGGCGCACTGGAGCCAAGCGCCGCGCAAGTCGGCGCCGGCGAGGCTCGCGCCGCGCAAGTCGGCTCCGGTCAGATCGGCCTGGTGCAGATCGGCGCGGTCGAGCTTGGCGTACCTCAAGTCGCGCCCGCGCAGGCTCAAGCTCGGCTCGCCCTGGGTCTGATCCTTGTCCAACACCAGATCGGTGTCGGTCACGACCAGGTTGCGCCGGAACACCCCGAACAGCGAGCCGTCGGCGCGCACGGTCAGAAACGGCACCGCGAAGCCGCTCGCGAAGTGCGGCCTTTGGCCTGTCTCGTCGTTGTTGTCGACGCCGAGCACCGTCTGCGTCCAGCGGTCGAGCGTCTCGCCGGGAACGGTCGCGAATGAAAAGGCGAACAGCGTCACCAGGAGGAGCACGAAAATGGTGGTCACGAAGCTGAACGGATGCGACGAGGTCGTGCGCAGAAAAGCCTGCAGGAACGACGTCTCGACCCGCATCAGGAAGAAGCCGATCGAAATCAGGATCGAGATGTCGACGACGAGCGCGACGCGATGCGTCCAGGTGATGGTCTCGTCGTGATAGGGGAGGAACACGACCTGGATATAGATCAGGAGCGCGACCGGGAGCATGACCAGAGTGAGCCACGACATGCCGTGCAGGAAGAAGCTCATGACCGCGCTGCGCTGCGGGCCGGCGATCGCCTGCACGAAGAAAAAGTTGTTGAGCTCGAGGCGCAACGGATGGGTGCGGTTGTCGGTCGCCTCGAGAAGCCGGATCGCGTGATCGAACTCGAGCGTCTCCTTGGCGAGCAGGACCAGCTGGGAGACGACGCCCAGATGCAGCAGAACGAGCAGGACCGGCGCGAACTGGAAGAATTGCGCGAGCGGAATGGGCACCTGCAGGATGGGTAGCGTAACCGGCGTCTCGAGCAGCAGGTCCTTGTGGTTCACTCCCGCCACCGCGATCACCAGGTACGTCATGACCGCCAGAAAGATGAGCCAGGCGGTATGGGCGGTGTCGCTCGACCGGTTGACCGCCTCGAGCAGGCTGTACGGGTTGACCGGCGTCTCTGTCTCCGGCGCAATACGGGCCATTTCGTTCATGCGCAACTCCCCAACGGAAACCGCCACCCGCCGAAATGCGCCAGACCATAGCGGAGAAAGTGAGGCAGGTTAATGAGGCTCATGAAACGGGCCCCGGTGCCGGCGGCGCCCCGGGGCCCCCAGGGCCTTCGCCTTGCCGGCCAGGGAGCGTCTGCCCCCCTCGCGATAGCTCTTGAACTGCTCCCGCCATCGTCTAACCCCTAGCGGTCGAGAGCATCGATGCCGCAACAGGGACTTTGATCAGCGAGAGACCGCCCCCGTGTACAACTGCAAGAAATGCCCCGGCTACTGCTGCTCCTATCCTCTGATCGCCGTCACCCGCCGCGACATGGAACGCCTTGCCAAGCACCTTGGTTTGTCGGCCGAGGAGTGCGAGAAGCGCCATACGCGCGCGGAGGCGCCTCGCAGGCGGGTGATGCGGCGCAAGTCCGATACCCATTTCGGCCGCATCTGCCGCTTCTTCGACACCGAGAACCGGCGGTGCACCGTCTACGAAGCGCGGCCCGCAATCTGCCGCGCGTTTCCGGGCGACGGGCGCTGCGGCTATTACGACTTCCTCTCATTCGAGCGGCGCGCGCAGAACGACCCGAACTTCGTCGCCGTGACGACGCACGATTAGCCGGCACGATTTGGCGCGATCGACCGGAGGCACATGTGATGACGCTCTAAGCGCAGAAACTCCCGTGCGGCACGTTTTGCATCAGCCGGTGAAACTCGGCGCCCGTGACGTGCACCAGCGTCTGGTGGTCACCGCCTTCGAAGAAGATGTCCCGGCGCCCTTCGAGGCTGTCGTCGACAACGGATTTGAGCCCGTAGGCGGGGCCGATCGGAGGTACCGCACCCGGGGCGCAGTCGTCGAAGAGCGTGCAAACCTCGTCCTCCGTGGCGAGCCCGACCGCCTGATCGAGCCAGCGCCCGAGCTCATCCAGCCTCACCTGGCGCGAGGCCGGCACGATCGCGAGCAGAAAGCCGTCCTTGCGCCTGATCACGACGCCCTTGGCGAGACACTCGCCGGGAACGTGGCTTGCCTCGGCGGTGCGCGACGAGCAGCCGGTCCGATTGTGCACGACCTCGTCGTACGGGACGCCCTGCTCCTCGAGATACTCCTGCAGAGTGATTGCGATGCCCATGGCACGTCTCCTTTCCTTGCCGCCGCCA
>DATETZ010000022.1:0-6374 GCA_035283385.1 Hyphomicrobiaceae bacterium
CTCGAGGTGACAGAGCACATCCTTCTCGAGGACAACGACAGGGCCGCCGCCATGCTTCGCCGAATTCGGGATACCGGCGTCGTGATCGCCTTCGATGACTTCGGCACAGGTTATGCGAGCCTCACCTACCTCAAGCGTTTCCCGTTGGACCGCTTGAAGATTGATCAGTCGTTTGTGCGCGACATGGTCCTGAATCCGGATGATAGAGCCATTGTCAGCGCGCTGGTGGGACTTGGTAAACTCTTAGACATGCAAATCATTGCCGAAGGAATAGAGGACCTGGCCACCGCCGATGCCCTGATGCAGATGGGCTGTGGAGAAGGGCAGGGCTACTTTTTCGGACGTCCGGTGCCCGCTCAAGAATTCTTCCAGATACATCTTCTAGGCTCCAAAGCACAGCCACAGCACAGCTTTGCGTCTACTGAAATCAGTCCAGCGGCTTGAGCGCCCAAGTCGGCGATGTGACTTCCCAGCAGCCCCCCATGCTGACTGGCCAGCACGACCGCTCATGGCCCATCTCATCAGTTCGTGTCGTCTTGCCCAACGTCTGCTTCGGGCGTTAGAGCGGCCTGGCTAAGTTTTTCCCGGTGCTCCAACTTCGCCTATCATCGCTCCATCCCGCCCCACTGGGGTCGCCTTCTAGAGGCGTCTAGCTGGCGAGGGGCGGGTCCGAGTCCTGGGGGAAGTGCCGGTCACGCGGCCGGTATCCCTCGGCGCGTTTGCTGAGTGCCTGTGGCAACACACGGTACCGGAGAGGCTGCGGCTAAGAGATGCGCGGGACACCGGGATTTGGCCTCACCCGGCGTAAATACTCGGAAGGCGGGGCGTCATGGCGGAGCCATGCTTCCAGCATGAGGCGCCACGTTCAACGTTCGGAAGACCGAGGTGCACCCGCGCCCCGCTCCCCACTTTCGCATCCCCTCAGGCGCCCGCGCCGCGAGGATACTGGTGCGCGCTCCCTCTCCCCGCTTGCGGGGAGAGGGGAATTGGGGACGCGCAGCGCCGCGAGGACAGGACGCGCGCGCTCGTCCCTGCCCGCTGCTATTCCCTTCCCCCTCGAGGGAGAGCGAAGGAACTCATGGCCTTTCGGAAGCGGGTAAGAGACGCTAGATAAGGCCGGCAAATCGCTTGGCCCCGAAACAGATGGTCCTCGTTCTCGACAAGACGCCGCCGGCAGCAGACGTCCCGGCACATGCCGCGCCCGAGAAGCCCTCGCTTGCGGGCCTCGGTCGCGAGCGCCTGCGCGCGGCCTTGGCCGGGATCGGCGTGCCGGAGCGCCAGCTCGGCATGCGGGTCGCCCAGCTCTGGCGTTGGATCTACGTCTCGGGCGCCACCTCCTTCGATGCCATGACCGACGTCTCGAAGGACTTGCGAGCGCGGCTCGGCGCGGCCTACTCGCTGGCGCGGCCCGAGATTATCGCCGAGCAGGTCTCGGCCGACGGCACGCGCAAGTGGCTCTTGCGCCTCGCGCGGTTCGGGTCCGAGGCCAAGGCGCCCGAGATCGAGACCGTCTACATCCCCGAGGCGGATCGCGGCACCTTGTGCATCTCGTCCCAGGTCGGCTGCACGCTCACCTGCAGCTTCTGCCACACGGGAACCCAGCGCCTGGTGAGGAACCTCGAGGCGAGCGAGATCGCGGGCCAGATACTCCTCGCGCGCGATCGGCTCGGCGACTGGCCGGTCGCGGCACGTCCCGATGATGACGGGCTTCTGCCCAATACCGAGCGCAAGATCACCAACGTCGTGCTCATGGGCATGGGTGAGCCGCTCTTCAATTTCGACAACGTGCGCGACGCGATGGAGATCGCCGCCGACGGCGAGGGGCTCTCGGTCTCCAAGCGCCGCATCACGCTCTCGACCTCGGGCGTCGTGCCGGAGATCGGCCGCTGGGGGTGGGAGGCCGGCACCATGCTCGCTATCTCGCTCCACGCGACGCGCGATGAGCTGCGCGACAAGCTGGTGCCGATCAACAAGAAATACCCCATCGCGCAGCTCATGGACGCCTGCCGGAACTATCCGGGCCTCTCGAACGCGAGGCGCATCACCTTCGAGTACGTGATGCTCAAAGGCGTGAACGACAGCCGCGCCGACGCCAAGGCGCTCGTGCGGCTGCTGGCAGGCATTCCGGCCAAGATCAACCTGATCCCGTTCAATCCCTGGCCCGGCACCGCGCACGAGTGCTCGGACTGGGTCGCGATCGAGCGCTTCGCCGAGGTCGTCAACAAGGCGGGCTACGCGAGCCCGGTCCGGACGCCGCGCGGGCGCGACATCATGGCCGCCTGCGGCCAGCTCAGATCCGAAAGCGTGAAGATGACGGCGCGCGAGCGCGCCGCGCGCAGCGGGACTGCGCCGTGAGCGTGCTCTTGAGACCGCTCGGGCGCCTGATCCTGATCCCTATCGCGTTCCTGATCGCGGCCGCGGCGGCGGGCTTCGTGCTCGTGACGCTCGGCCTCGAGCACGTCACTCATGCGCTCCACGGCCGCGAGCGGGCCCCCGACACAATCGAGGCCATGCTCGATCTGGCCTGGCAGGGCGCGCTCCTCGCCTCGAGCCTGACGATCCTCCCCGCGCTCGCCGTGGTCGTCATCGGCGAGGTCGCCCGCATCCGCTCGTGGCTCTACTACGTGGTCGGCGGCGGCCTCGCGCTGGCCGCGATCCCCTTGCTGGCGAGGCTGGGCCAGGAGGGGCCGCTCGTGCTGCCGCCGGCGACGATATGGCAGGTATTCGCCTCGGCCGGATTTGCCGGCGGCCTCGCCTATTGGCTGGTCGCCGGCCGCAACGCCTGAAGCGCGCGCATGGCATTCGGTCGCGTCCGGGCATTTTGCATTGAGACTTTCCGCCCGGAGCTTGTAGATTTGCGTCGCGGGGCGATGACGTTTGCGGTGGGCCATGCTTCTATCGCTGCTCAGGATCCTGCTCGGATTTGCTACTGCGTGTCTGGCCGCCGGCCTGGTGCAGGTCGCGTTCGTGATCACGCCCCTCGAGATCGCGACCCTCGAGCCGGCCGCCATGCCGGACCGGCTCAGCGGCGCCGGCCTTCTGGCCCTGTTCGCCGCGACGCATTCGGCGGTATTCTCCGCTCCCTTCGCGCTGCTGGCGGCGGCATTTGCCGAGTGGCAAGGGATCCGGTCCTGGATCTATTACGCGCTCGCCGGGATTGCCATCGCTCTGGCGGGCGTCCTCACCCAGCATGCGAGCGAGACCGGCGCTACAACGATCGTCAACGACTATGCCCTGCGTGCGTTCCTCGCCGCGGGATTCGTCGCGGGGCTCGCTTATTGGGTAGTTGCAGGTCGGAGCGCCGGCCCCCGTCGGTCTCAGCACAAGCGCGCTGCGGGCCGGAATTGGATGGGTGGCGCTGCGACAGCCCCGGATGGCCGCCGGTCCGGTGCACGCAACTAGCCGGAACGGCGCAAATCGTTTGTTTATGATTCGGCTTCAAGGTACATTGCTGCATCGCAAAATCGCGCGACGCTGCGCCCGGTTTGACGAGGACGGTTGCCCATGTTCGACGCGCGGCTGCAGACCCGTTTTGTGAGAAGCTATACCGACGCCGTGTTCGGGTACACCCATGCGGTCGCAGCCAGCTATGCGGCGTTCACTGAACAAACGCTCACGTTCTGGGCAAGCGCGGCCGCCACATCGTGCGGCGCGTCCGGCGCCAGCGACAGTAATTTTTCGTCGAACCGCGCCCCGGCCGCGTCTCGAGCGGCTTATCCCGCCGGGCCATTCTCGCTCTCGCCGTTTTCCGTCGGCCCATGGCCGAACCCGGCTCTCGAGATGATGAAGCTTTGGCGTTGGGGCGCGGTGGCTGGCATTTCCGCCGCGCCGGATGCCATCTCTCCATTTGCGGCCTGGTGGGGGATGCTCCAGCCGCGCGGCTCGCCCGAAGGCTGGCCGATGGCTTTCATGCTGATGGCAGCGGGAGTTCCCCGCTCGGTGGCCTGGCCTACGGCACAAGCCAACGTCGCCGCACTCGATGCGGCCGAGGCGGCGACGGCGTCCTTCAACAATGCCTTCTCGAGCTACCGCTCCGAAGGCGGTCATGCCGTTGTCCAGCTCGCCTCTCCGCGCCGGCTTCTGGCTGCTCTATTTTTCGCTCCGTTCGGCGCGGCTTTCCAATTGCCGTCACCTTTCTCGCCGCCCGGAACGTGGCTCTGAGGCCGCAAATTCCGCGACCGCTAATTGCCTTTCGTCGGCGCGGGACCCGTGGGCGGCACCACGGCAGGTGATGTCGGCAAGGGCGGACGAGCAGTGGATGTGGCGGGTGGCGGAGCGGTCGTCACGATAACCGCCTTGGCCCCACCCGCATCGCTCGGCTTCAGCTGTCCGCCAGCCGTCTCCGGCTTCGGGCTGGGCTCCGTCGCCGGGGGTGTCTCCGCCTTCTTCGCCGGGCTGGCGCGCTCGGCGCAGTGAGCCACGACCTCGGTCCCATCCTCGAACTTGAGGCCGGCGAGCCAGGCGCACGGGGTCGCCTCGCGGCAGGCCGGCTCGGCCAGCTTCAAGCACTGGGGACTGGTCTTGGCGGCCGTCTTCTTGGTGTCTGTGGGCTTGGGCGCGACCGCGCCCTTGGAGGTCGCGGATGGCACGGCCCAAGGCAGTGCCTCGCTATCGGCCGTCGTGCCGGTCTTGGACGTGGTTCCCTGCTTCGCCGAATCGCCGCTCCCGGACGTGCCTGTCTTCGCCGGCGGCGGCGTCTTCGACGCATCGGCCTTGGGCGTGGCGTCGCCCGATGGTCCCTGAGCCTTAGCGTCCTTTGCGAGGCCGTCCTTGGTGGCCTTGGGCGATGCGCTGGTGCCGGAGCTCGGCGTCTCCGGGGTCGCCGCCTTGGCAGGCGGCGGCGTGGTGGCGGTCGTGGCCGCGCTCGCGTCAGGAGGCAGGGGGTCGATCGCGTCCCCCATCAGGGCGACGAGCGCGATCGTAGCGACCGTCATGGCGAGCGCTTGAGTGGCCAACTTGTCCACTGCCATCCTCTCACAAACTGGTTGCCGGACCCCGCAAGCGCCTCACTGAGCACAAAAACACGGCGAGATGATGGAGAATTGTTCAAAAATAGCATATTGGACAAGTCCTTTCGGCGCCTCAAGGTCTTATCCGCGTGCGCCGCGGGCAAAGTGCAGAGCCCGCTACGGCCTTCCCGCGGGGACGCGAGGGGCGGACGAAGGGGTTCTGATCCTTGATGCCGCGGGCTCGCCGCCTATAGTGCCGCGCTTCCGAAGAGGCATCGCTGAGGGAGCGGCCATGGCCATCAAGACCGGCGCCAGGACGGGCGGTACGACGATCAAGAAGGTCGTGCTCGCCTATTCCGGCGGTCTCGACACCTCGATCATCCTCAAATGGCTGCAGGAGACCTACGGCTGCGAGGTCGTCACCTTCACGGCGGACCTCGGCCAGGGGGAGGAGCTCGAGCCGGCGCGCAAGAAGGCGCAGCTCCTCGGCATCGAGAGGACCAACATCTTCATCGAGGACGTGAGGGAGGAATTCGTTCGCGACTACGTGTTCCCGATGTTCCGCGCCAACGCCGTCTATGAGGGCGTCTATCTGCTCGGCACGTCGATCGCACGGCCGTTGATCGCGAAGAAGCAGATCGAGATCGCGCGCAAGACCGGCGCCGATGCCGTCTGCCACGGCGCGACCGGCAAGGGCAACGACCAGGTGCGCTTCGAGCTCAGCTATTACGCGCTCGAGCCCGCCATCAAGATCATTGCGCCGTGGCGCGAGTGGGCGTTCAAGGGCCGCGAGGAGCTGCTCGAGTTCGCGCGCACGCACCAGATCCCGGTCGCCAAGGACAAGCAGGGCGAGGCGCCGTTCTCGGTCGATGCCAACCTCTTGCACTCCTCCTCCGAGGGCAAGGTGCTCGAGGACCCGGCGAAAAAGGCGCCCGAGACGGTCTACCAGCGCACGATCTCGCCCATGGCTGCGCCTGACGCGGTGGCGACAATCAAAATCGGCTTCGAGAAGGGCGACGCGGTCTCACTCGACGGCAAGCCCATGAGCCCGGCGACGCTCTTGAAGGCGCTCAACGATCTCGGGCGCGACAACGGCATCGGCCGCGTCGATCTGGTCGAGAACCGCTTCGTCGGCATGAAAAGCCGCGGCATCTACGAGACGCCGGGCGGCACGATACTGCTCGCCGCCCATCGCGCCATCGAGAGCATCACGCTCGACCGCGGCGCCATGCACTTGAAGGACGAGCTGATGCCGCGCTATGCGGAGCTCATCTATTACGGTTTCTGGTTCGCGCCCGAGCGCCTCATGCTGCAGGCCGCGATCGACAAGAGCCAGGAGCACGTCGAGGGCGAGGTTACGCTCGAGCTCTATAAGGGCAACGTCATGGTGGTTGGCCGCGAGAGCGCGAAGTCTCTCTATTCACC
>DATETZ010000023.1:0-2113 GCA_035283385.1 Hyphomicrobiaceae bacterium
CATCCCCACGCTGGAGCGCATCTCCGGAGTCAAGTTCGATATCGATCGCTTGCGTGAGCACCTGAAGAAGTCGGCGGTGGCGGAGGACGATCTCGTGGCCGTCCTGCAGAGCGCCAAGAGCAAGCCGTCGCCGATCGACGCGTATTTCGGCGGCATCTACTATATCGGCCCGATCTTCGGGGCCTTCCGCGGCACCGACGATGCCATCGACTACTACCGGTTCCTGCGCGCCGAAGTGGACGAGCGCCTCGCCGCCGGCCAGGGCCCTGTCACACCCGACGGTGACATGGGCAAGGAGAAATACCGCCTCATCGTGGAAGGCCCGCCCAACTGGACCAGCTTCCGCGAGTTCTGGAAAATGTTCTCCGACGAGGGCGCGGTGGTGGTCGCCTCGACCTACGCCAAGGTCGGCGGCGTGTATGACTTCGGCTTTCGCCACGATCCGGACAAGCCGCTGGAGACGCTCGCCGAATACTGCCTCGGCGTCTACACCAACCGCAGCCTGCCCATGCGCATCGACATGCTGGCGAACTACATCGACGAGTACGCTGCCGATGGTCTGCTGATCAATTCGATCAAGAGCTGCAACAGCTTCTCGGCCGGTCAGCTCCTGATCATGCGCGAGGTCGAAAAGCGCACCGGCAAGCCGGCTGCGTTCATCGAGTCCGACCTGGTCGACCCGCGCTATTTCTCCGCGGCCAACATCAAGAACCGGCTCGAAAGCTATTTCCAGATGATCGAGCAGAAGCGTGCCGGCGCTCGCGCCGCCGCCTGATCAGGGTGTTCCATGAAAACTTTCGTTGGCATCGATCTCGGCTCGACCACCACCAAAGCGGTTCTGCTCGATGGCAATAGCGAGGTGATCGGCCGCGGCATCACCAACTCCCGCTCCAACTACTCGACGGCCGCCCGCGTCGCGAGCCAGGAGGCGCGCGTCGACGGGCGCTTCACGCTGTTTCGCCGAGCGCTGACGGAGGCCGGGGGTCTGGGCGAACAGCTCGATGACTTTCTCGGCGCGCTCGAGCGTGCCTTTCGTCTCGAACAGTTTCTCGAACAGCTCGCGGATCTCGAGCAAACTTGTCTGGGTCAGATCAAGGGCGAACGCTTCGCCAAGGTCGAGTCCGGGGTGGCGGACGCCTTGGCCGAGGTGTTCGGTCGGCTGCGCGAGGAGGCCCGCGACCTTTTTGCACCTGGCGCCAAGCGCAAGTCGGACTTCTTTCGCGATATCGCCGGCTCCCGCTATCACGTGCATGCCGAGGATGTCGCCCGTGTCGCCGGATTGCCCTATGATCTTCTTCTCAACGTCTATGACAAATCGATCATCGACGTGGAGAACCGGCCGCCGGAGGGCAGCCTCAGCGACAAGTTCCGCCGCGCCCTTGCGCGCATCCTCGATGCTGATCCTTCGCTCAAGTCGGGTTCTGATGACGTCCCGCAGACGATCGAGCGCACCCTCGGCATCGATCTCGAGGAGACCTATCTCGTCGGCACGGGCTATGGCCGCGTGACGCTGCCGTTCTCGAAGGAGCACATCCGTTCCGAGATCCTCTGCCATGGCCTGGGCGCGCACATGATGTACCCGAAGACGCGCACGGTCCTGGATATTGGCGGCCAGGACACCAAGGGCATCCAGGTCGACGCCAGCGGCATCGTCGAGAATTTCCAGATGAACGACCGCTGCGCCGCCGGCTGCGGCCGCTATCTTGGCTACATCGCCGACGAGATGAACATGGGGCTGCACGAGCTCGGGCCGTTGGCAATGAAATCCGATCGGCCGGCGCGCATCAACTCGACCTGCACCGTGTTTGCCGGCGCCGAGCTGCGCGACCGGCTGTCGCTCGGCGAGAAGCGCGAGGACATCCTGGCCGGGCTCCATCGCGCCATCATCCTGCGCGCGATCTCGATCATATCGCGCTCCGGCGGGGTCACCGACGAGTTTACCTTCACCGGCGGCGTTGCAAAAAACGAGGCCGCCGTTCGCGAGCTGAAAAAGCTGATCGGGGAAAACTACGGTCAGGTGACCATCAACATCAATCCGGAGTCGATTTACACGGGAGCGCTGGGCGCGGCCGAGTTCGCGCGCCGCGCGCATCTTGGGCAAGCGGATGGGGGG
>DATETZ010000024.1:0-25639 GCA_035283385.1 Hyphomicrobiaceae bacterium
TCGCCCGCTCACGGCCACAAAGCCGAGTTTACGGCCTGGCGATGGTCGCCGATCTCGGAGCTCGAGCGGCACGTCGTGCCGTTCAAGCGCAGCATCTACCGCAAGGTGGTCAGGGAATTTCGCGCTCTCGCGCGAAGCGACGCAAGCCCGCCCGCCGCTGCCCCGCGTCGCGCTAAACCGCGCTCGGCTACCATAAAGTCATAGTGTCGCAGCGCTTTTCCGCTATCCTTTGCGGGTGATTCGGTTTCCGGCGCATGCCGCGCAAGCGCCTGATTATGTTGTCCACCGTTTTTGGTGCCTTCCATGAAGCCATTGCCGCCCATTATCGACTCGCGGCCGCACGAGCTGCCTTACAGGCCGTGCGTGGGCATTATGTTGTTCAATTCGAAGGGCTTGGTCTGGACAGGGCGGCGGCTGCCCAAGTGGTCGGGCGACCGGTCCGCGCACATTTGGCAGATGCCGCAGGGCGGCGTCGACAGAGGCGAGGACCCCTCGGACGCGGCCTTCCGCGAGCTCGAGGAGGAGACCGGCATCAAGAGTGTGGACCTGCTCGCCGAGATTCCGCGCTGGCTCACGTACGACTTGCCAGGGGAGCTGATCGGCGTTGCGCTCAAGGGCAAGTACCGCGGACAGCGCCAGCGCTGGTTCGCAATGCGGTTCTGGGGCGACGATTCGGAGATTGACATCCGCCCGCGGAATGGCCAAAAGGCCGAATTCGACCGCTGGAGCTGGCGCAGGCTCGAGGAGCTGCCGAGCCTTATCGTGTCGTTCAAGCGGTCAATCTACGAGACCGTCGTTGCAGAATTCGCCCATCTCGCGCGAGACTGAGCGAACGGTCCATGGGGGCCCAGTCCTGCCGCGGGGTCAGCTAGTGTGAGCATAGCAGATGCTGACCAAGACGCCTCCCCCCTTCACCGCTGCCGCCCGGGAACAGGCTGAGCGCCCGTTAGACGCCCAGGAATACGAGCAAATAAAGCGGTTGTGGCTCGATCACATTACGGCCGAGCATTCGGCCGATATCGCCGGGCTTATGGCGACGCTGACCGATGACTGCGTCTATACGATCCTGAATAACGGCAAGACGTGGCACGGGCACGCGGGAGCGACGAAGTTCTACGAGGCGTTCCTCTCGGCGTTCCCCGAGAATTGCTTCGAGGTCGTCAATTGCTTCGTCGGACCGCAGGGTGTCGTCGAGGAGGCGCACTTCAACGGCGTCCACACCGGCGACCTTCTCGGGCTGCCCTCGACCGGGCAACCGATCGAGTTCGACGTGGTGCTCCTGTTCCCGTGGGACCGCCAGCGCAAACTGTTCAAGGGCGAGCGCATCTACTTCGCGATCGAACGATCGCTCATCGCCAACGTCGGCCAGATCCTGCGCCGCATTGCCTCGCGCGAGCGCGAGTCGAGCGAAAAAACCTGATCCTCCCGGTAGAATTCGAGCCCGCCGGCTCGCGCCGCGCCAGCCGATCACTGCGCGGCCTTGAGCCTGGTCAGCACGCCAATCGCCTCGCTGGCGAGAAAGCGCGCCGTGTCGTCCTTCGCCTCAGCAAGCTCGGCCTCGGCGCCAGCGAGCTCATCGGCAATCGTGGCCGAGGCAAGCTCCGCCAGGTCATAGGCCTTGTGCGCGAGCACCGTCACGCGGTCGGGCTCCACCTCGACGAACCCGGACTTGACGAACAGGCGCGCCCGCGAGCCTTCGAGCCCCACGTCCAGCACGCCCGGGCGCAAGGTCGACACCACCGGCGCGTGTCCCGGCAGGATCGTCATGTCGCCTTCGGCCCCCGGGATGAGGACCTGCTCGGCGTTCCCGGACATGAGGATTCTCTCGGGACTTACGAGCTCGAACTTGAAGGTTTCAGCCATGTCGTCCGGTCCTCAGCTTTCTTGACGGCCACAGGGCCGATGCGAGCATCGCAGGCCGCCATGCGCCGGAAGCTTTCGTCGGCCCTCATTCGTGGCTCTCGCCGCCGGTCTTGGCGTGGACCTCGTCCGAGGTCTGCAGCCGCGTGCCGCAGAACGGGCAGAAGAACAGCGGGTGATCCACCATGCCCGCCTCGTCGTCCTGGGTCTCGATGAGCCCGACCGCCATATAGAGCACACCGGACTCGCCGACGGTGATGAGCGGCTCGAAATCGGCTCCGCTCATCGCCTCTTTGAGCTCCGCGCAGCATGAGCCGAAGCCATGCTCCGCCGTGCCTTTCCCCGCTCGATCGTCGTCTGCGATCATAAGTCGACCTCGCGTGCCCCGGCTCACGCCGCCTCGGCGAGCTTCTCGGCCTTGCCCACGGCCTCCTCGATCGTGCCCACCATGTAGAACGCCTGCTCGGGCAGGTGATCGTAATCGCCGTTGCACAGGCCCTTGAAGCCCCTGATGGTGTCCTGCAGGCTCACGAGCTTGCCCGGCGCGCCGGTGAACACCTCGGCGACGTGGAACGGCTGCGACAGGAAGCGCTCGATCTTGCGCGCGCGCGCCACCGTCAACTTGTCCTCCTCCGACAGCTCGTCCATGCCGAGGATGGCGATGATGTCCTGCAACGACTTGTAGCGCTGCAGGATCGACTGCACCTGGCGCGCGACCTGATAGTGCTCCTCGCCGACGATGCGCGGGTCGAGCATGCGCGAGGTGCTATCGAGAGGATCGACGGCCGGGTAGATGCCCTTTTCCGCGATCGCCCGCGCCAGCACGGTGGTGGCGTCCAAGTGGGCGAAGGAGGTCGCCGGCGCCGGATCGGTGAGGTCGTCGGCCGGCACGTAGATGGCCTGCACCGAGGTGATCGAGCCCTTTTGCGTGGTCGTGATGCGCTCTTGCAGCGCGCCCATGTCGGTTGCAAGCGTCGGCTGGTAGCCGACGGCCGACGGCATGCGGCCGAGCAGCGCCGACACCTCCGAGCCCGCCTGCGTGAAGCGGAAAATGTTGTCGACGAAGAACAGCACGTCCTGGCCCTGGTCGCGGAAGTACTCGGCAACGGTGAGGCCCGAGAGGCCGACGCGCGCGCGCGCGCCGGGCGGCTCGTTCATCTGCCCGTAGACGAGGGCGCACTTCGAGCCCGCGGCGCTGCCGGCCTTCTTCGGATCCTTGTTGACGCCGCTCTCGATCATCTCGTGATAGAGGTCGTTGCCCTCGCGCGTGCGCTCGCCGACCCCGGCGAATACAGAAAAGCCGCCGTGCGCCTTGGCGACGTTGTTGATGAGCTCCATGATGATGACGGTCTTGCCAACGCCCGCGCCGCCGAACAGGCCGATCTTGCCGCCCTTCGCGTAGGGCGCGAGAAGATCGACGACCTTGATGCCCGTCACCAGGATCTGGGCTTCCGTCGACTGATCGACGTAGGTGGGAGCCGGCGCGTGAATGGGGCGCATCTCGACGCCCTGGATCGGGCCTGCCTCGTCGACCGGGTCGCCGATCACGTTCATGATCCGGCCCAAGGTCGCATCGCCGACCGGGACCGCGATCGCCTGGCCCGTGTCGACCACATCCTGACCGCGCACGAGGCCCTCGGTGCTGTCCATGGCGACCGTGCGCACTGTGTTCTCGCCCAGGTGCTGCGCCACCTCGAGCACGAGGCGGCTGCCCCGGTTCTTGGTCTCGAGCGAGTTCAGGATCTGCGGCAAATGCCCGTCGAACTGCACGTCGACCACGGCGCCCATCACCTGACGGACCTTGCCAACCTTGCTTGCCATTGCCTGTCCCCGTCTTTCGCTTTCGTAGTCTCGTAGGTCGGACTGAGCGCTAGGCGAAGTCCGACATCAACCTCTCATCATTCTCTTCATGTCGGACTTCCGTCGTCAGTCCGACCTACGGTGGTGCTCAGAGCGCCTCGGCGCCCGAGATGATCTCGATCATCCGCGTCATCATGCCTGTATCGGGTCGAGGCGGCGCTCGATATGCGAGAGCCGCTCGTCGAACCGGTCCATGCGCTTATGAACGCCGCCGAGCTGCACGTGGAGGTGACCGATGGCAACCGTTAGTTGGCCGATGTTGGCTTCGACTGAGGACATGCGCGATTTCAAGTCTCCGACGTCCTGCTCCATCCGCTCTTGCGACGAGCGAATGCGACGGAGCATCTCCAACACCATATTCTCTGTCTCTTCCGTCATAGCGCATATCCTCGAGACGCATCCGAGCTAGTGGCGGTTCAGAAGTTCCCCATCATTCGCGGCTCCCTCGTGAGGGAACTTCTGAACCAAAGCCACACTAGCAAGGCTCATGATTCTAGTGTCCCTTATAAACTCGAAGTTCGCAAACGCGATTGCCGCAAGTGTGTGCGAGCTTCGGGTTCGGGACACTAGTAAATTGTCCCAATTCGGTCAGTGGATGTCTACAGCGCCTCGGCGCCGGAGATGATCTCGATCAGCTCCTTGGTGATGTTGGCCTGACGCTGGCGATTGTACTTGATCGTAAGCTTGTCGATCATCTCGCCGGCGTTGCGCGTCGCGTTGTCCATCGCCGACATGCGCGCACCCTGCTCGGAGGCGGCGTTCTCGAGCAGGCCGCGGAAGATCTGGGTCGCGATGTTGCGCGTCAAGAGAGCACTGAGCAGCGTCTCCTCGTCGGGCTCGTAATCGTGAATCGCCTCCGCGCCGCCCGACCTGGCTTCCGCCGGCCTCGCCTCGGGCAGCTTTGCCGGAACCAGCTGCAGCGCGGTCGGCCTTTGTGTGATGACCGAACGGAACTCGGAAAAGAACAGCGTCGCCACGTCGAACTCGCCGCTCTCGAACAAGGCCAGCAGCTTCCCCGCGATCTGCTCGGCGTTCGCGAACCCGAGCTGGCGCACCCCGCGCAGGTCGATGCGCTCGACAATCGATTTGCCGAGATCACGGCGCAGGTTGTCCGCTCCCTTGCGGCCGACGCTCAAGATCTTCACCGTCTTGCCGGCCGCGATCAGCCTTTGCGCCTCCTGGCGGGCGAGCTTGGCGATGTTGGCGTTGAAGCCGCCGCACAGGCCGCGCTCGGCCGTCATGACGACGAGCAGGTGGACTTGATCCCTGCCGGTCCCGACGAGGAGGGGCGATGCGCCGTCCCGGTTGGCGCGTTTCGCAAGGTTGGCGAGCATACGATCCATGCGCAGCGCGTAGGGGCGCGCGGCGGTCGCTGCTTCCTGCGCGCGGCGCAGCTTCGCCGCCGCCACCATCTGCATGGCCTTGGTGATCTTGCTCGTCGCCTTGACCGAGGCGATGCGGTTCCTCAAGTCCTTCAAGCTCGGCATAGGGCCATCTTTCAATCACCGTTGGAATTCCCTCCCCCCTTGTGGGGGAGGGGGACGCGCTCGTGGCTACGCCGCGAAGCCCTTGGCGAACTTGTCGAGCACCGCCACGAGCCTTTTTTCGGTCTCGGGCGAGATCGCCTTCTCGGCCGCGATCGAAGCGAGAATGGACTTCTCCTCGCGCAGCGCCCGCAACAGCTCCGCTTCGAACCTTTGCACCGCCCCGATGGCAATCGGATCGAGATAGCCGCGCGTGCCGGCGAAGATCACCGCGACCTGCTCCTCCATTTTGAGCGGCGAGAACTGCGGCTGCTTCAAGAGCTCGGTCAGGCGGGCGCCGCGCGCCAGCATCCTCTGCGTCGACGCGTCGAGGTCGGAGCCGAACTGGGCAAACGCTGCCATCTCGCGGTATTGCGCGAGCTCGCCCTTGATCTTGCCGGCGACCTGCTTCATGGCCTTGGTCTGCGCCGACGATCCCACGCGCGACACCGAGAGGCCGACGTTCACGGCCGGGCGAATGCCCTGATAGAAGAGGTCGGTCTCGAGAAAGATCTGGCCGTCGGTGATCGAGATGACGTTGGTCGGGATGTAGGCCGACACGTCGTTGGCCTGGGTCTCGATGACCGGCAGCGCCGTGAGCGAGCCCGCTCCGTGCTCCTCGTTGAGCTTGGCCGCTCGCTCGAGCAGGCGCGAGTGGAGGTAGAACACGTCGCCCGGATAGGCCTCGCGCCCGGGCGGCCGGCGCAAGAGAAGCGACATCTGCCGGTAGGCGACGGCCTGCTTGGAGAGGTCGTCGTAGGCAATGACCGCGTGCATGCCGTTGTCGCGGAAGTACTCGCCCATCGTGCAGCCGGCGAACGGCGCCAGGTACTGCATGGGCGCGGGATCGGAAGCGGTTGCGGCGACGATGATCGAGTACTCGAGCGCGCCGCGCTCCTCGAGCACCTTGACGAACTGGGCGACCGTCGAGCGCTTCTGTCCGACCGCGACATAGACGCAATAGAGCTTGATCTTCTCGTCGCCGCTCTGGTTGAGCGGCTTCTGATTGAGGAACGTGTCGAGGATGATCGCCGTCTTGCCCGTCTGGCGGTCGCCGATGATGAGCTCGCGCTGCCCGCGCCCGATCGGGATCAGCGCGTCGATCGCCTTGAGCCCCGTCGCCATCGGCTCATGCACGGACTTGCGCGGCAGGATGCCCGGCGCCTTGATGTCGACGCGCATGCGCTTGTCCGACTTGATCGGGCCTTTGCCGTCGATCGGATTGCCGAGCGCGTCGACGACGCGCCCCAGGAGGCCCTTCCCGACCGGGACCTCGACGATCGCGCCGGTGCGCTTGACGGTGTCGCCTTCCTTGATGGTGCGGTCCTCGCCGAAGATCACGACGCCGACGTTGTCGGCCTCGAGGTTCAAGGCCATGCCGCGGATGCCGCCGGGGAACTCCACCATCTCCCCGGCCTGAACGTTGTCGAGGCCGTAGACGCGCGCGATGCCGTCGCCCACCGACAGCACCTGGCCGATCTCGGAGACCTCGGCCTCCTTGCCGAAATTCTTGATCTGCTCCTTCAGGATCGAGGAGATCTCTGCGGCGCGGATGTCCATCGCTTGACCTCGTGTCTTCAGGCAGTTCGTTGCGCGCGCCGGCGCGAGCGCCGTGGCATCGGTTATTCCCCTGGGCTCGAAGAGAGCCCATTCAGTCGAGGCTCGGGCTCGAGGCTCGCCGAGCCTCAAAGGCCTCCTTTCAAGGAGACCCTGAGAGTCGCGAGCTTGGTTTTGAGCGACGAATCGAGCATCCGGCTGCCGAGCTTGACGACGAGCCCTCCCAAAAGCGACGGATCGACCTTGGCGCTCACCACCACCTCCTTGCCGACCGACGCCTTTAGGGCCTCCCTGAGCGCCGCGACCTGGCTGCCGCTCAAGGCAACGGCCGAGGCGACCTCGGCCGTGACCTCGCCGCGCGCCTTGGCGGCCAGCGCGCGAAAAGCCCGCGCCATGTCGGGAGCCGCGAACAGGCGGCGATTCCTGGCGATCACCTTGAAGAAGTTCCGAGCCAGCCCCCCCACCCCCACTCTTGCGAGCAGCACGTCGAGAGCCCGGCCCTGCTCCTCGGCGGGTATGACGGGACTCCTCACCATGCGGGCCAAGTCCGCGCTCATGCCGTAAAGGGCCTCGAACGTCGCCAGGTCCCGCTCGACCTCCGCGACCTTGCCTTCCTCGGCGGCCAGCTCGTAGAGGGCCGACGCGTAGCGGCCCGCAACGCCCGCCAGCAATGGTTCGTCAGTCGCCACGTCACGATCTCTCGTGTGCTCAAGGGGTTTAACCCGTCCTTCTCACAGGCTCGCGGAGCGGCATCGCGCTGGCGCGAGCCGTCGTGTCGAAGACACGCCTTCGGCGTGATGGGCGGGGCGCCTTTGGCGACGGTGTGCGTCGCGACGCTTGCCCGATGCACCACATCGATCTGCGCGCCGCTCCTGCCCTGTCGCCAAATTCGCCTCCGTGCCGCCCGCGACCCTGTGAGAAGGACGGGTTATGGAGCCCCGCGGCCGAAGCCACAGCCCTTGTGGAGAAATGATCGCCTCGCAAGAGAGGAGTACGGGCACAGCCGAACCCCCTCTTGAAATTGGCGGTTCTGTAACATGAGCGGAGAATGGCATCAACCCGGACGCCAAGGCCCGATTGCCGCATTTCTGCGGCCGAGGCAAGGAGAGACCGGGGAGCGCTTGTGCGGCGAGATGCCAGGTTGACATAAATATGTCTAGAGTATAGGTGGTCCCCGATGGTTGAGCGAACCACAGTCCGTCTCGAGGAAGGCTTGCTTCGCGCTGCGCGAAAAAAAGCAGCAGCCGAAGGCCGCACGCTGACGTCGCTGATCGAAGAGGGGCTGCGACAGGTGATTTACGAGGATCTTTCGCGAAAAGCGCAGCGCAAGCCGTTCAAAATCCCGGTTTCAAAGGCGAAGGGCGGCCCGCGCCCCGGCGTCGATCTCACGCGAACGTCGGAGCTCCTCGAGCTGCTCGATGAAGGCCTGCCTCCCGAGAAGCGCCGTTGATCCTGCCCGACGTCAATGTGCTGATCGGAGCTTTCCGGGCCGATAGTCCGCATCACCGTATCGCGACGCCATTCCTCGAGGCCGCGGTTCGAACGGGCCGCCCGTTCGGGATCTCGCCTCTCGCCCTGTCGGCCGTGCTCAGGATCACGACAACGCCGCGCTTTCACGCTGAGCCCAGCACGCCCGGGGAGTTTTTCACGTTTGCCGACGCGTTCCTTTCTCAGCCCAACTGCGTGGTGATCGAGGCGCAACGTGGTCACTGGGCGATCTTTCGCCAACTGGTGACGACGGCGAATGTGCGCTCCAAGCTCGTGCCCGACGCATGGTTCGCCGCGCTCGCCATTGAGCACGGCTGCGAGTGGGTGACGCTCGACAAGGACTTCTCGCGGTTTGCCGGCCTCAAGTGGCGGCTCCTGTCCTAGTGTCCCGATTCGGCGCGAGACCCCCACCGGGCCGGGATCTCCTCCCGCCCTCAACATGAACGGGAGCTGCACGCCCACTTCAGGGACCGTTCAGGCCCGCTCCTGTTAAATGTCCCCCATCGCCGCAGAGACGCCGGCGGCGTTCTGAACACCGGGGAGACCACACATGACCATCACCCGCTCGCTCACCTCTGTTACCGTTGCCGCGGCCCTTGCCGCTACCACCTTGGGGTCCATGGCGACCGCCGCCAGCGCCGACGGCTGGCGCGACGGCCGGGGCGGCTATCACGCCGCCCACCGCTTCGGGAACCGCCATTGGAACGGCGGCCCGCGTTACCACTATGCCTTTCGCTCGAAGCGCGACAATACGGGCCGCATCATCGCGCTCGGCCTCGGCGCCCTGATGCTCGGCATCATCGCCTCGCAGGCCGGCCACGACCCCTACGGATACGACCGGAATTACGACTGAGCGCTCCCCCCGTGCGCCAGTCGGGCCGGACCTCTCCCTCCAGGTCCGGCCCTTTTTTTTGGCGTGGGCGCCTGTGCGTGCCTCTGGACCTGGATCTCGCCCGAGAGAATCCGCGAAACTCATCTTTAACGAGCAATGCCCTATCCTGAATGACATCGTCCTCGACATCTCAGAGATGCTCGGACTGATGGATCGCGGCACAATTGCCCGCGACACGGCTCATGAGGTGTGTGCACCCTGATCTCGCCGAGACTGGAATAATGAGACTCCTGAACCAACTTTATTTCCTCCTGTTTCGTCGAAAGTGGGATGATCCCTCGTCCGATTCTTGCGAAGCCGCAACCTTCGAGCGCATCGCGCTGCGCAAGGCTCAACGTCTGCAGGAAGGCTTCGTTTGGTCGGAGCGCATGCTGACCCCTCGAGCGTGCAGCATTCGCGACGCGTCGGCTACCGGTGCACGGGTCGATATCTGGGACGAGACGGTCAAACCTTCGCTGCTCGGCGGCGATCTCACGCTCTATTTTTGTGGCGACCGGAATGAGGTCGACTGCTCGGCAATGTGGCGCAAGGGTCACAGCATTGGGTTGCGATTCACTAGCCGGTTTCGCCCGCCGACAAGACGATACGGCTGAGGGCAGGCGCGCTCACAGGAAGCTATAGGGATCGACGTCGATCGTGAGGCGCAGGTCGCCCTTCGCGGCCGGCAGTGCGGCGAGCCAGGCGCGCAGATAGGCCTGGATGTCGATCTCGCGCGGGGCCTTGACCAGCAGGCGCCAGCGATGGCGCCCGCGCACGACGGCGAGCGGGGCCTCGGCGGGACCCAGGACCTCGATCCGGTCGGCCTCCGGCGCGCGCCGCCCCACCTCGCGCGCGAAGGCCTCCGCCAGCTCCTTGTCGCGCGCCGAGATGATCAGCGCGGCGAGGCGGCCGAAAGGCGGCAGCAAACCTCGCCTCCTCGTCTCGATCTCCCGCTCGAGGAACGCCTCGCGGTCCCCCGCGAGGATCGACTGCATCACCGGATGCTCGGGCATGTGGGTCTGCACGTAACCCTTGCCCTGCGCGAGGGCGCGCCCCGCGCGCCCCGTCACCTGATGCAGGAGCTGGAACGTGCGCTCGCCCGCCCGCGGGTCGGCGCCCATGGCCAGCCCGAGGTCGCCGTCGACGATGCCGACCGTCGCGAGATGCGGGAAGTTGTGGCCCTTGGCGACGATCTGCGTGCCGATGATGATGTCGACCCCGCCGGCCTCGATGGTCGCGATCGTCTCACGCATCTCGGCCAGGCCGGGGATGAGATCCGACGACAGGAGGGCGAGCCGCGCCTCCGGAAAGCGCTCCGCCACCTCCTCCGCGACCCGCTCGACGCCCGGCCCGCATGCGACGAGCGAGTCCGCCTCCCCGCACTTCGGGCATTTCTCGGGCATCGGCAGCGAGAAGCCGCAGTGGTGGCAGTTGAGCCGGTGGCGAAAACGGTGCTCGACCAGCCAGGCCGTGCACTGCGGGCACTCGAAGCGATGGCCGCACATTCGGCACAAGGTCAGCGGCGCGTAGCCGCGCCGGTTCAAGAACAACAGCGCCTGCTGCTTGCGCTCGAGCGTTGCCCGCACGACCTCGACCAGCACCGGCGACAGCCAGCGGCCTTTCTCCGGCGGGTCCTTCCTCAAGTCGATTGCGCGCACCTCCGGGAGCTCGGCGCCCGCGAAGCGGCCCGTGAGCACGACATGGGCGTAGCGGCCGAGGCGCGCGTTGACGTGGCTTTCGATCGACGGCGTCGCCGACGACAGAACGACGGGGAATTTGCCGAGGCTCGCGAGCACCACGGCCATGTCGCGCGCCTGATAGTGCACGCGGTCGTCCTGCTTGAAGCCCTGATCGTGCTCCTCGTCGACGACAACGAGGCCGAGCTCCTTGAAGGGAAGGAACAGCGCCGAACGCGCCCCGACCACAACGCGCGCCTCCCCCGTCGCCGCCGCGCGCCAGACGCGCCCGCGCTCGGCGCTGGAGAGCGCCGAATGCCACTCGGCGGGCGGAGAGCCGAAACGGGCCTCGAACCGGCTCATGAACTGGCCCGTCAGTGCGATTTCCGGCAGCATGATGAGCGCCTGGCGCCCCGCGGAGAGCGCGCGCGCCACGGCCTCGAAATAGACTTCCGTCTTGCCCGAGCCGGTGACGCCGTCGAGCAGCGCCACGGAGAAGCTCGCGCCACCCACGCCCGCGACCAGCGCCTCGACCGCGCGCGCCTGGTCATCGCTGAACGCGGTCGCGCTATGGCCGGGATTTGGCCGCGGGAGCTTCTTGTCGGGGATCGCCACCTCGACGAGATTGCCCGAGGCGACCAGGCCGTCGACGACGCCTGTCGTGCAGCCCGCCTCGGCTGCGAGCGCCGATTTCGCGCGTATCAGCCCGTCCGCGGCAACCTTGAGCGCGCGCTTCCTCGCCGGCGTCATGCGCGGCGGCTCGGGCGCGGCCTCGACGAGGCGCACGCCCAAACGCGGCTTTGATGGCTCGAAGGCCGCCGGCGCGCTCATCATCATCCGCAACACCATGCCGAGGGGGGCCAGCGTGTATTTGGCGATCCACTCGGCAAAGCGCAGCGAGAGCACGGGCAGTGCCGGCACCTCGAGCCGCTCCGTGAGCGCCTTGAGCTTCTTGGGGTCGACCGCCTTGCCGGGGCCGCCCACGGGGCGGTCCCAGACCACGCCGATGCGGGTCTGGGACCCGAGCGGCACGACAACGAATGCGCCGGGCTCGATCTCGACGCCTTCCGGCACCAGGTAATCGTAGGTCTGATCGAGGGCGACGGGCAGCAGCACGGGCACGCAGGCCCTCGCCGCGCGCGCGCCGTTTGCATTAATATCGAGCAGTCTATCCAAGAGGGCCGCCGCCGGACTAGTGTCCCTGCTCCGAAGTTCGCCTCGTTCCGCGGCGGGCGCTGGGCGAACTTCGGAGCAGAAAGGACACTGGAAATTCCATGATTCTAGTGTGGTTCAGGTTCGCAAGTCCGTAAACGAACCTGGCCTCGAGAATGATACGGACTTGCGAACTACCACACTAGTAGCTTGGGTTGAGACTGATAGACCCCATAGCCCAGGTCTCGGCTCGAGGCGAGCCGGGGGACCACCGCTCACGCAATACGCGCGGCCAACGACAGCGGCGTGACAGGACGGCACGATGAAGTTCTTTATCGATACGGCGGACGTGGCCGAACTCAAGGAGCTCGCGGCGACGGGGCTAGTCGATGGCGTCACCACGAATCCGACGCTCATCGCCAAGTCGGGCCGCGACTTCAAGGAGATCATCGCCGAGATCTGCACGATTGTGCCGGGCCCGGTCTCGGCCGAGGTTGCGGCAACCGGCTATGACGGCATGCTCAAGGAGGGCCGGGCGCTGGCCACGATCGCCAGGAACGTGACCATCAAGGTGCCCATGACCATGGACGGCCTCAAGGCCTGCAAGGCGCTGTCCTCGGAAGGCACCATGGTCAACGTCACGCTCTGCTTTTCCGCGAACCAGGCTCTGCTTGCGGCCAAGGCGGGAGCCACCTTCGTCTCGCCGTTCATCGGCCGTCTCGACGATATCGGCCAGAACGGCATGGATCTCGTGCGCGAGATCCGCACCATCTTCGACAATTACCAGGACCTCTCGACGGACATCCTGGCCGCGTCGATCCGCACGGTGAACCACGTCAAGGAGGCCGCCATGATCGGCGCCGACGTGGCGACCATGCCGCCGGCAATTCTTCGGGCGCTCGTCAAGCACCCGCTGACGGAAGCGGGCCTCGCGACCTTCCTCGCCGACTGGAAGAAGACCGGGCAGACCATTGTTTGATACCGCCAAGCGACCAAGCCCTGGCACCCGCGCAAATACGGGGCCAGGCAGGCGCGCTATAATCGCTGATCGAGGCCACTGCCGATCAGATCGATTCCTTGAGATCCTTGGCGGCGCGGAAGGCGATTTTCTTGCTGGCCTTGATCTTGATCGGCTCGCCCGTCGCCGGGTTGCGGCCCATGCGCGCCGGCCGCTTGCGGACCTGCAGGATGCCGAGGCCGGGGATGCGAATGCGGCTACCCTTCTTCAAATGCTTGGCGATCATCGCGACCATGTCCTCGAGCACGGCATTGGCCTGCTTTTTCGGAAGGTCGTGGGCCTCGGAAATGTCGGATCCGAGATGCTTAAGCGTGACGGTGTCGACTTTGGTGGCGGGTGATTTGATGGCCATGAGCTTTCCCCGAAGAATCGATGACCGCGGAAACATACCTCAACTCTGAATCGGCGAGTCTAGTGATTTCAAACCACTGCGCTTTTTTTGCCCGGTTCTGGAAATTGGGACACGCTTGCACGGGCAACGGAAGCGGCCGACTGGAGGTGCAACGCGTGCTGCTTCGGTTCGCGGCGAGTTGCATAGCATCCGCGATCGCCTTTGGACAGTCGTTTCGCGCGTCGCCCTCCTCCCGCTCGTCAGCTCAGCGCGGCGACGCCCTGGTTGGCGAACTCGAGGCGGTCCGACAGCGCGCGGACGATGAACTCGAGGAACGCGGCGCCGAGCTCGGGCTGTTCCGTCTTGAGCCGCTCGTAGCTTGCCCGCGTCAGCGTATAGACGCTGGCCCGCTGCTCGGCCGACACGGTCGCGGTGCGGGCGCTGCCCCGGAAAAAGCCCATCTCTCCGACCACGGTCTTGGTCGACATGCGCCGGATCAGGAGCTCGAGACCCGGCTCGCCGCCGACCGCCACGGCGACGGTCCCGCTCACGACGAGATCGATCGTGTCGGAGGGCGCACCCTGGTGGTAGAGGACCGTGCCGGCCGCCAGATCGCGGCGCTCGAAATAGGCGCCGATCCTCCGCGCCCGGTCGCGTCCGCCGATCTCGGCGGCGAGCCAATCCTCGAAATCCGCCGCCGTCCCGGAGCGTTCGACGGCCTTGCACTCCGCCAGCACCTCGTCCTCGCACCATTCGAGCGCCTGATTGCGGGTCGCGAACGTGCGATGCGGCCGGTCGGGCCCGAACAGCCTGAGGTGCTCGAGTGCCGCCAGCATGTGCTTGGAAAGCCCGGCAAAGGCCAGCGTCACGAGATGCTCCTCGCAATGGTTCCTGAGCTTGATCAGCGACAGGAGAGCCGTCGTGTCGAAGCCGGAGACGTCGGAGAGGTCGAGCACGGCGTAGCGCCGCTTGCCGCCGCCGCTCGTGTTGATCGAATCGCGGATGTTCTCGAACACGCCGTTGGACGAGCCGAAGAATATGAAGCCCGACAGCCAGAACACGTGGATGCGGTCGCCTTCCTCCTGCAACAGCCGTGAGGCGCTCGCCGAGCGGTCCACATTGGAGGCAAACACTTGACGCGTGAGGTGGCGGCGGATGACGGCGATGCGGCTGTAGCTGAAGGCGAACATCAGGCAGGCGGCGATGAAGCCGAAGACGACGCCGGCCAGATAGCCGGCTTCGACGATCGCCACCATGATGAGGAGCGCGAGCGCGAAGTCGGTCCAGGCGCGATGCGCGGGCGATCGGAGCAGCACCTCGGTCAGCACGACGAGGCCCAGATACATGAGCAGACCGGCCAGGATCGGCGCCGGCACGATGTGGGGAAGGTCGAGGCCGGTCAGGACGACGAGAACGACCACAAGGGAGGCAAAGACGCCGCTGATGCGGGCGAGCCCTCCCGTCTCGTCCAGGAGCCGGCTGCCATTGAGCGACAGGTTGCCCATCAGGCCGCCGAGGGGCGCCGCAAGAATGTTGGCCAAGCCGTTGCTGCGGAACTCGTGATCGAGGTCCCCCGTGGCCGTTCGCGCGACCTCGAGGCCGGTGACATCCAAGAGCAGGCAAATCACCGTCACGCCCGCGACGGCGCCGATTTCGGCGGCGGCATGCAGGAAAATGCTCCAGTCGATATTCATCTCGAGTGCGGTCTTGAGCGGCACCCACGGCGTGAGCACGGATGAGCCCGAAATGTACCAGCCCGAGCCTTCGTGCATCAGACCTTGACTCCAAAGAACGGCATCGAGAGCAATCGATCCGCCGAAGAACGCAACCGGCAGGATGTAGAAGCTGGCGGTCCGTGCCTTGAGGAGAAAGATCGCGATCGCGAACGCGGCTCCGAGCAGCACTTGTGGAAGGGAGGCGCGCGGGACGGCGCCGGCGAGATTGATGAGGTCGAAGTCCCTGCCCGTCACCACCTCGATCCCGCCCGTCGCGAGAAGCCAGCCGGAGGCGGCGAGAAATCCGCCGATGACCGGATAGGGGATGAAGCGCACGATCTGGCCGAGCTTCAAGGCGCCCAGGACATAGAGCACGATGCCGGTCACCAGCGTCGCGAGCGAGAACGAGAGGAGTACATAATCGACGGCAAGGGCCGCGCCGCCGCCGGCCGCGAATACTTGTCCCGATACCGTCGCGGCCAGCACGGAGAGTACCGCAACCGCCGGGTTGTCGGGGCCTGCCTCCGCGGGCGGGAGCGAGGTTGTGAGCGATACGTAGATGCCGGCGATCGCCGAGCCGACCATGAGGCCCCACAGCCCGAGCGCGAGGCCGCCCCTCAGCTCGCCCTGGAACAAGAGCGCGCTGAAGGACAGGCAATAGGCGATGGTGAGCAGCGATGCCACGAGGCCGGCCAGCGCATTGGACGCGAGCGAAGGACTGTTGCGCCGGAGCCAGGAGGCGGCCTGGCCGCGCATCGAGGCAAGCCTCTCGCGCTGCTTGGCGGGCGAGGTCAGGTTGTCATGAGAAACCTTCAAGACGCGCGTCCCACTTGCTCATGATCTCGTAGGCTTCGACAGATGGACATTGCTGCCACGGCCAGTCTCAATCATCGAGCCTCGATCATCGAGTGCTGTCATCCGATGACAAGCGGAATCTGCACCTGCCCGAGCGATTTTGCCCGCCGCCCGCCAAATCCGGCCCTCCGGCGCCGCGCCGCACCCCGCGTTTACCCTTTGTTAACTATTGGCCTCCGATGGTTCGAATCATCCGTGGAGCTTCGGCACTAGTGTCCCTGCTCCGAAGTTCGCCTCATTCCGCGGCGAGCGCTGAGCGAACGTCGGAGCAGAAAGGACACTAGAAAATCTATGATTCTAGTGTGGTTCAGGTTCGCAAGTCCGTAAACGAACCTGGCCTCGAGACTGATACGGACTTGCGAACCACCACACTAGGCATGCCCAGCGAAACGACCATAGGCGCGGTTCTCGATGACGGCTCGGAGCTGGCGCTGGCGGGCGACCTCGAGGCTGCCGCGGAGCGCTGGTTTGCCCATCTCGCGCACGAACGCGGCTATGCCAGCGCCACGCTCGAAGCCTACGAGCGCGATCTGCGGCAGTTTCTCGCCTTTCTCAAGGCCGAACTCCGTCACGCGCCCTGCCTCGGCGATCTCGCGCGCCTCGAAGCCAGGACGTTGCGCGCCTTCCTGGCCGCGCGCCGGCGCGCCGGCGTGACCGGCCGATCGCTCGCGCGGACGCTATCGGCGCTCAGGACGTTTTTTCGCTGGCTCGAGACGGGGGCCGGCGTCACGGTACGCGCGGTCCGCCAAGTCGCGACGCCGAAGGTGCCCCATTCGGTCCCCAAGCCGCTGACGATCGAGAAGGCGGCGAGCGTCGTCGAGGCGGGCGGCGCGGGTTGGATCGCGGCGCGCGATGTCGCCGTGCTGCTGCTGCTCTACGGTTCCGGCTTGCGCATCGGCGAAGCTATCGGGCTCGCGCGCAAAGACGCGCCGGTCGGCGGGCGCGATATGTTGCGCATCGCCGGCAAGGGCGGCAAGGAGCGGCTCGTGCCGGTGCTGCCGGTCACGCAGGCCGCGATCGAGCGCTACCTCGACCTTAGTCCCTACCCGCTCGAGCCGAGCGAGGCTCTGTTTCGCGGGGCCAAAGGCGGGCCGCTGTCGCCGCGCATCATGCAGCTCGCGATGGAGCGCATGCGGGTTGCCCTCGGATTGCCCGACACGGCGACCCCGCACGCGCTGCGCCACTCCTTTGCGACCCATCTGCTCGCGTCCGGCGCCGACCTCAGGCAGATCCAGGAGCTGCTGGGCCACGCCTCGCTCTCGACGACCCAGATCTACACCGAGGTCGACCGCGAGCGCCTGCTCAAGGTCTACGACGCCGCCCATCCGCGCGCCTAAAGCCTTTGTCCTGCCGGCTCAACCCATCCCGCTCCTCGTTCGCCGCCGTCAGGCAGCCGTAGGTCGGCGGGCCGATCCGCTCACCGGCGCCTTTACATATGGATGGTGCGCTTGGCGACGGCGAGAGCCGCTTCCTTCACGGCTTCGGTCAGCGTGGGATGGGCGTGGCAGGTGCGGGCGAGGTCCTCGGCCGAGCCGCCGAACTCCATGATCACGGCCGCCTCGGCGATCATCTCGCTGGCATTGGCGGCGATGATGTGAACGCCGAGGATGCGGTCGGAACCGGCATCGGCCAGCACCTTGACGAAGCCGTCGGTCGTGCGATTGACCTTGGCGCGCCCGTTGGCGGTGAAGGGAAACTTGCCGGCGTTGTAGGCGATACCGGCGTCTTTCAGCTCCTCCTCGCTTTTCCCGACCGCGGCGACCTCCGGGGCCGTGTAGATCACGTTCGGAATGACATCGTAGTTCACGTGTCCGACCTCGCCGGCGAGAATCTCGGCGATCGCGATCCCTTCGTCCTCGGCCTTGTGGGCCAGCATCAGCCCTCTGATCACGTCGCCGATGGCGTAAATACCAGGCACGCTGGTCTCGAAGCGCTCATCGACCACGATGCGCTTCTTGTCATCGATCCTGATCCCGGCTTCGGCGAGGCCGAGCCCTTCCGTGTAGGGAATGCGGCCGATGGCGACCAGCACGACGTCGGCCTCAATGCGGCCGGCCGCGCCGCCCGCGACGGGCTCGACCGTGACCTCGAGACCGGCCCGCGATTTGCTGACGCGCGTCACCTTCGAGCCGAGGCGGAAGGCAATCCCTTGCTTGGCGAAGATGCGCTGGCAGCTCCTCGCCACCTCGCCGTCCATGCCGGGCAGGATGCGATCGAGGAACTCGACGACGATGACCTCGGAGCCGAGCCGGCGCCAGACCGACCCCAGCTCGAGGCCGATGATGCCCGCGCCGACGACGACCATCCTTTTCGGCGCTTTGGCGAGCGAGAGCGCCCCCGTCGAGGAGACGATCTCTTTCTCGTCGATGTCGATGCCGGGCAGGCGAGCCACGTCCGAGCCGGTGGCGATCACGATCGCTTTCGCTTCGAGGCCCTGCTTCTCGCCATTGCTGAACACCACCTCGACCTTGCCGGGGGCGGCGATGCGCGCGCTCCCGTGATAGCTGTCGATCTTGTTCTTCTTCAACAGGAACGCGACGCCGTCGACGTTGCCCTTGACGCCCTCGTCCTTGAACTCGAGCATCCGCCCGAGGTCGAGCTTGGGCTTCACATCGATGCCCATGCCCGCGAACGCATGCCCGGCCTCCTCGTAGCGCTCGGAGGCAAAGAGGAGCGCTTTCGACGGGATGCAGCCGACATTGAGACAAGTGCCGCCGTGGGTCGCCCGCTTCTCGACCACGGCCACCTTCATGCCGAGCTGGGCGGCGCGGATCGCGCACACGTAGCCCCCGGGCCCGGTGCCGATCACGATCAGGTCGTAAGGTCCGGCCATCGTTCTCTCGCCCTCAGTACCGCAATTCGACAACGAGCTTGTGGAGCTTGGCTTGGTTCTCGGCCTTCGCCCTCAGATTGTCGGCTCCGAAATCGATCTCTTCGCCTTCGTCGTTGATCCAGCCAATCGAGTGGCCGTAATCGCCCAACCTCACTTTTTTGAAATTCTCGGGTTTCTGCAGATAGGTGAAAATTTTCCCGCGATCGATCGTCGGCCGCAGATCGACGACACCTTCGTAGCCATCGTCCCACTCGAGCTTGAGAACGCCGTGGATGACCGGCTCGACCTTCGTGATCCGGGGTAATGGCTTCATGGGATCTTTCCTGGATTCCGATCAGACTGGCACGCAATCCAGGCATCGAGCAGGGCGGACTTGCGTGACTCAGCCCAGGCTACGACCTTGCGATATTGCGGTCGAGGCAGATAGCCCTCGAGGATCTCCAGAGTGTCGATGCTGATCATCGCCTGGTGCTCGGCAGACTCGGCGTGGAAGTGCGACGGCGGATGCTCATCGTTGTAGAACTGAATCTTGATCCCATCGACAATCGCGACTGTGGGCATTCGATTCAAGCCCCGCACCCAACTACGTCAATGGGGCGCGCGCACCCGCCAAGCCCCGTGCCGATGACAATAAGGTAGTAGGCAAGCGACGGCTCAGACCTTCCATTCGTTCAAGACGGGGTCCCAGATTCCCTCGGCCTCCATGCGCAGTGTATCGGCGCACAGATCGATTTCGCTTCCATCAGGCGCAATCCACTCGAGCGAGCGCCCACCGCTGCCAGGGTGAGCCGTGCGAAACAGGTTCGGATCTCGAAGCGGCGCAAAAACCTTGCCGACGTCCAACAAGCGCTGCAGGTCCAATTTGGACTTGAACCCGTCGGCGAATTTCAACATCACCAGCGGCGGGGTTTCCACCTCGACCGCGACGATCACCTGACCGAGCTTCACTCGACCCTCCCAGGGGACTCGTTGTTGCGTGCCTTGTCCCAACATGAAAGTGGCTCCTTCTGACGGCTCAATGCCCACGTCCGGATCGCGGCAAGTTTCGCTGGAGGCAGCGAGCCTTCGACGAGTTGCATCGTTTCTAGAGATATTTGGCCTCGATGCTCGGCAAACTCAACATGGAAATTTGGTGGAGGATGATCGTTCCAAAAGAAGATGACCCGTACGCTATCCACGATCGCGACCGTCGGCATCAAAGCTCCAAGATGAAGCGCTGCGGGTCCTCGAGGCACTCCTTGACGCGCACCAGGAACGTCACCGCCTCCTTGCCGTCGACGACGCGGTGATCGTAGGTGAGCGCGAGATACATCATGGGCCGGGCGACGATCTGGCCGCCCTTCACGACCGCGCGCTCCTCGATCTTGTGCATGCCGAGGATGCCCGACTGGGGGGCATTGAGAATCGGAGTCGACAGCATCGAGCCGTAGACGCCGCCGTTCGAGATCGTGAACGTGCCGCCCTGCATATCCTCGATCGAAAGCTTGCCGTCTCGCGCGCGCTTGCCGAAGTCGGCGATGTGGGCCTCGATCTCGGCCATGCTCATGCGCTCGGCTTCGCGCAGCACCGGGACCACCAGCCCGCGCTCCGTGCCGACGGCGACGCCGATGTGATAGTAATTCTTGTACACCAGCTCATCGCCGTCGATCTCGGCGTTGACGGCCGGGATTTCCCGCAAGGCCGCGAGGCACGCCTTGACGAAAAAGCCCATGAAGCCGAGCTTCACGCCGTGGCGGCGCTCGAACAGGTCCTTGTACTGCGACCGCAGCGCCATCACCGCGCTCATGTCGACGTCGTTGAACGTCGTCAGCATGGCCGCCGTGTTCTGCGCGTCCTTCAGGCGGCGCGCGATGGTCTGGCGCAAGCGCGTCAGCTTGACCCGCTCCTCGCGGGAGGATTCGCTCACCGTCGGCGGAATGCGAAGCTCGCGCGCCGGCACCGGCATTTGCGCCCGCACCTCCTGCAGCGGCTCATGGACCGGCTCTGAGTCCTCGTCCTCGAACGGCGCGTCCGCCTCGGCCCGTTCGGCGCGCGCCGCGGCCGCGGCCACGACATCCTCCTTGAGGATCTGCGCACGCCGTCCGGAGCCGGCAAGGTCGCTCGGGGTCAGGTCCTGCTCCGCCATCAGCTTGCGGGCCGCAGGGCTCGGCGGCATGTCGCTCCTCGATACGGCCAGCTTCGAATCTGGTGGTCTCGGCATCGCTTGCTCGGGTTTCAGCGGTGTGGCTTGAGCCGGCTTTTGCAGGGGGGCCCGAACGTCGGGTTTCGCAGGCCGGCCGGCGGCCGGCTTGGCTTCGGCCGTCCGAGCGGCGGCGGCGCCGCCATCCCTGAGGGCGCCCAGAACGGCCCCGATCGCCACCGTTGCGCCCTGTTCGGCCTTGATCTCCGCGAGCACGCCCGAGGCCGGCGCCGGGACCTCGACCGTCACCTTGTCGGTCTCGAGCTCGACCAGGGGCTCGTCGGCCGCGACGGAATCGCCGGGTTTCTTCAGCCATTTGCCGACCGTTGCCTCGGTGACGGATTCACCGAGCGTCGGCACGCGGATCTCTGTCGCCATCTAGTACCCACTTTCAGTAAAGGACGCCAAGTCTGATCGCGGATCACCGCGGCGATTCGGCAGGAGCCGTCGCGAAAGCGATGCCTGTGCATCGGTGAGCGGCGGCGACGAACTGGGCGCCCGGTGGCCGCGACCCTGCGGGCGGAAGAGGATGGCCGGCTGCGGCGTCAGGCCGGCTTGCCGATGGGCAGCCATCGCCTGCGCCGTCCTTCCTGGCATCCGGCCATCCTGTGTCGTCATACGTGGCGTCCTTCACTGAAAGTGGGTACTAGCCCTCTTCATCGTTGCGCCGCGCCGTCCGCGACCCGCCTCGAGCACCGCGGGCTCGTTGACGCCCCGCGCCAGCACCCATCAGCCCGTCAGCGCGTCGGCGACAAGCGCCTTTTGCTCCAGCAGGTGCTTGCTCAGGAGACCCGTCGCCGTCGAGGCGGAGGCGGGCCGGCCGGCATAGCGGGCACGGCGGCCTTTCGGCACCACATGATCGAGCACCCACTCAATATTGGGCTCGATGAAGGTCCAGGCGCCCATGTTCTTCGACTCCTCCTGGCACCACACCATGTCGGCGCTCTTGAACCGGCTCAGCTCGTGGATGAGAGCGCGCGCGGGAAATGGATAGAGCTGCTCGACGCGCAGCAGATAGACATCGTCGATGCCGAGTGCCTCGCGTGTCTCGTAAAGGTCGTAGTACACCTTGCCGGAGCACAGCACGACGCGGCGAATCTTGTCGTCGGGCTTGAGCTTGATCTTCTCGCCCTTCAAGAACTCGGCATCGTCCCACAACAGGCGGTGGAAGCTCGTGCCGGGCCCCATCTCGTCCAACCGCGAGACGACGCGCTTGTGGCGCAGGAGCGATTTCGGCGTCATCAGGATCAGGGGCTTCCTGAACGTGCGGTGCAGCTGCCGGCGCAGGATGTGGAAGTAGTTGGCCGGCGTCGAGCAGTTGGCGACCTGCCAGTTGTCCTCGGCGCAAAGCTGAAGGAACCGCTCGAGACGGGCCGAGGAATGCTCGGGGCCCTGCCCCTCGTAGCCGTGCGGCAACAGGCAGACGAGGCCTGACATTCTGAGCCACTTGCGCTCGCCCGACGAGATGAACTGGTCGAACACCACCTGCGCGCCGTTGGCGAAGTCGCCGAATTGGGCCTCCCACATGACGAGAGCATTGGGTTCGGCAAGCGAGTAGCCGTACTCGAATCCGAGCACGGCCTCCTCCGAGAGCATTGAATTGATGACCTCGAAGCGCGCTTGATCGGGCGCGATGTACTTCAACGGCGTGTAGCGCCGCTCGGTCTCCTGATCGATGAGAATTGCATGGCGTTGCGAGAACGTCCCGCGCTCGCAGTCCTGTCCCGACAGGCGGACCGGGTAACCTTCCTTGATGAGGGCGCCGATGGCCAGCTGCTCGGCCATCGCCCAATCGAGCCCCTGGCCGCTTGCGATCATCTCGCGCCGGCGCTCGAGCAGCTTCACGATCGTCTTGTGCGCGTTGAAGTCGGTCGGCAGCGTCGTGATGCGCCGGCCGATTTCCCGTATCGTTTCGAGAGCAACCCCGGTGTTGCCGCGCCGCTCCTCGTCCTCGGCGAAGCCGACGCCCGACCAGCGGCCGTCGAGCCAGTCCGCCTTGTTGGGCCTGAAGCTTTCGGCGGTGTGCAGCTCGGCTTCGAGATGGGCGCGGAAGCTCGACTTCATTTGGTCGATTTCCTCGCCCGACACGACACCCTCATCGACGAGCTGCTTGGAATAGATCTGGACCACCGTCGGGTGGGAGCGGATTTTCTTGTACATGATCGGCTGGGTGAACGCGGGCTCGTCGCTCTCGTTGTGGCCGAACCGGCGGTAGCAGAACATGTCGATGACGACCGGCTTCTGGAATTTCTGGCGGAACTCGGTCGCGATCTTGGCCACGTGGACCACGGCTTCCGGGTCATCGCCGTTGACGTGGAAGATCGGCGCCTCGATCATGCGCGCCATGTCCGAGCAGTAGGGGGAGGAGCGCGAATAGCGCGGGTTGGTCGTGAAGCCGATCTGATTGTTGATGATGAAATGGATCGAGCCGCCGGTCCGGTGGCCCTTGAGGCCGGACAGGCCGAAGCACTCCGCCACGACGCCCTGGCCGGCGAAGGCCGCATCGCCGTGAATGAGCAGCGGCAGGACGGGCGTGCGCTCGCCCGGCTCGCAGCCGTGCTGGTCCTGCTTGGCGCGCACCTTCCCCAGCACGACCGGATCGACGATCTCGAGATGCGAGGGGTTGGCGGTCAGCGACAGGTGCACCGTGTTGCCGTCGAACACGCGGTCGGACGACGCGCCGAGGTGATACTTGACGTCGCCGGAGCCCTCGACGTCGTCGGGCTTGAAGGAGCCGCCCTTGAACTCGTTGAAGATCGCGCGGAACGGCTTGCCCATGACGTTGCCGAGCACGTTCAGGCGCCCGCGATGCGCCATGCCGATGACGATATCTTTGACGCCGAGATGGCCGCCGCGCTTGATGATCTGCTCCAAGGCGGGGACCATCGCCTCGGCGCCGTCGAGGCCGAAGCGCTTGGTGCCGGTGTACTTCACATCGGCGAACCTCTCGAAGGTCTCGGCCGCGATGAGCTTGTTCAAGATCGCTGTCTTGCCCTGCACCGTGAAGCGGATGTCCTTCTCCTCGCCCTCGATGCGCTGCTGGATCCAGGATTTCTGGGCCGGCGCGGTGATGTGCATGAACTGGAAGCCGATCTTGCGGCAGTAGGTGCGGCGCAGGATGTTGAGGATCTGGCGCACGGTCGCCGTCTCGAGGCCGAGATAGCGGTCGACGAAAATCGGCCGATCGAGGTCGGCGTCCGTGAAGCCGTAGGTGTCCGGTTTCAGCTCCTTGTGCACCCTGCGCTCGGCAAGACCCAAGGGATCGAGATCGGCGGCGAGGTGGCCCATCACGCGATAGGCGCGGATCATCATGATGGCGCGAATGCTGTCCTGCGTCGCGCGCAGCGAGGCTGCGGGCGACAGCTCGAAGCCGGCCGCGTGCGCCCGCTGCTGCAGCTTGTCGCGCAGGGTCCGCTCGCCGGACTCATAATCGCCGGTCAGCGCGCCGAGGAGCTCGCCGTCCCTGCTCGCCAGCCGGTCGAGCGGAACCGCCCACGAGGGTCCGTCGGGCAGGAGCCGGGGTCCGGTGCGCTCGTCGACCGATCCCGACGCACGCTCCTCGTTCAAGCTCTCGAAGAACAGGCGCCACTGATCGCCGACCGAGCCCGGGTTTCTCTCGTATCGGGCTTGCATCTCCTCGATGTAGGCCGCGTTGACCCCATTCAGGAACGACGTGCGGTCGAACCGCTCATTCGGCATCTGACGTGACATGCGAGATCCCGCTTGGTGCCGGCGCCGCGGCCGGCTCTAGAGGAAAAAAAGTCCTTCGACGGGGCGCTTGCGAGCGCCCTTCTTACAACTCGTTATGTAGTCTCACTCCGTTAATCCTTTAAGACCTTCGACAGCGTCGTCCCCAGCGATGCGGGGCTGTCGGCAATGGCGATGCCGGCCGCGCGCATGGCCTCGAGCTTGTCTTGGGCCTTGCCCTTGCCGCCGGAAATGATGGCGCCCGCGTGCCCCATGCGCCGCCCGGGGGGCGCCGTCACGCCGGCGATAAAGCCGGCCATGGGCTTTTTCCGGCCCTTTCTCGCCTCGCTCCTCAGGAACTCGGCCGCTTCCTCCTCGGCCGAGCCGCCGATCTCGCCGATCATGATGATCGAGCGCGTTTGAGGGTCGCCGAGGAACAGCTCGAGCACGTCGGTGAACTCTGTTCCTTTGATCGGATCGCCGCCGATGCCGACCGCCGTCGTCTGGCCGAGGCCGGCATCCGTGGTCTGCTTCACCGCCTCGTAGGTGAGCGTGCCCGAGCGGGAGACGATGCCGACCGTCCCCATCTTGAAGATGTTGCCGGGCATAATGCCGATCTTGCATTCGCCAGGCGTCAGGACACCCGGACAATTGGGGCCGACGAGGCGCGATTTCGACCCCTGGAGGGCGCGCTTCACGCGCACCATGTCCATCACCGGGATGCCCTCGGTAATGCAGACGATGAGCCCCATCTCGGCGTCGATTGCCTCGAGGATCGCGTCGGCGGCGAAGGGCGGCGGCACATAGATCGCGGTCGCGGTGGCGCCGGTCGCCTTCTTGGCGTCGAGCACAGTGTCATAGAGCGGGAGGCCGGCGAGCTCGGGATCGGCGTGCCTCAAGCCGCCCTTGCCCGGCGTCACGCCGCCGGCGACCTTGGTGCCGTAGGCGCGCGCCTGTTTGGTGTGAAACGTGCCCTGGGCCCCGGTGATCCCCTGGCAGATGGTGACCGTGCTCTTGTCGACGAGGATGGCCAT
>DATETZ010000025.1:0-4209 GCA_035283385.1 Hyphomicrobiaceae bacterium
GCTTCCGTCGCCGCCGTGCTCGCCGTCGGCGCGACCGCCGTCTACGCCCAGAACGTCGCCGTCATCAAGGAGCGCCAGAAGCTCTACGAATCCCAGGGCAAGGCGGTCAAACAGCCGAACGCCGCCTACAAAGGCACGGACGAGCTCGATCTGGATAAGGTCAAGGCCGCGCTCAAGCTCATCCAGGACAACGCCGGCAAACTGCCCAAGCTCTTTCCCGACGACTCGAAGACCGGCGGCGACACCGAGGCCCTGCCCGCCATCTGGGAGAACAAGAAGGACTTCGAGGAGCGCTTCCTGAAGCTTGCCGAAGCCGCGAAGGCTGCCGAGACCGCGATCAGCGACGAGGCGACGTTCAAGAGCGAGTGGCCGAAGGTGCTGGGCGTGTGCAGCGAGTGCCACAAGAAATACCGCAAAGAGAAGAAATGACGGCCCCTTCGCCGGCGGCGATGTCCGGCGTCGGCGCGTGGGATCTGCCAACGCGCCTCTTTCATTGGGCACTTGTGGTCGCGATCGCCTCGGGGTGGGTGAGCTACCGCTATGCCGAGGTGATCGGCGACCCGACCCTCGCCTGGCATCGTTGGAACGGGCTCGCCGTTCTCGTGCTCATCGTCTGGCGCGTGCTGTGGGGCTTTGCCGGCTCGTCGACCGCTCGGTTCGTCACCTTCGTTCGCGGCCCGTCCGCGGCTCTCGGCTACGGCCGTGATCTCATGAGCGGGCGCGCGCGCCACTTCCTCGGCCATAACCCCCTCGGCGCCCTCATGGTGCTCGCGCTCCTCGGCGCCGCCGGCATCGAGGCCGCGCTCGGTTTGTTTGCCGTCGATGATAACGACCTGGTCGGCGGGCCGCTCTATCACCTGGTCTCCGAGGAGGCCAACAAGGAGCTGACACGATGGCACGCGTGGCTGTTCTATTGGATGATCTTGACCCTCGTCGCCATTCACGTGACGGCGAATGCCCTCTACGAGATCGTGCAAAAAGAGCCGCTGATCCGCGCCATGATCACGGGAGAGAAGCCAGCCGTCCAATACGAGGACGCGGCCGAGGCTCAATTCGTCCCGCACTCGCTCGCCCGCGCCGCACTTTGCCTGGCCCTTGCGGCAGCGATCGTCCTCGGCGCCATTCTCGCTTGCGGCGGCCGGCTTTAGGCGGGGCGCAAGCCGCAAAATCGGCGCGCCAGGATTGCCTGTCCGCGGTAAAAGAGTACGGCTCACACGGGTCTCGCCACGACCTCGAGCAAGAGCCAATCGCCGCATGTCAAAAGAGAGGAATGCCCCATGCAGACAACATCACGCGCACTCGCCCTTGTCAGCGCCGGACTGGCCGCGGCCTGCTTCGCCGAAGCCGGACCCGCGAGCGCCGGCGCGCCGTTCTCCGAGTACGACTGCAAGCATCTCTGGCTCGAGCGCAACGGCATCTACGCCAACAAAGGCTATTGCTTCGAGACCGCGCGCGCCATTGCCGTATTCGGTCCGCGCTGCTACCCGCCGTACGGCAAGCTCAACGCCGGCGAGCGGCGCATCGTCAGCGAGATCAAGAGGTGGGAGCGCCGCAAGGGCTGCGGCGGCTGAGACAGCCCGGCGCGCTCCGACATCGCCACGACGCAGCCGCTCATGCGTGCGATGGACCGGGTCCGCGTTACGGGATCGACGTCACCGCGTCCCGTTCCGGCCTCTGCAGCTCGGCGAGAAACGCGATGAGCGTGTCGGCGATGAGTTCCAGCGCCAGATGCGATCGCTGGTCGACGGACTTCTCACGGTTGCTTACCGCGCGTTCGAGCAGCTCCTCGACCGAGGAAACCTTACTGGGCATCACTCGCTCCTCCCGTTGCTATTTCAGGTTTCCGCAGAACCGCTGAATGCGTTTGCAGGCCTCCTCGAGTATTTCGGTCGAGGTCGCGTACGAGATGCGGAACGCGGGCGAGCCGGCGAATGCCGCGCCGTGCACCACCGCAACGCCCTCCTCGTCGAGGAGCGCGGTCGCGAACTCTTCGTCGGTCGCAATCCTCGCGCCCTTGCCGCTCGTCTTGCCGATGGCGCCCTTGCACGACGGATAGACGTAGAACGCGCCTTCGGGTTTCGGGCAGGCGAGGCCGCGTGCTTGGTTCAACATCGAGACGACGACGTCGCGGCGCGCGACGAACGCCTTGTTGTTGCGCTGGATGAAGTCCTGCGGGCCGTTCAAGGCCTCGACGCCGGCCCACTGAGTGATCGAAGTCGGATTCGACGTCGACTGCGACTGCAGCTTGCACATGGCCTTGATCAGCGGCTCCGGCCCCCCGGCATAGCCCAATCGCCATCCGGTCATGCAATAGGCCTTGGAGAGGCCGTTCAGGGTGAGCGTGCGCTCATAGAGCTTGGGCTCGACTTGGGCCGGCGTACAGAACTCGAGGCCGTCGTAGAGCAGATGCTCGTAGATATCGTCGCTCAGCACCCAGACGTGCGCGTTCTTGGCCTGGACCAAAACGTCGGTGAGGGCCTTGAGTTGCGCATGCGAGTAGGCGGCGCCGGTCGGGTTCGACGGCGCGTTGAAGATCAGCCACTTGGTCTTGGGCGTGATCGCCCGGTCGAGCGCCTCGGGTTTCAGCCGATAGCCGTCCTCGATCAGCGTCTCGACAAACACGGGCACGCCGCCGCCGAGCATTACGATATCGGCGTACGAGACCCAGCACGGCGCCGGGATCACCACCTCGTCGCCCGGATTGAGCGTCGCAAGCAGCGCGTTGTAGAGCACTTGCTTGCCGCCGGTGCCTGCGGAAATCTGGGACGGCTTGTAGTCGAGGCCGTTCTCGCGCCTGAACTTGGCCGAGATCGCAGCCTTGAGCTCCGGGATCCCGTCGACGTCGGTGTATTTGGTCTTGCCTTCCTTGAGGGCCCTGACCGCCGCCTCTTTGATGTTGTCGGGCGTGTCGAAGTCGGGCTCGCCCGCCGACAGCGAGATGATGTCGCGCCCGGCCGCCTTGAGCTGGCGCGCCTTCATCGAGACGGCAATGGTCGCGGAGGGCTGGATGCGGTTCAGGCTGTCGGCAAAAAAGCCCATCGCGTGCTCCTTCGTGTTCGCGCTCGCGCTCCGGGACGCCGGCCGAGAGCGGCGCGGACGCTACGCCGCACTGCAACAAGATTCAATACACCCTGGCGCGGGCCGCGGCGTGCCGAGTTGCCTCGAGACCACATGGGCTGACTCACTCATCCTGGCGCCCCAAAATGGCTCTTGATCGCCACAATCCCGGCCAACCACAGCCACACGAACGGGGTCTCATTTCTTTGGATCAGGCCGAGTCTCTGAGAGGAGAGAGCTCAACGATGACCGATTGTTCAGCCCCCGTTACCCCTCGTCGTTTCGCGATCGAACCCCTGGTCGCCGCCGGCGTGTTCCTGTTCATCGTCGCGGCCGGCGATATGAGATTCGCCCTGCCGGGCGAGACCGGCCTGCCACTCGGCGCCGTGGTGGCCTGGACCCATCACCAGGCCTCCATGCTCCTGCTCGCGCTCGTCTTTTCCTTGTTGATGGCCTTGAACCTGGCGTTTTTCTGCCACCTCTTCACTGCTTATGCTTCCTCGCCGCCCGGGTCCCGAGGCCGAGCCCCCTGGTCCAATCCAGACGGCTGCCCGTAGGTTGGTTAATGCACCCAAGCCCCGTGCTCCGCGACCGTCGCGCGCGGGGGCTCGCAGGGACCCTTTCCGTCCCCTATACTCAGGCTCGCGAACCGAGACAGAGGTCACGACCCATGCTGCATCGCCCGCTCGCTCCCCCAAGCCCGTCATCGCCATCCGGGCGCGCCGCCGCGCCCGCCCTGATCGCCGTCGCCGCCGCAGCGGGCATCGGCATTGCCCTCGCCAGCACGGAAGGGCTCGTCGAAAGAAGCTTGACCACGGCGCTCTCCGCCTCGGGCGGCGGCGCTGATCCATCGGCGCAGGCTCTGGTTGCAGGCAGCGAGGCCTATTGGCTCGAGCAGGCGCGGCGCAACGCCACGACCGGCGGGCGGATCGAGCCGGTCGGCTGGTCGGCCCCAGCGGCGCTCGGCGTTTCGGTCGGCGACCTCATCACGGTTGCATCCGGCGGCCGCGAGCGCGTCCTCGAGGTGGTCGCGATTGCCGAGCTCCCGGCGAGCGTGACCAGGATCGACACCAGCGAGGCTCCCGAGCGCCAGATCGCCGTCACCTGCCGCGACCGGAGCGCCGGCGACGGCCGGCTCATCCGCTTCATAAC
>DATETZ010000026.1:0-16356 GCA_035283385.1 Hyphomicrobiaceae bacterium
TCGCGCACGGAGACGCGCACGGTGTCGCCGTCCTTGACCGCGCCTTCCAGGAGCAACTCGGCGAGCGGGTTCTGGACCTGCTTCTGGATTACGCGCTTTAAGGGCCGCGCGCCGTAGACCGGATCGTAGCCGCGGTTGGCGAGCCAGGTGCGCGCGGTCTCGTCGATCTCGAGCTTGATCTTGCGGTCGCTCAACAGCTTCTGCAGCTGCCTCATCTGAATGTCGACGATGGCCGCCATGTCCTCGCGCCGCAAACGGTGGAAGACGATGATCTCGTCGATCCGGTTCAGGAACTCGGGCCGGAAGTGGCGGCGCACGACGTCCATGACCAGGCGATAGGCCTCCTCCTCCGACACCACGCGATCCTTGTCGCCCGGCATGCCGAAACCCAGCGGCTGGCGCGGGTCGGCGAGATACTCGCTGCCGAGGTTCGAGGTCATGACGATCAGCGTATTCTTGAAGTCGACGGTGCGTCCCTGGCCGTCGGTCAAGCGCCCGTCGTCGAGCACCTGCAAGAGCACATTGAACACGTCCGGGTGCGCCTTCTCGATCTCGTCGAACAGGATCACCTGGTATGGGCGCCGGCGCACGGATTCGGTGAGCGCGCCGCCCTCCTCGTAGCCGACGTAGCCCGGCGGCGCGCCGATCAGCCGTGCTACCGAATGCTTCTCCATGTACTCGCTCATGTCCACGCGCAGGAGCGCATGCTCGTCGTCGAACAGGAACGCGGCCAAAGCCTTGGTCAGCTCCGTCTTGCCGACGCCCGTCGGACCCAGGAACATGAACGAGCCCATCGGCCGATTGGGGTCCTGCAGGCCGGCGCGCGCGCGCCTGACCGCGGTCGAGACGGCTTCCACCGCCTCGCGCTGGCCGACGACGCGCTTCGCAAGCTCCTCCTCCATCTTGAGCAGCTTGTCGCGCTCGCCCTCGAGCATTTTCTCGACCGGAATGCCGGTCCAGCGTGACACGACCGCCGCCACCTGGTCGGGCGTCACAGCCTCCTCGACCATGATATCCTTCCCCTCCGCGCCCTCGATCGCATTGAGCTTCTTCTCGAGCTCCGGGATGACGCCGTAGGTGAGCTCCCCCGCCCGCGCGAGGTCACCCTTCCTCTGCGCGCGCTCGAGCTCGGTGCGCCGCTGATCGAGCTCCTCCTTGATCTTCTGCGCCGAGCCGAGCTTCTTCTTCTCGGCCTCCCAGCGCGCGGTCAGATCGTTCGACGTCTTCTCGAGATCGGCGATCGACTTCTCGAGCCGCTTCAGACGGTCCTTCGAAGCGGCATCGGTCTCCGCCTTCAAGGCCTCGCGCTCGATTTTCATCTGCATCAGATCGCGATCGATGGCGTCGAGCTCCTCGGGCTTCGAATCGACCTGCATCCTCAGGCGCGAGGCGGCCTCGTCGACGAGATCGATCGCCTTGTCGGGGAGGAAGCGGTCCGAAATGTAGCGGTGCGACAGAGTTGCTGCCGCGACCAGCGCCGAATCCGTGATGCGCACGCCGTGGTGGAGCTCATACTTCTCCTTCAAGCCGCGCAGGATCGAGATCGTGTCCTCGACCGAGGGCTCGTTGACGAAGATCGGCTGGAAGCGGCGGGCGAGCGCGGCATCCTTCTCGATGTGCTTCCTAAATTCGTCGAGCGTGGTCGCGCCGACGCAGTGCAGCTCGCCGCGCGCGAGCGCCGGCTTCAAGAGATTGCCCGCATCCATCGCGCCCTCGGCCTTGCCGGCGCCGACGATGGTGTGCAGCTCGTCGATGAAGAGGATGATGCGGCCTTCCTCGGCCTGCACCTCCTGCAACACGCTCTTCAATCGTTCCTCGAACTCGCCGCGGAACTTCGCCCCGGCGATCAGCGATCCCATGTCGAGCGCCAACAGCTTCTTGTCCTTCAGGCTCTCCGGGACATCGCCCTTGACGATGCGCAGGGCCAGCCCCTCCGCGATCGCGGTCTTGCCGACGCCGGGCTCGCCGATCAGGACCGGGTTGTTCTTGGTGCGTCGCGACAGCACCTGGATCGTGCGGCGGATCTCCTCGTCGCGGCCGATTACGGGGTCGAGCTTGCCGACCGCCGCGGCCTCGGTGAGGTCGCGCGAATAGCGCTTCAAGGCGTCATAGGCCTGCTCGGCCGAGGCGCTGTCGGCCGTGCGGCCCTTTCTGATCTCGTTGATGGCCTCGTTGAGCTTCTCCGGCGTGACGCCCGCGTCCGCCAGAATGCGGCCCGCCTCCGACGCCTTCTCGATTGCGATCGCGAGCAAGAGGCGCTCGGCGGTCACGAACTTGTCGCCGGCCTTTTCCGCGATTTTCTGGGCGGTATCGAAGATGCGCGCGAGCTCCGGCGCGAGATAGAGCTGCCCGGCTCCGCCGCCCGAGACCTTCGGCCGCTTTGCCAACGCCCGCTCGATTGCGGCCAGCGCGTCACGCGAGCGGCCGCCGGCGCGCCCGATGAGGCCTGCGGCGAGGCCTTCCGGGTCGTCGAGCAGGACTTTCAGAAGATGCTCGGCAGAGAACTGCTGATGGCCCTCGCGCAGCGCGAGGCTCTGCGCCGCCTGGACGAAACCCTTGGCGCGGTCGCTATAGCGTTCGAAGTCCATGCTGCCCCTCCTTCGCGCGTCTCCCCGCCTTACCGGCACGAGGACACGCCATCACGTCAGGATACTGGTACGGCCGGCACAGGCCCGATGGCACCCGCTCCTCGGCCATCCGAGATATAGGATTGTCTCATGCACGCGAAAGAGGGCATGGTCCCGGGCGAGCAATACAATAATTGTGCGCGAAGTGCGACCCGATGGCCGAAGCTAACACCCCGACGGTGGTCGGGATTTACCGGTATCCCGTGAAGGGGCTTTCGGCCGAGGCTCTCTCCAGCGTCGCACTGGAAGCCGGGGGCGCCCTGCCCTTCGACCGCGCCTATGCCATCGAAAACGGTCCCGGGCGATTCGACGTCGAGGCGCCGCAGCACCTGCCGAAGATCCATTTTCTCATGCTGATGCGGGACGAGCGCCTCGCCACCCTCGAGACCCGCTTCGACGAGGCCACCCAAACGCTGACCATCTGCCGCGCCGGCAAGCCGGTCGTCAGCGGCGAGCTCTCGTCGAAGACCGGCCGCGCGCTGATCGAGCAATTCATGGCTGCGTACATGACGGAGAGCCTCAGGGGACCGCCAAGAATCGTCGGCGCGCCCAGCCACAGCTTCTCGGATCTGGCCGCCAAGTGCATCCACATCGTCAACATGGCGTCCTTGCGCGAGCTCGAGCGCGCGATCGGCCGGCCCGTCGACGTCCTTCGCTTTCGCCCTAATCTCGTGATCGACGGCGCCGCGCCGTGGGCCGAGCTCTCGTGGGTGGGAGAGGACATTGCAGCAGGCGGGGTGCGTCTCTGCGTGCTCAAACGTACCGAGCGCTGCGCAGCGACCAATGTCGACCCGGCGACCGGGCGGCGCGACATGGACATCCCCGCCGCGCTCGCGCGCAAGTGGGGCCACACCGATTTCGGTGTTTACGCCAAGGTCGTCATCCCTGGCGCCGTCGCCGTCGGCGACAACCTCGGCCAAGTCTAACATCCGCCATGTAGACTTGTAGGTCGGACTGAGCGAGGGCTTGGCCCGAGCGAAGTCCGACACCGAACGGCTGGCGCGCGGAATGCGGCCGTCGGACTTGGCCCGGCTGCGCCGGGCTCACTCAGACCTACCATCGGCCCAAAAGTGACTGGCAGGCTCAGTCGCGCCCGGTGTCCTCGACCACGGGCGCGGCGGCGGACGGCTCCTCGTCCTCGGTTGGCGAGCCATTACCTTCGCGGCGGGGACGGCGCACCGGCCGGCGCAAGAATTCCGGCTGCTCGTGGTGCGGCACCGTAGAACGTTCGCGCGGGCGGGGCGGGCTTCCCTCGATGACGGGCTCGGCTTGCGTGGGTGCGGTCCGTTCGCCACGTTCGGGCCGCTGATGACGATCCGGGCGATCCTGACGCTCGACCCGCTCGGGGTAGCCGCGCGGATCACGCTCACGATGATGATGGCGGTGAGGCTCGTGGCCCGGGCGCTGCCCCCGGTCATCGGCGCGCTGTCCTTCGAAGGATCTCGGCTGCGGCTCCTGGCCCCGCATGATGGGCGGCTGCGGCTGCACGTCGCCGCCGAACTCCTCGCCCGTCTCATCGCCGAATTCCTCGCTTCCCATAGCGGAATCGAAGCGGTAGCGGCCAGGTTGGCCGTTCGCCATCTCGCCGCCCGGCCCCGTCTGCTGCTCGCGATAGGCCATGATGATGCGGTTGTAGTGCTCGGCGTGCTGGAGATAGTTCTCGGCCAACACCGGGTCGCCGGACGAATGGGCGTCACGCGCGAGCGTCATGTATTTCTCGGCGATGTGAGCGGGCGTGCCGCGAATCTTCACATCCGGACCCGTGCTTTCGAAGCTGCGGGTCAACGGATTTTGGCCCTTGCGATGATTCTGATGATTGCTGCGTCCGCGGCCTCTGCGGTTCTGCTGTCCCTGCCTCATGGGCTCCGTTCTCGTTGGTTGAAAATGCCAGTTGTGCAACCCCCGCCGTCCGGGGCATCACGTCCCCATACCGTGCACGGGCGATACAAATTCCAGCCCGGTCTCCGGTCCCCGAAATGCATGCCCGCGCGCCAAGCGAGCCAGCAGCGAACGCCTCACGAGCGGTTCCCGCTTCCATCGAATCGGAACCACCTCAGAGCACCTGCGCTATCGCAGCCCTATTCGGCAAAACTGTCCACGATTTGCCGCAAACTGCTCCAGCGCCAGGGGCGCCCGGAACTCCGATCCGTCTCTCGTCGTCACGCTCGATACGGCAGTCGAAAAATCCAATCGGGAGGAGCGTATGCGCGATCGGCGTCCCCGGTGGCCATCCGGCATCAGCAGCTGGAGAGCGCTAGCCGTATTGGCGATCGTCCGCCTTATCGCTGTCTCGAACGTGCGCCCTATGCCGGGACTGCGCCGGCCATGTCAACGAGCACTCGCGCACGCGGTCTAATCCGCTGTTGATTAGACTATCCCGGATGCGGCCCGAATCCAAGAGCTTTTCGCGGCATAGTTACAAATGTGTCTGGATCGCCACACAACGGACGTGATCGCCGAGATCCGTCCACACCCTGATGGCCAAGGCTCCCGGACAGGCCTCACGCAGGATCTTCGAAACGGCGTCCGACTGCCCGGCGCCGACCTCGAAAAGGCTCCAACCGCGGGGCACAACCCGTACCAAATCGGGAGCCAGCTCCCGAACGGCGCCTAGCCCATCCTCGCCGCCGTCGAGCGCCGCGAGTGGGTCGTAGGTCCTGACCTCGGGCGGCAGCGTCGCGATCGCGCCGGTGGCAACATACGGCGGATTGCACAGCAAGAGCTCGAATGTTGCGCAAAGACCGCCGAGCGAGCCCCGCTGCTCGAATCGCGCGCGCCCCGACAGCCCGAGCCGGCGCGAATTTTCCTCCGCAACCGCCAGCGCCTCTGCGCTGATGTCGGTGCCGACGCCGATAGCGTGCGGCAGCTCGGCGAGAAGCGTCAGGAGCAGGCAGCCCGAGCCTGTGCCGACATCGAGGATGCGGATCGGGGATTGGCACCAGCCTTCCTCGCGAGCGATCTCCAACGCGGCCTCGATCAGGGTTTCGGTCTCGGGCCGGGGATCCAGGGTCGCGGGCGTGATGCGGAATTTGCGGCCCCAGAACTCGCGCTCACCGAGGATGCGGGAGCAGGGCTCGCGCGCCGCGCGTCGGCGCCCGTAGCCGGCAAGACAGCGCGCCTCGCCCGCGTCGAGCCGCCGATCGGGGTTCAAGATGAGATCCGCCGGCGTGGCGCCGAGCGACGCGGCAACCAGCACCCGCGCATCTCGGTCCGGGGTCTCGACGCCAGCGGCTTCGAGATCCCGCTCGAGCTTGCGTACGGCGTCGCCGACCTGAAGCCCCTCGAACCCGGCTCCGTCGTTACGCCCCTGCATGACGTTCCAGTGCGGCGAGCTGGCTCGCGTGGTGCTCGGTGATGAGCCGATCGATGATCTCGTCGAGCGCGACGCCCTCCATGACCTCGTTGATCTTGTGCAGCGTGAGATTGATGCGGTGGTCGGTGACGCGGCCTTGCGGGAAATTGTAGGTCCTGATCCGCTGCGAGCGGTCGCCCGAGCCGACCTGGCTCTTGCGCGCCTGGCTGCGCTCGCTCGCCGCCTTCTCGCGCTCGTGCTCATAGAGGCGGGAGCGCAAGACCTGCATGGCCAGGCGCCGGTTCTGGTGCTGGGATTTCTCCGCCGAGACGACGGCGATGCCCGAGGGCAGGTGCGTGATGCGCACGGCCGATTCCGTCTTGTTGACATGCTGGCCGCCGGCGCCTCCCGCGCGCATGGTATCGATTCGGATGTCATCGGGCTTGATGTCGACGTCGATCTCTTGGGCCTCGGGCAGCACCGCGACAGTGGCCGCGGAGGTGTGGATCCGTCCCCCGCTCTCGGTTGCCGGGATACGCTGGACCCGGTGCGCGCCGCTCTCGAACTTGAGCCGTGCGAACACGCCCTGTCCGGTGATCGAGGCGATGATCTCCTTGTAGCCGCCGAGGTCGTTTTCGGACGCTGAGATGATCTCCGTCTTCCAGCCCTTGAGGTCGGCGTAGCGCTGATACATGCGGAATAAACCAGCGGCAAAAAGGGCCGCCTCGTCGCCGCCCGTCCCTGCCCGCACCTCGAGGATGACGCTGCGCTCGTCGGCGGCGTCCTTGGGCAGCAGCAGCACCTTGAGCTTGGCCTCGAGATCGGCCATTCGCGGCCGCACCAGATCGAGATCGTCACGGGCCAGCGCCGTCATCTCCTTGCCGGCCGAGGCATCCGCCAGGAGCGCCTCGAGATCATGCACCTCGTTCTCGGCTGCTTCGAGAGCGCGGATCGTCTCGACAATGGGATTGAGCTCGGAAAACTCCTTCGTGAGCTTCGCGTAGGTCGCCTGATTGACGCCCCGATTGAGCTCGGTCTGGATCGCTTCCCAGCGTTCCACCAGCTTGTCCAGTTTTTCTTTCGGGATAGCGCTCATCGGTGTGTCGCAACGGCCGCAGGGATCGGCACCCGGCGAGCCAAAGTGTGTCCGGGGTCGCCAATGGGCTTAGCGCTAATTCCGGGACGATTGCAATTTGTCGGTGCGGCGCGTGCGCGGATCGTCGACCTCGATCCATTTGAGGCCGTCGTGGGTCGGCGCCATGTGCTGGAGCGCATAGTCCTCGATGCCGCGCACCAGGCGCGCAAGGGGAGAAGGGAGCGCCGAGACGGTGGCTTCGAGCATGCCGGGCCGCGCCAGCGCGGTGCCAAGCAGGAGCGGCGCGCCGCCCGCCAAGAGCAGCAGCAGGAGCCTTTTCCGGCCAGGGTTTTCCGCGTCGCGCCGCCGGCCGGCGGCGGCAACACGCGCCGCCCTTGCCGCGTTACGGCCGATCGCGAGCGCTCCCGCCGCCGCGCTTAGAGCCGCTGCCACCGGCGCCGTGATGGCCAGAAGCAGCGCCCGTGCACGTAGCAACGGTCTCGTGGCTCCCAACTCTTCCCGGGCGGCGGCAGCGAGGACCATCTCATCATGGATGATTGCGAGCACCGGCCGCGGATCGATCCTGGCGAGCCCCGTATAGGCCGTCACGACGCGCACCGTTTCGGGCCATGGCGGCAGCCGTCTTGCATTCCCGGTCTCCAGCGCCTCGATGACCTCGATGCGGGTTCCGAGCCGTAGCGCGATTTGCGGAAGCGATAGCTTCAAGACGCGCCTTAGATCGCGGAAAAGGCCCGCGCTCTCGGCGGCGGCGGATGCGGAGCCTCGACCATGCCCCCAGCGCGCCAAGTCCCGGGCGCGAGAACGGTACCCCGCATCGATCGGCTCATAAGCGGAACGCATGACCAACCGAGCTTACTGACGCACGTGATATCGTAATCCCTCGGGGCGGAATGGTTCACAAAAAGGGTGTCCTTGTCAAAGCCTACGTAGCACCTCGCCGGCGCGGCCCTCAAAGAGCGATGCGGTCAGCCTTTGCGAATCGCTCGAGCTCGGAGCGCAGGCTGCCGGAACCCGTCTTCAAGAGCTCGTCGAGCAACGCTGTGACACGGGAGGCATCGAGCGACAGGATCATGGTCTTGACCGGCCCGATCGAGGCCGGCGCCATGGAAATCGAGCGGAAGCCGATGCCGATCAGCGTCATTGCCTCGAGCGGCTTGCCGGCCATCTCGCCGCAGAGCGCCAACGGCACCTTGTGCTTCCTCGTTGCCTTGGCAAGCGCCCGCAGGGCCCTGAGCGGGGCGACGGACAGGCAATCGTAGCGGCTCGCGACGCGGGCATTGGTGCGATCGGCGGCAAACAGAAACTGCATGAGGTCGTTGCTGCCGACCGAAACGAAGTCGACCTTGTGAAGCAGCGATTCGAGCTCGAACAGCACGCTCGGAACCTCGATCATGGCCCCAATCAGCACTTTTTTCGGCGGCGCGAGACCCTTCTGGCGGTGGATATCGAGCTCGCGCTCGATCAAGGCCCGCGTCTCGTCCATCTCGGTGGCAACCGAGATCATGGGGATCATGATCCTGAGCTCTCGCCCGGCGCCGGCGCGCAGGAGGGCCCGCACCTGCGTGCGCAACAGCGCCGGGCGATCGAGCGACATGCGGATCGCCCGCCAGCCGATCGCCGGGTTCTCCTCCGCGATTGTCCTCAAGTACGGGAGCGGCTTGTCGCCGCCGATGTCGAGAACGCGGAACACAACGGGCCGGCAGTCCGCCTCGTCGAGCACGGCGCGATAGGCCTGCACCTGGCGATCGAGCCGCGGCAAGACATGCGACAGCATGAACATGAGCTCGGTGCGGAACAGGCCGACGCCATCGGCTCCGGACTCGCGCAAATGCGGCATGTCGACCAGGAGGCCGGCATTGATGTGGAGCCCGATCGGCTCGCCGTCCCTGGTCACGGCGGGCACATTGCGCAGCGCTTCGTACTGCTTCTGCCGCCGCGCCCGGAAGCGCACCTTGTCGGTGTAGGCGGCGACGACGTCGGGGGAGGGGCGCACGTGGATTTCGCCGGACTCGGCGTCCACGATCGCCGCGTCACCGGCGGAGACGCGCTCGACGATGCCGTCCGCCTGGCCAATGGCGGCGATCCCCAGGGCCTTGGCAACGATGGCGACATGGCTCTGGCCGCTGCCCTCCTCGATCACGAGGCCCCGGAGCTTCGTGCGGTCGTAGTCGATCAGCTCTGCGGGGCCCATCGCCCGTGCGACGAGGATCGTATCGGCCGGCATGTCCGCTGGATCCACATGTCCCGTTGGGCGGCCAGCCAGAATGCGCAATAGGCGATCGGACAGGTCGTCGACGTCGCGCTGCCGCTCGCGCCAATAGGGGTCGCCCTGGCGCAGCACGCGTGCGCGGGCGCTGTTCTGGACGCTCTCGACGGCCGCGTCGGCCGTCAGCCCGCCTTGCACGGCCTCCATGAGGCGCCGCTCCCACCCGCGATCGTGGGCGAACATGCGGTAGGCCTCGAGCACGTCACGATGCTCGCCGGCGCCCGCCAGGTGCTCGTGAGCCAGCATCTCGTCGAGAGAGGCCCTGAGCTCTGCGAGCGCGGCCTCGAGCCGGCGCATCTCCTCGACCGGGTCGTCCGCCATCAGCTTCGTGACGACGATTCTCGGCTCGTGCAGCACCACGTGACCGAGCGCGATGCCTTCCGAGATCGGCTCGCCTTTGATGACCGCCGCCAGCGACTTCGATATCTCGAGCGCGGCGCCGGCCCCCGAAACAGCGCCGGAGACGAGGTGCTCGGCGACGACCATTGCGGTCGCCTGCAGCACCTCGACATCCTCGTCCGAATACTCCTTCGAGGTGCGGTTCTGCACGACCAGGACGCCGAGCACTTGGCCGCTTCTCTGAACCGGCACCGCCATGAGCGAATGGTAAATCTCCTCGCCCGTCTCCGGCCGGTACGAGAACGCGGGGTGCTTCGAGGCGTCGGGCTCGTTGATCGTAATGTTGAGCTCGGCGCAGCGCCCGACCAGGCCCTCGCCGCGCTTCAGCCTTGTGTTGTGGACGGCGGCCGGATTGAGGCCCTCGGTCGCAAACAGCTCGAGCGAGCCATCCTGCCGCTTCAAGTAGATGGAGCAGACGTCGGCGACCATCACGCCCGCGATCTGATGCACGATCTTGTCGAGCCGCGCCTGGCCGTCGGCCGGCTCGGCCATGATGTCGCGCAGGCGCCGCATGATGACACGCAGCGCCGGCTCTGAGGGCAAGACTCGGGGCTCCTCGCCACGTCTCGTCTGCATGAGCCACAGCCAGTCGGTCGATCCGCCGTAAGGCGGCGTTAGCGGCGCCGGAATTCTATCGAGCGCCGAATGTGGAGCACGGGCTCGCAGAGCGAGGCTCTCAGAGCCCGGGGCGTCGAGGAACGCTCAACTTGGGCTTTAGTCCGCGTCGAGCCCATAGAGCGAGTGCAGCGTTCTGACGGCGAGCTCCGCATAGGCCGCGTCGATCAAAACGCTGATCTTTATTTCCGAGGTCGTTATAGCAAGAATATTGATACCTTTTTCGGCAAGCGCCTTGAACATTTGCGCCGCGACACCGGCGTGGCTCCTCATGCCGATTCCAATGACGGAGATCTTGGCTACGTCGGGCGAGCTCTGGATGTCGAAATCGCCGATGCCGGCCTTGGCCGCCTTTAGGACCTCGAGCGCGCGCGGCAGCTCGGCGACCTGCACGGTGAACGTCATGTCGGTGTTCTTGCCGTCGGCCGACACGTTCTGGACGATCATGTCGACGTTGATCGAGGCCTCGGCAAGCGGCCCGAAAATGCGCGCAGCCACGCCAGGCTTATCCTCGACCTTGAGAATTGTGATCTTTGCCTCGTCCTTCGCGTAGGCAATCCCGCTGACGACCTGACTCTCCACGATCTCATCCTCGTCGCAAACCAGGGTGCCGATGTTGTCCAAGTTGTCCATCCGCAGGGGCGGCATCGCGTCGGGCTCGGCAAAGCTCGAGAGCACGCGCAGGCGCATGCGATGCACCATGGCAAGCTCGACGGAGCGCGTCTGCAGAACTTTCGAGCCCGACGACGCCATCTCCAGCATTTCCTCGTACGACACCTTGGGCAGGCGGTGCGCCTTGGAGACGATACGCGGGTCGGTGGTGTAGACGCCGTCGACGTCGGTGTAGATGTCGCACACGTCCGCATGAAGCGCCACCGCGACGGCCACCGCGCTGGTATCCGAGCCGCCGCGTCCCAGCGTCGAGACCCGGTTGCGCTCGGGCTCGAGGCCCTGAAAGCCGGTTATGACGGCCACTTCCCCCGCGTCGAGCCGCTCCCGGAGCCGCGTCCCGGAAATGTCCTTGATGCGGGCCGCGCCGTGCGCGGAATTGGTGAGGATCGGGATCTGCCAGCCCTGCCAAGAGCGCGCCTGGAGCCCCATCGACTGCAGCACGATGGCGAGCAGGCCGGCCGTCACCTGCTCGCCGCTGGCGACGACCGCATCGTACTCGCGCGCATCGTGCAGAAGGGCGGCCTCGCGCACCCAGGCGACGAGCTGGTTGGTTGCGCCCGCCATCGCCGAGACCACGACGGCGACCTTGTTGCCGGCGTCGATCTCGCGCTTGACGTGACACCCGACGTTCCTGATGCGCTCGACGTTGGCGACGGAGGTGCCGCCGAATTTCATTACCACAACGGCCATGGCCTCACCCGCTCGGCGCCCCACACCAGTCTTGGATTGGTCCCTCGAGCGGGTCCGGGGGAGCGGTCGAGGGCCAAAGCCTTGCCGCGCAAGCTCCCCGGCCTCGAGCCGGCATGCCTGACCCGCGGCGGGCACTCATACCGGCATCATCGCGCGATCGCAACCGCGGTCGCATGAAGTGATTGACAACTGCAGGCCGCACGCCCCCCTTTGAGACGATGACCAGCCCCGCCCCCAGTCCTCAATCCGGGACAAGGCCCGGTCCAGAGGCGAGCCTCGATGCCGCCGAGGTCGCCCGTTTCGAGGCCATGGCCTCTGAATGGTGGGACCCCAACGGCACGTTCCGGCCCCTGCACCAGCTCGGGCCCGCCAGGCTGACCTTCATCCGCGACGAGCTGGTCCGCCACTTCGGTCTGACGCCAGGCCGGCCTGGGCCACTCAACGGCTTGGGCATCCTCGATATCGGCTGCGGCGGCGGGCTCATCTCGGAGCCGCTCACGCGCTTGGGGGCGCGCGTCACCGGCATCGATCCGGGGGACGAGAATATTGCCGCCGCCCGCGCGCACGCCGCGCGCCAGGGGCTCGCGATCGATTACGGGGTGGCGACAGTCGAGGACTTGGCGGCGTCCGGCCAGCGGTTCGACGCTGTCATTTGCCTCGAGGTCGTCGAGCACGTGCCCGATGCGGGCGCGTTCCTGAAAACCTGCGCGAGCCTCGTCCGGCCCGGCGGGCTCTTGGTGCTGTCGACCATCAACCGCACCTTGAAATCGTACGCGCTCGCCATTGTCGCCGCCGAGTACGTGCTCGGCTGGCTGCCGAGGGGCACGCACCAGTGGGAGCGGTTCGTGACGCCGGACGAGCTTGGTCGCCATCTCGCGAACGCCGGCCTTGCACCGCCGCGCTTCATGGGCCTCGTCTACGATCCCCTGCGCGACCGCTGGAGCCTCGACCCGGATACGGGCGTCAACTATCTCGCCTCGGCCGCCAAGCCCTCGGCGTAGGTCGGCATTTTTGCGAGGACGACCGGAGGGCATGAGCGGTCTGGAAAGAGATTATGCGAGGAACAGAAGACAAAACGACCGTCCTAAAGGGAGGCCGTCGCACACCTGCTGCCCGAATTGAAGCAGACTCGCCACATCTTCCGCGCACCACCCTCAAACCATCGCCATCAACCTCCGCGCCACCGCCAACAGCCGCCGGTCCTCGAAGCGGCGGCCGACGAGCTGCATGCCGAGGGGGAGGCCGCCGGCCTCGAGCAGCGGCAGGCTGATGGCGGGCAGGCCGAGATAGGTCCAGAGCGCGTTGAAGGCCGGGCTTCCCGTGCTGCCGAGGCCGATCGGCGCCGGACCGGCCGCGGCGGGCGTGAGGATCGCATCGAATCCTTGGATGAGTCCGGCAAGCTCTGCATAGAGGGGCTCCCGAAGCGCCAGCGCCGCGCCGTAATCGGAGACCGAGACCTGCCGCCCGAGGCCGATGACCTCGGTGAGCTTGGCGCTGATCTTGTCGGGGTGCGCGTCGAGAAGGGGCCCGTAGTTTTGCGCGATGTCGTGGAACTGGACCGTTTGCTGGGCCGTGAGCCCGCGCTCGAAGCTCTCGGGAAGCTCGACCTCGGTGACGACCCTTGTCCCCAGCTCCTTCACGAAGCCGAGGAGTGCCGCGTGCATCGCCTGCTCTCCGAGCGGCCAGGCGGGCTGGCGCACGAATGCGAGCTTCGGCGGCGCGCCGCGTTCAGAGAGCGACCAATCGATCGACGGCTCGCGGCCGAGAGTGTCGGGATCGGCGGGGTCGGGCTTCGCGAGGCAGCTCATGACGAGCGCGATGTCCTCGACCGAGCGGGCGAAGGCGCCCACCGTGTCAAGCGGGCGCGACTGAGGCAGGACGCCCGCTCGCGACACGAGCCCGAATGTCGGCTTCCAGCCGATCGCGCCGCAAAACGACGCCGGGCGCAGGATCGAGCCCGCCGTCTGCGTGCCGAGCGCAAGCGGAACGTGAAAATCGGCGACCGCCGCCGCCGAGCCCGACGAGGAGCCGCCGGGCGAGCGGCCGGGGTCGGCGGGATTGCGGGTCTTGCCGGGCGCGAAGAAGGCGAGCTCGGTCGTCACCGTCTTGCCGAGGATCATGGCGCCCGCCGCTTTGAGCGCGCCGACGACGGCAGCGTCTGCCGCCGGGCGCCGACCGGCGAAGATGGGTGTGCCGTTCTCGGTCGGCAGCTCCCTGGTGTCGATGATGTCCTTGATGGCGACCGGAATGCCGTGCAGCCGACCGGGGCTCCGGCCCGCGCGCAGCGCGGCATCGGCGGCTCGCGCCTGTGCGCGGGCCAAATTCGGATCGAGATGGGCCCACGCCTCGACCACCGGCTCTCGCTCCGCGATGCGCGCCAGGCACGCCGCAACGAGCGCTTCCGACGTGAAGTCGCCGCGCTTGATGCCCGCCGCCGCATCGGCTGCCGTCAATCTGTTCAACGCTTCCATGCCGTCCCCAGGCGATTGGCAAACTCGCTGTCAGCGGCCGAACGGTTAACCGCTCTTCGGCGCCGCGTCGACCGGCCTCGCCGCGGGACCGCACGTCTTGCTTGCCCTCCATGGGGCATCTCGAGCCTGTAACGGCCTTGACGGAACTCGGCTTTCACACCTAATAGGTGCCCGTTTCTCGCGCGCGCTGAATACCAGAGAGACACGGGTTGCGTTCCTCGGCGAGGAGGCTCGCCGGGACGGGCGCTAGTGTTCCGAATCCGAAGTTCGCACACACCATGGGGCAAGCGCGTTTGCGAACTTCGGATTCGGGACACTAGAAATCAAAGAGTTGCTAGTGTGGCTTTGGTTCAGAAGTTCCCTCCCGACTTGGTGGCACGTGATGGGGAACTTCTGAACCGCCACACTAGTGTGCGGGAGCCAAATGGGGAGCTCAATGCCGAACGAGCCACGCCGTCCGGGCCGTCACTTCCTCCAGATTCCAGGCCCGACGCCCTTGCCCGAGCGCATCCTGCAAGCGATGTCGCAGCAGATCCTCGACCACCGCGGGCCCGAGTTCCAGAGCCTTGCCAAGCGCGTGCTCGCAAGCATCAAGACGATCTTCAAGACCGATAACCCGGTCATCGTCTTCCCCTCGTCCGGCACCGGGGCTTGGGAAGCGGCCCTCGTCAACACGCTGTCGCCGGGCGACCGCGTGCTCATGGTCGAGACCGGCCAGTTCGCGCTGTTGTGGAAAGTCATGGCCGAGAAGCTCGGCCTGAGCCCCGAGTTTCTCCCGACCGACTGGCGCGTCGGCGCCGATGCCAACCTGATCGAGGACCGGCTCAGGAAGGACAAGGCCCACGCCATCAAGGCGGTCTGCATCGTCCACAACGAAACCTCGACCGGCTGCCGCAGCTGGCTCGAGGAGATCCGGCGCGCGCTCGATGCCGCGCGCCACCCGGCCCTGTTCATGGCCGACACGATCTCCTCGCTCGGCGTGATGGACTTGAGGCACGACGAGTGGGGCATCGACGTGACGGTGGCCGGCTCGCAGAAGGGCTTGATGCTGCCGCCCGCGCTCTCGTTCAATGCGGTGAGCCAAAAGGCGCTCGCGGCGTCGAAGGCGGCAAAGCTCGCAAAGTCGTATTTCTCGTGGGAGGACATGCTGGCCAACAACGCCAGCGGCTTTTTCCCCTATACGCCTGCGACCGGCCTCCTCTACGGGCTCGCGGAAGCGGTCGACATGCTCAACGAGGAAGGCCTCGATAATGTCTTCGCCCGTCACGAGCGTCTCGCGGAAGCGACACGGCGCGCGGTCGGCGGGTGGGGGCTCGAGGTGTGGTGCCGCGATCCAAAGTACTACTCGCCGGCCGTGACCGCAGTCATCATGCCCGAGGGCCACAACGCCGACGCGTTCCGCAAGGTCGTGCTCGACACCTTCAACATGTCGCTCGGCACCGGCTTGAACAAGCTGGCCGGCAAGGCGTTCCGCATCGGCCACCTGGGCGACACCAACGAGCTCACGATCCTCGGCGCGCTCGCCGGCGTCGAGATGGGCCTCGAGCTTGCCGGCGTGCCACACAGGAAAGGCGGCGTCACCGCCGCGATGGCATATTTGGCGGACTGCGCGAAGCCCGTCTCGGCCCGGGCCGCCTGACCGGGATGCCCACTTCAAGCGTCAAGAAGCAGATCGCGCTCTTGCCTTGCTCCTGTCATGCCAGACAGCCGTACCCGATGATGGCCGGCGGATCGGCGCCGGCAGAGCCTCGCACCCCTTTCAGCGGCTGAAGCCGGCGTAGGCGAGCTCCACTTGGCAGCGCTTGCCGAGCTGAAAAAACTTCACTGTGACGCAGCGCTTCACTTTGGCCACCGTCGGCGTGTTGCCGATGCACAGGCGGCGGACGTCTGTCTCGCACGCCGCGCGCAGCCGCGGCGTGATCTCAGGCGGAAGCTGGAAATCCTCAGCCAATGCGGCCGCACTCGTAAGCAACGCAGCCGACAGGAGCACGATACCTCGTGTCTTCATGACCACCCCATTCATGTCGATGGATTTGTGCGTAGCAGCATGAGAATTCAGCCAGAAAAAGGCAAGCGTTTTTGCGATGCGATAATGAACGGTGGAAATGAACGGTGGACACTGAGCCTGACACGGCAACCAGCGGTACACCCTACTAATCCGATGCACGGCATACGCGAGACAGACGAGGGAACCGGCGCTTCAGGAGAGGGTCGCGCTGAATTTTCTC
>DATETZ010000027.1:0-7185 GCA_035283385.1 Hyphomicrobiaceae bacterium
GACGCGCTTCGGCATGTCTATTCTGAAAATTTGCGGGGTGTTCCCTGGGGAACAGCCCCCCTGTGCCCTGGGGAACATACTGGCCTCATCAAATTCGATCTTCGCTGCAATTCAAATCGAGATGAAGGGGACCACCATGAACAAGCTCATCCTCACCGCCCTCGCGATCGCCGGTCTCGGGCTCACCGGTAGCGCCGCCAGCGCCGGTTCCTCGCCCGCCTTGACGATGAAGCCCGTGCACGGCATCAGCTTCGATGTCGGATCCAAGCGCGCCGTGAGCTACTTCCAGAACGACAGCGGTCTCTGCAATCTGACCCTGATGGTCACCGAAGCCATGAACGGCGACGAGGAGCCCAGCGACACGGCCGCCCGCTTCGAGGTCAAGATCGACGCCGGCAAGACGGCGCGCTTCGACACCGCCGAGGGCAAGTCGCTCGAATTCGCGTGCACGGCAGACGCGCAGGCGATGAGCGTCAAGGCGGTGGACAAGGTTGCCGACGGTGCGCTCCCGGCCAACTAGCGAACCGCTGATCGGATCTCCATCGTGATCCTGGGAGGGGGGCGACGCGCCCCCCTTTCATTTGCGCGGCGAGCCATCGCGGAGTCACGCGCGCGGCGTTCTCAGGGGCGGCTTTCGTGGCGCCGGGCAGCCTGGCCCGTAGAGCCCGCGAGAAAGGCGGGTTGGCTCAAGCCGTGCCCTTGAAGCGCTCCTGGCCCGAGGATTTGAAGATGTCGGCCAGGGCGTCGCATGTCGGGCGGTGCGTCAGATTGAGGGACAAGGGCGTGATCGAGATCAGCCCGTTGGCGATGGCCCAGAGATCGCAGCCCTCGGGCGGGTCGGCGCGGCGGCGCTCGAAGCCGACCCAGAAATAGGGGTCGCCCCAGGTATCGCGGCGCTCTTCGACATGCAGGCCGCCCTGATCGCGCCGGCCCTGGCTGGTGACGGCGGTGCCGGCGACCTTGTCGGGCGCGAGGTCGGGATAGTTGATGTTCATCAGCACGCCCTGCGGCCATCCAGCCGATAGCAGTTTCTCGACCAGGCCCGGCCCGTGCTCGAGCGGCGTCGTCCAGTGCTGGCGGCCCTCGGGATCGAAGCCGACCGTAAGGCTCATGGAGATCGACCTTATGCCGAGCAGCGTGCCCTCCATGGCCCCGGCGATGGTTCCGGAGTAGGTCACGTCCTCGGCCAGGTTGGCGCCATGATTGACGCCGGACAGGATCAAGTCCGGCGGGGCAGCCTCGAGGACATGGCGCACGCCCATGATGACGCAGTCGGCCGGCGTGCCGCGGACCGCGAACGCGCGCTCGCCGATCTCGCGATAGCGCAGCGGCACCGAGAGCGTGAGCGCGTGCGAGGCCCCGCTCTGGTTCATCTCGGGCGCGACGATCCACACGTCCTGCGTGATGGCCTTGGCGATCTGATGCAGCACGGTGAGGCCGTGGGCGCCCGCGCCGTCGTCGTTGGTGACCAGAATGCGCATCGAGACGAAGGCTCTCAATCGTTAGCGGCAGGTGGGTGAATTCGCGAAGTCGTCAAATCGTGAAGTCGCGGATCTGCAGTTTGCGGACGATTTCACGATGTCACGAATTCACGACTTCACGATCTTCGTCATGCCCCCCATGTAGGGCACCAGGGCCTCGGGGATTATGACAGATCCGTCCCCCTGTTGGTAGTTCTCTAGAATTGCGATCAGCGTACGGCCGACGGCGAGGCCCGAGCCGTTGAGCGTGTGCACATACTTAACGCCTGCCCCGGACCCTGATCCGGGGTCCTTCGAGCCCTTTGGACGGTAGCGCGCGCCCATGCGGCGGGCCTGGAAGTCGCCGCACACCGAGCACGACGAGATCTCGCGGTACGCCTCCTGCCCCGGCAGCCAGACCTCGATGTCGTAGGTCTTCTGGCTGGCGAACCCCATGTCGCCGGTGCACAGGAGCACGGTGCGGTAGGCGAGGCCGAGCCGCTTGAGAACTTCTTCCGCGCAGGCCGTCATGCGCTCGTGCTCGGCGAGGCTGTCCTCAGGTGTGGTGATGGAAACCAGCTCGACCTTCGAGAACTGGTGCTGGCGGATCATGCCGCGCGTGTCCTTGCCCGCCGCGCCCGCCTCCGAGCGGAAGCACGGCGTCCACGCCGTCATGCGCATCGGCAATTGCGCTTCGTCGATGATCTGCTCGCGCACGAAGTTCGTCAGCGCGACCTCGGCTGTCGGGATGAGCCAAAGTCGTTCGGAGCCAGATCCCGCGTCGATTCTGGAATAGCCTTTTAAGCGTTCCACGATTTCGTCGGTGCTCGCTCCCTCACTCCGGAAACAGTCAAGTTGCTCCTCAAGCCAAATGCGGTATCGATCCTGCGGAGCGAGAGAACGGCTCGTCTGAAAAAGATCGGCAGCGAACTTCGGCAGGTTCCCGGTGCCATAGGCGGTGTGGTCCTTGACCAGCAGCGGCGGGTTGTACTCGGTGTACCCGAACTCGCGCGTGTGCAGGTCGAGCATGAAAGAGGCGAGCGCGCGCTCGAGGCGCGACAGCGCGCCCTTCAAGACGACGAAGCGCGCGCCTGAGATCTTCGCCGCCGTCTCGAAGTCCATGAGGCCCAGCGCCTCGCCGATCTCGACGTGATCCTTGGGCTTGAAGGAGAACTTCGGCCGCGCGCCAATCCGGCGCACTTCCTTGTTTGCCGTCTCGTCCTTGCCGACCGGCACGTCTCCGAGCGGCAGGTTAGGAATGACTTCCAGTTCGCGCTGGAGCGCGGCATCGAGTTGGCGCTCCTCCTCCTCGCCCCCTTGAATGACCTCCTTGAGCTCGGCGACCTCGGCCATGAGCTTCTTCGCCGCCGCCTCGTCCTTCGCGGCCTTCGCCTTGCCGATCTCCTTGGAGGCCGCGTTGCGGCGCGCCTGCGCCGACTGCAGATTGGTCAAGTGCCGCCGCCGTGCGTCGTCCAATTCGAGGAGCTTCGCCGCCATCGGCTCAAGCCCGCGCTTTCTGAGCCCCTCGTCGAAGGCTTCGGCATTGTCTCTGATCCACTTGATGTCGAACACGGGGTCGCCTCGCGAAGCATCTGGTCCTTAGCGACGCTGCTGTGCACGACCATCGCGTCTTGGTGCGCACCGTCTCAGCCTTCTCAACGTCATCCCGGCGGAGGCCGGGACCCACGACACCTCGCCAAGAGTGCGTGGAGACTTGCGTCGGTGCCGGCCTTCGCCGGCATGACGGAAGATGAGCCGCAGTCGAAGAGAATATTGGCTCGACGGTATAGGACGGGTGTGCGATGCGGTCCAGAAGCAGGTAGATTGATGCTGATGTCGTCCATACGCCAATAGAGTCGCGACCATGGCTCAGCCTCCCACGAGATCGCCCGATCGCTGCCCGACCCATCCGGGCGCGTTCCTGCGCGAGATCGTGCTCCCGGCCCTGCCCGTGCCGAAGGCCGAGGTGGCGCGCGCGCTCGGCATATCGCGCCAATCGCTCTATGACATTCTTGCCGAGAAGCAGCCCGTCACCCCCGCAATGGCCGTGCGGCTCGCGACAGTATTTGGCACATCCGCCGCCTCGTGGCTCAACATGCAGACGGCCTACGACCTCTGGCACGCCGAGCGCGACGTCGACACTTCCAAAATGAAATCGCTGCAGCTCGCGAGCTAGGTCTGGGTGGGCTGCGCGGCCTTGGCGGCGGCGGCCTGCCTCTTCTCCACCCACTCGACGGCGAAGATCGAGAGCTCGTAGAGCAGCACTGTCGGCAGCGCCATGATGACCATGCTGATGGCGTCGGGCGGGGTGAGGACCGCGGCCACCGCGAAAATGCCGACGATGGCGAAGCGGCGCCCGCTCTTCAACGCAGCCGATGTCACGATGCCGGCGCGCGCCAGCAGCGTCAGCGCTACGGGCAACTGAAAGCAGATCCCGAAGCCGAAGATCAAGGTCATGATCAGCGAAAGGTACTCGGAGACTTTCGGCATCAGCTCGATGGTCGCCGGCCCGGCGCTCGACACCTCGGCGAGCCCCAGCGAAAACTTGATCAGGAACGGCATGGCGAGGAAGTAAACGACCGCGGCCCCCATGACGAAGAAAACCGGCGTCGCGATGAGGTACGGCAGAAAGGCCTGGCGCTCGTTGCTGTACAGCCCGGGCGCGACGAACCTGTAGAGCTGCACCGCGACCACCGGGAATGACAGGCACGCGGCCCCGAACATCGCGAGCTTGAGCTGGGTGAAGATCTGCTCCAGGAAGTGCGTGGCGATGAGGCGCACGTGATTGCTGCCCGACGCCCATACGTAGGGCCAAACCAACACGTCGTAGATGTGGCGCGCGACCGAGAAGCACACGACGAACGCCACGAAGAAGGCGACCAGAGCGTAAACCAGCCGCTGCCTGAGCTCGATCAGATGCTCGATGAGCGGCGCCTTCGTGGCGTCGATCTCGTTTTGGCCGGGGCGGCTCTCTGCACCATCCTGCATGACGTCAACTCTTGCTCTCGGACGGCGCCGGGAGAGGCGCCGGCAGGCTCGAGGCCTCGAGAACCGTTGCCGGCGCTGCCGCGGCATCTGGGGCGAGCTTTGCCGTCGCCGCCGCCTCGATCTCGCGCTTCGCCCCCTCCGTCTCAGCCGATACCGAGCGCTCCGCCTCGCGGGCCGTGCTCACAACACTCTCGCGCACGCCTTCGACCTCGTTCTTGATCTCATCGAGCTGCGCCTCGCGCATGGCCTGATCGAACTGCTGGCGGAACTCGTTGGCGTGGCGGCGGATCACGCCGGCATAGCGCCCGAGCGCGGCGAGGAACTTGGGCAGCTCCTTGGGACCCACGAAAATGAGGGCCACAATCGCAAGGATCACAAGCTCGCTCCAGCTGATGTCGAACATTGCCTATCCGGCCGCCGTTGCGCTGATAGATAATGTAGGTCGGACTGACCCCGGACTTGATCCGGGGGAAGTCCGACACCTATCGGGCCATTGATGTCGGACTTCGCTCGGGCAGAGCCTGCGCTCAGTCCGACCTACGATACCACTCCCTGGAAAGGACGGCGGAGCCGCCGCCCCAATGGCTAGCCCGTCTTGGTGGTGTCGCGCTCGCTCTGCCCGGCGGGCGTGCCGGCATGGTCGATGGCCTTCTGCGGCCGCGGGGCCTCGCCGGCAGTCTCGTCCTCGGCCATGCCCTTCTTGAAGCTCTTGATGCCGCGGGCGACATCGCCCATCAGCTCGGAAATCTTGCCGCGGCCGAACAGGAGAACGACCACCACCAAGAGGAGCAGCAAGTGAGTGGTGCTGAAACCCATGAGCTTTTGTCTCCTCGGCAGCTTCCGCTGCCCATGTGCGGCATATGCCGTCTCATGGGACTATTGCAGAAAGGCCACCCCCCGGCAAGCGCCGGCCAGCCGGCCGATTAACGCCTAGCTCGTTGATTTCAAGCGCTTTCTTCGTCCGTCTCCGGGAAAATGAGCACCCGCGCCGGATCGATCTCGACGGCCACCTCGGCGCCTTTTTCGAACCCGTGGCTCTCAAGGGCGCGGGCGCGCAGCGGCGCCTCAAACCCCTCGACCGCGATCTCGAGCCGAGCCACGTCGCCCAGGAACTTCACGGCGCGCACCCGCCCGGCGAGGCCCGCCCCGCGCGGAGCGAGCACGATCCCGCGCTCGCGAAGGCAGAGGATCGCCGTGTCGCCTTCGGCGAGCCCGGGGGCGGGCAGGCGGCCGATCGGGGTCTCGATGGCGCCGCCGTGCACGCGATATGGGATCTCGTTGATCTCGGAGAACAGCCTCGCGACAAACAGCTCCTCCGGCCGTGCGTAGAGCTCCTCGGCCTTGCCCGCCTGCACGAGGCGCCCGGCGCGCATCACGGCGATGCGGTCGCCGAGCCGCATGGCCTCCTCCGGATTGTGCGTCACGATCACCGACGTGGCGCGCGTCTCCGTCAAGAGCGCGAGCGTTTCTTCCTGCATGCTTTCGCGCAGCTGCACGTCGAGGCCCGAGAACGGCTCGTCCATGAGCATCACGGCCGGCCGGGGCACGATGGCTCTCGCGAGCGCGACGCGCTGCTGCTGGCCGCCCGACAAGATATGGGGATAGTCGTCCGCGTATCCCTCGAGACCGACGCGCGACAAGAGCAGGAAAGCCTCTCGCCTGGCCTCCTCGCGCGGCAGCGCCTTCAAGCCGAAGGCCACGTTCTCGAGGATCGAGAGGTGCGGGAACAGGGCGAAGTCCTGAAACATGAGCCCGACGCCGCGCTCCTCGGGGGGGACGAAGCGATTGGGCCCTGCCATCTCGCGGTCATTGATGAGAACGCGGCCGGCGGACGGCTTCTCGATGCCGGCGGCGACGCGCAGGAGCGTGGTCTTGCCGCACCCCGAGGGCCCGAGCAGGCACACGATCTCGCCCGGCGCGACGTCGAGGGAGACGCCGCGCAGCGCATGGGTCTCCCCATAGCGCCGCTCGACGTCCTCGAGCGTCAGGCGCGCGGCAAACGTGGCGGCGGCGCGCCCGCGCGGCGAGCCCCCTGGCGCCGTCGCGGCCGGCCTATCTTGGGATGCTTTGACGATCCAGTGCTTCACGCGGTGCTTCACGCGGTACGGGGCCTGCGCTGATCGACCCGTCAGGTCCGGGACCCATGCGGATCAGAGATCTCCGTCACCGTCGGCCTCCTCATCGTCCGCCGCCTCGAGGGGCAGCTCGTCGGGCATGAGCGCCGCCACGCCTGACGGGTCGGGCACGGAGAAGCCCGGCGGCAGGTTCGAGTCCAAAAGGCCCGCAGCCTTGAGCTCGGCCAGTCCCGGCAGATCCTTGATGCTGTCGAGCCCGAAATGGCTGAGAAAGCTGTCCGTGGTGCCGTAGGTGATCGGCTTGCCCGGCGCGCGGCGCCGGCCCCGGGGCCGGATCCAGCCGCACTCCATCAAGATGTCGAGCGTGCCGGGCGAGCTCGCCACGCCACGGATGTCCTCGATCTCGGCGCGCGTCACGGGCTGATGGTAGGCGATGATGGCGAGCGTCTCGAGCGCGGCTTTGGACAGCCGGCGCTGCTCGACCGCATACTGCTCCAAGAGATACGACAGGTCCTCGGCGGTGCGGAACGCCCACTTGCCAGCGACGCGCACGAGATTGATCCCCCGCCCGGCGTAGCTGGCCTTGAGCTCGGCAAGCAAGGCAGCGATATCGTTCTCGCCGGCGAGGCGGCTCGCGAGCCACGCCTCGTCCAGCGGCTCGG
>DATETZ010000028.1:0-9739 GCA_035283385.1 Hyphomicrobiaceae bacterium
GGGCGCCCCGCGGTGCATTGAGCTGGCGCAAGTCCGCGCCGCAAACCAAGACCCGGTGCCGCGATGGGCAAAATGCTCAAGCGCCGTATATCCTTCGGCCCGGCGGGGGACAGGGCTCTTCAATGGCGAACAAGCCGCGCAAACGCGCGTTCGGCCGCTCGCTCGCCGATTTCCGTGTTCGCGGCGCGGCGACCAAGCACGGCCTATTGCCGGCCGAGGAGAAGCTGCTCAAGAAGGCGGCGAAGGGAAAGCCGTGCGCGCTCACGCCCAACAAGCGAAAACGGCGGCTTGAGGCGGCCAAGACGCGGCTCTCCGAGCCGGACTTCTATCAGCTCTGCGCCGAGGTGATGCGCCAGCACCCCGAGCGCTCCGATGACCTCAAAGCGAAGATCGACACGGAGCCGGAAATCGTCCGGCCGTTCGTCGACGAGCTTCTCCGCTTTGCCCGAGGCCACCCGAAAGCGCCGGAGAATTGGACCGACGCGCTTACCATGGACGCCGAGGCGCTGCGGCCGGTCTTCAGGGACTGCCTCGCGTGCTTCGAGCGGGAGCTTAAAGGCTGGCGCAGCGTGGACAAGACCGACCCGAAAGTCCTCGTGCGCGGCGGCTTCGTGCGCTTCCTCGCCCTCGGCGGCGACGACGATGCCCCGGTGCACGAGAAAGGCGTCGAGCTAGACGGAGCCTACATTGACGGCGATATCGATTTGGAGTGCGCCGACAGCGTCCGCCCGTTGAGCCTCTTCGGCTGCTACTTGGAGCGCCTCGTCACGCTAAAAAACGCCCGCCTCGATAGGCTCCTGCTGAACGGGTCGTATGCGCCTGGCCTTCAGGCCGACAGCACGGAGTTCGCCGGAAACGTGTTTCTTCGCGAAGGCTTCCGCGCCGAAGGCGAAGTACGGCTGCTCGGCGCCGAGATCGCCGGGCAGTTTAATTGCGGGCGCGGCACTTTTCTCAATTCGACGGGCCCCGCGCTCGTCTGCGACAGTGCCAAGGTGTTCGGCGCCGTTTTCCTCAACGAAGGCTTCTGGGCCGAGGGCGGGGTGCGTCTGGCTGGTGCAGAGATCAGCGGTGATTTAGCTTGTGGTGGGGGGACATTTGTCGCCAGCCAGGCCTTGCAGCACGCTCCCAATGGTACCGCGCGAAGTGCGCTCTTCCTCCAGAGTTCCGGCATTTCGCGCGGGCTGTTCTTGCTAGGGAGCGCCATCCAAGGGTCTCTCGTCCTCGCCGCAGCCAAGTGCGGTTGGCTTGTCGACGCTGACGGGCGCTACGTCGCCGAATCGATCAGCGATCCGGACGGCAACTCTCTGCGTTGCGACATCCTGTTCGACGGGTTCACTTACGGCGCGTTTGCCGGTGACGGCGAGTTCGACTCCGCGACCCGCAAGCGCTGGCTCGCACGCCAGCCCCCCGATCATCTCGGCATCGACTTCAAGCCGCAGCCCTGGGAGCAGCTCGTCAAGGTCTATCGCGCGATGGGCCACGAGGAGTGGGCGCGCGACATCGCGCGCGACAAAGAGCAGCGCCAGACCGAGGCGGCAATTCTTAGGCTCCGAGATGCCGAGCGACGGGCCGCGGAGACGCCGAGATCCGAGTTGAAGCGCGTGTTCGGCCCACTGATCACCGAATCGAAGGTGGGCGGTCGCCTGCTTAGCCACTTCTTCATGCGGCGTATCGTCGACTATGGCTACGCCCGCTGGAAGTTCGCGGGCTGGCTCGCGTTGCTCTTCGTCTTTTCGGCCCTGATCTACGATCAGGCCGCCGAGCAGGGCCTGTTCGTCCCCAGGGCGCCCGTTATCGTCACCAGCAAGGCCAAGGCGGGCGAGGCAGATACTATTCCCGCCGGCTGCCGCTCCAACTGGACCAAATGCGGGCCGCCGGCGCTCCCACGTGAGCACCCGCGCTTCAGCCCACACCTCTACTCGGCGGACCTCATGTTCCCGCTCGTCTCGTTCGGTCAGGAGGATGCGTGGGAGCCGCTCGCCGTTGAGCCGGACAAATCCCGCAACGAGACCGGCTCCGAGATGACGCTGACGCTGATCCCCGGCTGGATCGAACGTCGTATGTCTTGGTGGTTCCTGCGCGCGGTCACGTGGGGCGAAATCGTTCTTGGCTGGATCTTGAGCTTCCTGCTCGTTGCCGTGCTCTCGGGCCTTATCAAGAAGGATTGACCACTCCCGAGTTCTGAGGCCCGTTCGCCCCCTCACCCTGTCCCTCTCCCCAGGGGGAGAGGGGACGATTGGCCGTGCCACATACTGAACAGGCCCCCTCTCCCCTCGGGGAGAGGGTTGGGGTGAGGGGGATGCCGGTCGGTATTCGCATGGCGGGATGACCACTCGACTCTCAGAAAACGGTGGGTCCGGGAGGTGTCCTCCCGGGTGGGGTGCGGGGCGGCAGCCCCGCTCGCGAAGCGACCGGGGCTTCAGAAGCCACTCGCCCGCGAGCGACCCGCGCGCAGAGAAGAGCGCTTCGCGCTATGGGGTTGCCACCCCACGCCCCGCTCGGGGCACAGCCCCCGAACCCCCAGTTTCTTGACACGCAAGAAAAAAGCCCCGGCGCAAGACCGGGGCTTAAACATTTGCTGCTCAGGTGAGCGCGGCTCAGGACTTCGTTAGAAATCCATGCCGCCCATTCCGCCCATCCCTCCGCCGCCCGGCATCGGCGGGGCCTCCTTCTTCGGCTTCTCGGCGATCATCGCCTCGGTGGTGATCAGGAGGCCTGCGACCGAGCCCGCATCCTGGAGCGCGCACCGCACGACCTTGGCGGGATCGATCACGCCCTCGGCGACCAGATCGCCGTAGGTGCCGGTCTGGGCGTTGAAGCCGTAGGCATACTTGCTGTTCTCGAGGATCTTGCCGACGACCACCGAGCCGTCCTCGCCGGAATTGATGAAGATCTGCCGCGCCGGGGCCTGCAGCGCCTTGCGCACGATCCCGATGCCGACCTTCTGGTCCTCGTTTTCGGCCTTCAGTGTCTCGAGCGCCTTGATCGCCCTCAACAGCGCCACGCCGCCGCCGGGCACGATGCCCTCCTCGACCGCCGCGCGCGTTGCGTGCAGCGCGTCGTCGACGCGGTCCTTCCTCTCCTTGACCTCGATCTCGGTCGCGCCGCCGACCTTGATCACGGCGACGCCGCCGGCGAGCTTGGCGAGGCGCTCCTGCAGCTTCTCCTTGTCGTAGTCGGAGGTCGTCTCCTCGATCTGGGCCTTGATCTGCTTCACGCGCGCCTCGATATCGGCCTTCTTGCCGGCCCCATCGACGATCGTGGTGTTGTCCTTGTCGATCGACACCTTCTTGGCGCGCCCGAGCATGGCGACCGTCACGTTCTCGAGCTTGATGCCGAGGTCCTCGGACACGACGGTTCCGCCGGTCAGGACCGCGATGTCCTCGAGCATGGCCTTGCGCCGGTCGCCGAAGCCCGGGGCCTTGACGGCCGCGACCTTCAAGCCGCCGCGCAGCTTGTTGACGACCAGCGTGGCGAGCGCCTCGCCCTCCACGTCCTCGGCGATGATCAAGAGCGGCTTGCTCGCCTGCACGACCGACTCGAGCACGGGGAGCATTGCCTGCAGGCCGGAAAGCTTCTTCTCGTGGATCAGGATGTAGGGGTCCTCGAGCTCGGCCACCATCTTGTCGGCGTTGGTAACGAAGTAGGGCGAGAGATAGCCGCGGTCGAACTGCATGCCCTCGACCACGTCGAGCTCGGTCTCGAGGCTCTTGCTCTCCTCGACCGTGATCACGCCTTCGTTGCCGACCTTCTTCATCGCCTCGGCGATGCGCGCGCCGATCTCGGTGTCGCCGTTGGCCGAGATGGTGCCGACCTGGGCGATCTCCTCGTTGGAGGTGACCTTCTTGGCCTTGGCCTTGAGCTCGTCGACCACCGCGGCGATCGCCTGCTCGATGCCGCGCTTGAGATCCATCGGATTGGCGCCGGCCGCGACCGACTTCGCCCCTTCCTTGACGATCGCCTGGGCAAGCACGGTGGCGGTCGTGGTGCCGTCGCCCGCGACGTCCGAGGTCTTGGATGCGACCTCGCGCATGAGCTGCGCACCCATGTTCTCGAACCTGTCCTCGAGCTCGATCTCCTTGGCGACCGTCACGCCATCCTTGGTCACCCGCGGCGCACCGTAGCTCTTCTCGAGCACGACGTTGCGGCCCTTGGGGCCGAGGGTGACCCGCACCGCATTGGCGAGGATATCGACCCCTTTGAGCATGCGCTCGCGGGCGTCCTGAGAGAACCTGACTTCCTTGGCTGCCATGTGAAGCAACTCCTGGTTTGTGCCGAAGAAGGGGGTCGGACCCCCTTCGCTTCTGGTTTCAAACAAAGCTCAGGGCCAGCGAAAGGGGACTTGCCCCTTTCTCGGCCCGCCGCGCCGTCAGGCCGCGGCCTTCACCGAGGCTTTTCCTTCGAGCACGCCGAGGATGTCGCTCTCCTTCATGATGAGAAGCTCCTGGCCGTCGATCTTGACCTCGGTTCCGGACCACTTGCCGAACAGCACGCGGTCGCCGGCTTTCACGTCGAGGGGCACGATCTTGCCCGTCTCGTCGCGCGCGCCGGGCCCGACGGCGATCACCTCGCCCTGCATCGGCTTTTCCTTGGCGGTGTCGGGGATGATGATCCCGCCCGCCGTCCTCGTGTCTTCCTCGAGGCGCTTGACCACGACGCGGTCGTGTAAAGGACGAAACTTCATGGGTCTACCCTCATGATATCGCGAGATTTTCTCGATTGGCACTGATGTGGTTTCCGAGCGCGGCACGGAACGCTGAACTGTGGTCAGGCATGACCCGCCGACCGCGCACCTCGGTATATGCTAGCCCCTGTTAGCACTGTCAAGGGGCGAGTGCCAATTGGTCCGCTACTTTGGTTTCGGGCGACCGCGGCGTTTTGCGGACCAGCCACCGGCGAAGCGCTTGGGCAAACCGGTTTCAAGCGCCTGCCGAAAACGGAATTGGCGATCGCCACACCGGCCGACGTTCTTCAGTCCGGCCCGAATGCGGTTTCCGCTTCTCTCCGAACTGCTCGAGGCGGGAGAAGAAAAAGCGCGGAGCAATCCAAACATGGTTTAGACGGGGGCATGTTTCGGGCAGGATTCGCCTGGTCCGTTGAGCAGATGGTCGCGCAGCGCCCGCGTCCTTATTCGATCGGCATAGGACGGCAGCCCACGGGCGCTAGGTATAGCCCGGTGCGACGATTGGACCCATCGGACGAAAGTGAAAGTTGAGACGGCCCGCGCCAGCGAGTGCCGGGCGGGGCGAGCGTGAAAAGTGCAGTTGTTTCGGAGACGTCCTAGGCTCGGCTCAGATCGCGAAATCGGTCATCTTCGCCCCTTTGCCGAGCTTGGCGACCAGCCAATTCGGCTTGCGGCCACGGCCGGTCCAGGTCTCGGAGCGATTGTCGGGGTTCATGTATTTCACAGCCGCCGATCGACCACGACCGCGACCACCGAACAACTCACCGACCGAAAAGCCCGCATGCTCGGCGAGCGAGGCGATCTTGTGCTTGAGGTCTGCGCGCTCGCGCTCCTTGGCCCCAGCGAGCGCCTTTTGTGCTCGCGCAATATGGTCCGTAAGCTCTTTGACGGACATCTTGTCGTAGTTGACACTGGCCATGCTCTACCAACCTTTCCTCGGGTACTCGTCATCCTTAAAGCGGATTGGACGGTCTTTATAACGGATTTGAATCGCCGCTTGCATTCTTTTTTTCGACAAGAACATAATCGAAACCGTTAATATCACTGGTCGCGCCTCGCAATGCAACTTCCACGGGCGGTTTCCCGGGCATACGGGTTTCAAGGTTCTAATTAGGCGAAGGGCGCTCGTAAAGCGCAATTTTCGCCGCCCGGAGAGGCTCGATTCCCCAAAGCGGACCCCGGCCCTTTGCGCCGCCAAAGGTGGCACAAAGCGGGCTTTGGCTTATTCGCTTCTGAGCGCGTCGATCGGATTGAGATGGGCCGCCCGGCGGGCCGGAAAGAAACCAAAGAATATGCCGGTTGCCGCCGCCGCGGCCATGGCCAGGGCGAGAACGCCCGGGCTGACGCGCACCGGCCAATCGGCAGAGACGGCGATCAACGCTGAGGCGGTGATCCCGACCGCGATGCCGATCAGTCCGCCGAGCAGGCACAACATCACCGCTTCGACGAGGAATTGCATGAGAATATCGCGGCGGCGCGCGCCGACCGCCATGCGCAGCCCGATCTCGCGCGTGCGCTCGGTCACCGACACCAGCATGATGTTCATGATGCCGATGCCGCCGACCACGAGCGAAATCACGGAGGTGGCCGCGAGCAGATAGCTCAGCGTCGTCAGCACCTCCGTGCGCGCCTTCATGAACTCGGCGAGATTGCGAACCGAGAAGCTGTCCTCGGCGCCGGGCCGCACGTGCCGGCGCTGGCGCATCAGGGTCTCGATCTCCTCCTGGGCGTCGGCGAGGCTCACCTCGGGGTCGAACTTTACGTAGATGCTGCCGATCTGGTTGTTCTGCACCTGGCTCTTGCCGACGATGCGCTCGCGCGCCGTCGTGATCGGGAGCAGCACCACGTCGTCCTGGTCGCGGCCGATGCCGGACTGGCCCTTGGACGCGAGCATGCCCACGACCTCGAATGGAACGTTCTTGACGCGGATCGTGGCGCCGACCGCGTCCTCGCCGGGGAACAGCTCCTTGGCGACCGTCTGTCCGATGAGCGCCACCTTGGCGGAGGAGCGAATGTCGCCGGCCGTGAACACGCGGCCGCTCGCGACCGGCCAGTCGCGCACGACCGTATAGTCGGGATGAACGCCGGAGAGCGAGGTCGTCCAGTTGGCGGCCCCGCGCACGACCGGCCCCGATCCGTTGAGCTGGCCGGAGATGGCAACGACGCCTGCCACTTTGTCGCGGATCGCGGCGAGGTCGCTTTCGGCCATCGGCACATCCGTCCCCGCGCCCGACGATCTTCCGCCCATGCTGCGCGAGCCCGCGCCGACGACGAGCATGTTGCTGCCGAGGGCCGCGATCTGGCGGTCGACCTCGCTGGAAGCACCCGTGCCGACCGCAACCAGAATGATCACGGAGCAAACGCCGATCACGATGCCAAGCGTCGTGAGAACCGAACGCATTAGATTGGCGCTAAGTGCCGCGAGCGCGACGGCAAGCCCGTCCCGGAAACTCATTCGGCCGCCTCCGCGAGCAGCCCCGGCTGGCGCTCGTCCGCCACGACGCGCCCGTCCCGGAACGCGATCTTGCGCTTGGCCCACCGCGCGATGTCGTTTTCGTGGGTGACCACGATGACCGTGATCCCCTCGCTGTTCAGTTTCGCGAACAGGCGCATGATCTCGTCCGATGTCTTGGTGTCGAGCGCGCCCGTCGGCTCGTCGGCCAACACGATCTTGGGATTGTTGACGAGCGCGCGGGCGATGGCAACGCGCTGCTGCTGGCCGCCGGAAAGCTGGCGCGGATGGTGGTCCATGCGCTCGGCCAGACCCACCTGCTCGAGCCGGAGGCGCGCGAGGGCCTCCGGCGCCGCAGGCCGCGGATGAGCATAAAGAAGCGGCAGCATCACTTGCCCGAGGGCGGGTGTACGCGGCAAGAGATTGAACTGCTGGAACACGAAGCCCACGATGCGGTTGCGCAGCAGCGCAAGCTGGTCGGCATCGAGCTCGCCGATGTCGCGGCCGTCGATGATGAGGCGGCCCGCGGAGGGGACGTCGAGCCCCCCGATCAGGTTCATCATCGTCGACTTGCCGGACCCCGACGGGCCCATGATGGCCACAAACTCCCCGGCGCCTATTTCGATCGATACGTCGTGGAGCGCGCGCACCGTCGCATCGCCCATCGCGTAGACCTTGAACACGCCGAGGGCCCGGATGAGCGGGGCCTTGCCCGCCGGCGCCGGTTGATCTGCGCTCATGACTTCGCCTCGCGCGCGCGGACGACGACGTTGTCTCCCTCCTCGAGCCCGCCCAGGATCTCCGTGAACTGGTCGTCGGCGAGGCCCGTGCGCACGAAGCGGCGCTCCGGATTGCGACCGGCGCCGAGAACCCACAGTGTGGCCGAGCGCATGGCCTCGCGGTCCTTTTTCCATTTCTCGAACAGGGGCCGCTGCTCGTCGGTGAGCAAGGGCGAGAGCGCCTGCTCGATGCGGGACCGCATGCGCTGGCGGTCGGCCGGCGCGTTGGCCGGGGTGGAGCCGAGGAGCCCTTGGCCGCTCTCTCGCCGTTCTTCGCCGAGCGCCGCCATCGCCGCTATCAAGGCCTGCTCTTGGGGCGGCGTGAGATTGATCTCGCCCTTCAAGCGCTCGACCATGCGGCCGGAGCGATCTCCCCCTCCGCCCTCGCGGTGCCGTTCGGCCCCCGCGGCGGCGCCGTTGCGAGGCTTGAACCGGAAGGCGTCGTTTGTGACCCTCAGCACGCCCTCGCGCTTTGCCGACTCGATCGACACGTTGGCGGTCATGCCCGGAAACAGCTTGCGGTCCTCGTTCGCGGCCTCGGCGATAACGGTATAGGTGACCACGTTATTGAGCTCGGTTGCCGCGAGGCGCACCTGGGTCACCCGGCCATCGAACTGGCGGTCGGGGTAGGCGTCGACGGTGAACGTCACGAGGTTGCCCTCGGCGACGGAGCCGACGTCGGCCTCGTTCACTTGCGCCTCGATGCGGATGCGCGAGAGGTCCTGCGCGATCTTGAACAGCTCGGGCGACTGCAGGCTCGCGGCGACGGTCTGGCCGGGATCGACGGTGCGCGAGATCACGGTGCCGTCGATCGGCGAGCGGATCTCGGTGCGGTCGAGGTCGATCTGCGCCTGATCGAGTGCCGCCTGGCGCTGCTTGATGGTTGCTTCCGCGCTCGTGATCTGGGCCTTGGATACCGTGATGTCGGCCTTGGCGACCTCGGAGTCGCGCGTTGCCGAGTCGAGCGCGGACTGAGCGGCGAACCCCTTCGCGGCCAGCGTCGTCTGCCGGTCGATGTTGCGCCCGGCGAGCTTCAGCACCGCTTCCGCCTTGACCAGGGCCGCCTCCTGGTTCGCCCGCGCCGCAATGGCCACGGCGAGATCGGCCTTCGCCTGCGCGACCTTGGCGGCAAACGTCTTGGCGTCGATCGTCGCCAGCACGTCGCCCGGTTTCACCTCGCTATTGAAATCGACCTTCACCTCGTCGACCTGCCCGGAGAGCTGCGAGCCGACGCTCACGGTGACGAGCGCGCGCACTGGGCCGGATGTCGTGACGAGCTTGCGGATTGCGCCCTTCTCGACGTGCGCCGTGTCGTAGACGAACCCGTCCCCCGAGGTGGGCGTGAGCCCCAGCAACCACGTCGCGACCAATCCTGCCGCGACGAGCGGAATCGCAAGCGTGAACAAATATCCGAGGCGTCTGGTCATGGGGGTCGATATCCGCGAGAGCTGGCCGGCTTTTTGGTCGTGACCGATAACGTGGCGAGGCTTCAATTCCGTCGCGGGCGGAGCGGCGGAACTATGACCGCCCGCCTAGCCCGACCTTCTCAAAGGCTCACGGTGCGTCATCGCGCTCGCGCGAGCCGGTCCGGCAGGAGCGCGCCGAAAAGCGTAGCACGTGCTTACGGTTGAGGCGCGCGTCATGCTGAAAGCATGCTTCCAGCATGAACCGGCCGGCCGCGCCAGGGCGACCCGTCGTGCTGGAAGCACGCCTTCGGCATGTCGTGTCGAAGACACGCCTTCGGCGTGATGGGCGGGGCGAAATTGACGACAGAGTGCGTCATGGCGGAGCCATGCCTCCGGCATGAGACGCTTGACCGATGAG
>DATETZ010000029.1:0-2355 GCA_035283385.1 Hyphomicrobiaceae bacterium
AAGGCGGCGCGGGTCGACGCGCCCGATCCTGACAAGACTCAAGAGGACGCCTAGGCGACGCCCGAACCATGGCCAAGAAACAGCAAGCCCGCCCCAACGGCTTCGTGCTTTTCGACGTCCTCTATGAGGACGGCACGCAAACCTCGAACCGGAAGGTTCCGGCCGCCGAGCTCGGCGGCCTCGATGGCGACATGCCGGCACGCACCTTCGTCGAGGTGCAGGACCGCGACATCGGTGCCAAATCCGGCAGGCCGCGCGGACGCATCAAGTCGATCAGCCGCGCCCGCGCGCGCAAGGCTTGAGCCTCATCCAGCTTGGGCCTGAGCGACGGAATTTCCGGGCCTTGTTGCTGGATTGCATCCCCCAGGAACGCGAGAAATGCTAGGTTTTGGGCCTCGTTTTGGGGGCCCTCGCCAGTGCCGGGCGTGACCCCGAACTGGTAATGTTAGGTTCCAATGTCAGTCTTGGGAGGTAAGTTCATGAGGGTCATTGTCACCGCCGTGAAGGGCGTTTTTGCCGTCGCTGTTTCGCTTCTGTTCATTGACGATTTGAAAGCCGGGCCGGTCGAAATCGAAGCCGATGCCGGCGTCATCACCATGGTCGCCACCGTCGAAGCCGTCGACGTAACCAACCGGATCGTGACCCTCGTTGGACCCAATAACAATTGGGTCGAGGTCATCGTCGGACCTGACAAGATCAAGGTGATCAAGATCAAGGAGAAGATCACCGTCAGCTATCAGGATGAGGTGGCGGTCGCGCTGAGGAAGGTGAACAAGGGTCAGCAGGGAGATGCCTTCGCCGCCGAGGAAACCGCCGGCATGGGCCTGGACGCGCCCACTGCCGCCGAGCAGGATTGGGTTACGGTTACGCCGAGCGGCGGCACCGATCTCACCACAGTGGAAATCACCGACACGATCGCGGCGATCAATCGCAACAAGCGCACTATCACCTTTGCCGGAACCGGTGGAAAGACCAGGACCATCGTGGCCGGGCCGAATGTCTCGCTCGATCAGATCGAGCCCAGCGACGAGGTGGTGCTCGAGGTGACTCGCGCCGTGGCGGTCGACATCAAGCCCATCTAGCCGATTGCCTCTTGTCAGGAACTCCTGGTGACGCTCGACGTTTTTCGTCGGGCGTCACAGGAGGTTCATCATGCCCCGCAAATATTCCAAATCCGCCGCCAAGGATGTTGAGCGCGCGCTGCATAAAGAGAAGCGCGGAACGCTGAAGAGCGGCAAGAGCGGCAAGACGGTGACGAGCCGCAAGCAGGCGATCGCCATCGGCCTGTCTGAGGCCCGCAAGAAGGGCAAGAAGGTGCCGAAGAAGAAGGCGAGCTGAATGGGTCAGTTCCGGCCTGAGACCTCGTAGCCGTACTCGCCGGCCGAGACGGTGAGCCAGCGCCAGAAGCTCGCCGAGACACTGCGGAAAATCGCCATGTCATAGGTTGGTGCATCGTCGACCTGCCAGAGCTGCACGCCCATCAGTGAGATCGTGCTGGTGGCGGCGCTGCCGGGACCGAACACGCTCGGATGAAGGTCGATGGGCAGGCCCTTGGCGAGAACCTCGCGGGCGCGGGCACCCCTCACCCTCAGCACGGTGCGTCCGCCGCTCTGGTCGGAGATCGAGGCGAGCCCTTTGAGCTGTTGCGCAAGGTCGCGGGCGAGCGCCTCGTTGGCCACCTTCTCCGATACGGCAAGCCATTGGCCCGAGCCATAGCCGACAAAGCTCACAGACCCTCCCTGGGCGAAGCGCGAGCTGTCGGGAAGGTCGACGCCGTAAGCTGTCGCGACGGCCGCCTTCAGAGCGTCGGCCTGTCCTTTGCGGGCGGCGACGGTGGCAAGGCCGAGTCCCACCCGTTCCTCGATGACGATTCCAGGCTCTTCGCCGGATCTGCCGAAGCGGCCGGGGACGGCAATGCCGGCGAGTGCCGAGACTGGACGGAGATGCCGGTCAGACACGGAGGCGCTCCCCTTCCACGTCGATGAAGCAGGGCGGCCGCACCTCGACCAATACGTCACCGCCGCGCACCGGGTCATAGGCGCGTACGATCTCGCCATGCCGCTCAGGCCCGCGCGCGAGCAGGCCGAGGCCGAGCCAATGGCCGAGCGAGGGCGAAAATGCGATCGAGGTGACATAGCCCTGGTCGTGCTTGGCGGTGGCCTCGGCGTCCTTGGGAATGAGATGAGCGCCCGCGCGCAAGCGGTCTTCCCGGTTGAGAGGCCGCAAGCCCACGAGCGACGGACGCGCGGGATCGGTGAGCGCGGGCCGCGCCGCCATGAAGCGGCCGATGAAGTCCTTCTTGGCCGAGAGCAACTTGCCAAAGCCGAGATCGTGCGCCGTGGTCTGGCCGTTCAG
>DATETZ010000030.1:0-6283 GCA_035283385.1 Hyphomicrobiaceae bacterium
GAGGCCCACGTGCCCTGGCGCATCCAGCAGGTGATCGACCGCGTCAAGGCGCGGGCCAAGGTGAAGGGCCTGCCGCCGGAGCTGCTCGAGGCGCTATGGCGGCAGATGATCGGCTGGTTCGTGCAGTACGAGGAGGAGAAGCTGCGCCGCCAGATCGAAGGCGACGGCGGCGAGAGCGGCTGATGATCGAGATCCGCTCGTTCGACCCCGAGACGCTGGTGCTGATCGCGCTTCTCAATCCGGCGGTGATCGCCGTCGCGTTCTTGATGGGCCGGCGAGCCGATCAGGGGCAGAAGCTCGTCGTCGCCGCGTTCGCGGCCTCGCTCGCCGGCTACGGTCTCTACTGGATCGTGGCGGCCGTCGGACTGCTGCCGGTCCATGCGCTCGGCGGCGAGGCGGCCATCTTCGCGCTCCAGTTCCTGTTCGGCCTCGCCTGGGCAGCGGCCGGCTACTGGAGCCGAAGCCGAGGTGGTGTCAGCGGTCCGGTTTGAAGTCGACGGGTATGACCCTGCCGGCGCTCTTGGCGGCGAGAATCATGGGATCGGCGCTGTCGAGCGGGAAGCGGTACGCGATGCCGAACTCGTCATTGTGAACCCGGACGGCTCGGCCCTCGACGTACCATCGGCCGAATAGCTCAATGCCCGCTGCGCCATGGAGCGGGAGCTTGTTCAGGCCACGCAGCGCGATGCCACCGCAGGCAACATCCGTGACCGCGACCGAGTACGCGTGGCCGGAAACGGCCACGAGACCTGGCCATCGAACCGGCCAGCGCTGATGGCGCCGCCGCTCCCGTCCGAGAGGCAAATGCGGCTCGGTTTCGGGTGTCGACAGCAGCATTCGCATATGCTCGACGGCAGACGTGACGCGCAGCGTCGCGAACGTAGGCTGACGATTGTCCGCCGGCGTGTAGCAAAATTCCCCAAAGCGGTATTGCCAGATACCGAGGACGTGCCCGTTTCCTATGATCACGAGGCCGCCCGCCTCCGTCCGTTCGATGCGATAGCCGCGCGCGACGAGCTCTGGCAGGGTCGCAAGGAACGCGCACTGCAGGTCGCCGGCTATGCGAACCGCTGTCGTCAATTGGCCAGCGCCGTCAGGCGGTTGCCAAATGTCCGGAAAGGAGATGATGCTAGCCATGAGCCAACCATCGCGTACGCGTACTGGCTAGAGTTTAGCGGCGCGCGATCTAAGAACAGATAAGGTGACGATTAAAATTGTAATCAAATTGTTTGCGTCGCCGCGCTCGCCTATTGGAGACGGCGCTGAGGCGTCCCTGCCGCGGCACACGGCAGCGACCAGCGGACGCAGCGGCCGAGCCGGGCTCAGCGGGCCAACGTATGGGTATCGGTGCACAACCACGTGCACATGAGACGATCGCCGTTCGTACCCATGCAGGCTCTAATGCACGCCAATTGATCGCGAGTGGCCCTGAGGGCGAGCCTCGGGCCGGCGGACTCGCGTTCCGATACCGCGGTCATCGCAGGCCTGCAATCGTGTGCGGAGCTCATGATGCCGCAGCTTTCGCTTTGTATGTCGGAGGGCTGCGCCGTCCTGGCCTCTGCCAACGCGGACAGGGCAATGGTCGTGGCAAGCACGGCAAATGAGGGGGAACGTCTTGCAGTAGGAAGCATGTTCGAGCTACTTGTTGCGCCGATCGGCAGAGCTCGCTTGGCGCGGGCTCGCCGTCATGTCGACGCTGTGTCGGTTACAGCATGCAGAGGTTGTATCCTGCGTTGCAGGAATCGTTGCAGGCTTGCAGAAGGTCGGCAGCAACGTTTGGCGGCTTGTTGGCCAGGACGTGCCTGACGGTGCAACCGACCTGACAGGTCAACTCTTCGGCCCGGCAAGTTGCCTGCTGCTGCGCTCTTCTATTGGGGGCGCTGTCCTTGGCGAGGAAGACCTTCGCCTCGGGACCCAGGTTCCATTCGCCGACCGCCTGTTGGGCGTGTCACGGCCAGGCGTGGCCCTCGCTGAGCACCACTGTTTGCGGCGAAGACAAAAGGCTCCGGCTCTCGTCATGGCACTGCCAGTCGAAGGGCGGCGCCATCCGCTTCTCGCACACCCGGTCGCCGGTCCCGCTCACGCGCACCTGAGTGCGTTTCGCGTTGTAATAAGCTTGGAACCAATGTGAGCGGTTATTGCTGTCATCGTGGCCCTGGAGCTGGCTCTTGTGCACGATACGGATCTCGGGCTCCGGCATCAGGATGGCCGTTGCGGTCTTGCCGCGCCCAAGGGTGAGCGTAACCGACGCACTCTTGAAGACGGTCTCGGAATCGCTCACCGAGATGGCGACATTGCGGTAGTCCCGGGCGCCCGTGTTGCGTACCGTCACCCGGTACGTGGGCGGAATCGACTTGGTGCGGCAGTAGGTGTCCTTCGCCGTGCGCTGGATTTCGGCTTCTGCGGCCGCCGCGGCGTTGCGCAATGCATCCTCTGACTGCTTCTCGATCGCCGCTTCCAGCCGCTCGCGGATCTCGTCCTCGGTCATCCTGCCGATTTGTTCGGCCGTCAAATCGGTCGCGACCTCGCCGAGCTTGGCGGCGACCTCGCCGGTCGGCACCTGCTTGACAACTTGTTTGGCAATCTCGCCCGCGATCTGATCGGCGCCTTGGCTCAGAATCTCATTGAAATTGGGAATATCGGGAGGAATGCCGGCCGAGACCAGCGCCGCCTCGAGGGCGACCTCGAACACCTTGCGGGGAATGATGCCCCCTGTGACGAAGCTCGCCGCATCAACGATGCGACCCTTTATCCAGTCGAAACCGTCGCTGGCAAAATCGAAGGTCTTGCCAAGCGCGTAGCCGACCGCCTCCAAGCCGCTTCGGCCGTCGTCGCGCGGGATCTGCTTGCAGCCGCTGGGCCAGTTCTCGATGGTCTGCCAGGACGTGTACTCGACCCGCACGAGACTGTATTGCGGCCCCGGCTCGCGCCGTGTCTCCGGCGTATAGATCTTGACTGGCTCCTGCGGGGGCGGCGTGCCGAAGTAGTAAACACGGATCACGTTCGATGGCTGCCCGACGACCTTTCCCGAGCCGGGCTTGGAGAGCGGCAGGATGCGTACGTAGAAGCTCTCCGGAGCGGCACCGGATTTGGGCAGCTTGCCGGCGATCTCTTTGAAGTCCGGGAACAAGGCCCCCTGCCGGCTCGGCCCCTCGCCGGAGGCGGCGAGGCCCGGAGGCTCGAGATCGCCCGCGCCGCCGCCGGCGAAAGCAGGGAACGGAGTGGTCGCCACCTGCCAGCGGGCCCCGTTCGCGCCCGGGACCTTTCTGACATCCCACCGGAAGTCGCCACTTTGGCTGGCGGCGTCGGGCTTGATCTCGAGATCATGTGTCAACGCAAACTCGCAGTCGCTGCGCGCGCAGTGGACAAGCGAGGCCCCGCCCGGCAGGACCGGGCCGATCTTGACCCCGGGAAAGAAGCTCGGCTTCCTCTCCTCCGCCGGCGTCAACACTTTGCCCGGCACCGCAAGCTTGACATCCGGCTTCTTGGGCTCGGTAGGTTGCAGCGTCTTGCCAGGGACCGCGAGCGTGACGGCCGGCGCCTCGGGCTCCGGTTTCTTGGCCGGTTGTGCGCGCTCGCACGTGATGGTGCGGAAAGCGGAGCACGTGGGCGCCTTGCAGATCCGGCCGTCGCCGAAGACGACGGTCGAAATTCCCCGGCTGCCGACGTTGTGATCGATCGCGAAGCTTGCCGCCGTTTGGTAGCCCTGCTCCCTGCAATAGAGGTCGGCGGCAGGCTTTCCGCACTCGCGCGCCCAATGCTTGCACCAGTCCAGGCGCACGCCTTTGACCGTCGGCGAATTGAAGGATCGGGTCTCGGCCGAGGCCCCGGCCGCGGCAAGGAAGGGCAGGCAAAGAAATGGCGCAAGGAGCAGTGGTCGGGCCATCTCGGCCTCCGAATGCCCCCTTCCAAGCACGGTTGCCACCAATCAGCGGCCGGTAACGCGTGCGTTGAGCACGAAGTCTGCGCCCGGCCGCGTGCCCCGGGCTTGAACGAGGCCTGGTCAGAATAGTGCCATGCGCGGCGCTTTACCAGCCGCGACCGTGGCGCCGCTGTGCGGCCGCTGGCAGGCGGGAGGCGCCCCGGCCGCCTCAGGGAAACTTGATCACGAACGACGGCAGCGACGTATCGGTCCTGAAGTCGCGCATGGCGCGCATCTCGTCCTGCGGGACGATCGAACGCTTGCCCCCCGGCGTGTCGCAGCTTCCGTTGTCCCAATACTCGCGCGCCTTCTGCGAGCGCACGCCCTCGTACATGGTGTAAAGAGCGAGTTTGTTGGGGCCGCCGAACTTGGGATCCTCCATCATGGTCTTGATGGCCTCGGCCATGACCGTCGCAGCCTTCTCGAGGTCGTAATTCTCGTGGCCGGGCAGCTTGCAGTGGTGCATGACGAACAGCCAGTCGTGGACGATGAAGGCCGGCGCGTAGCCCCACGGAGAGTAGGCTTTGATCGCCCGCAGGGCCGGCGGGATGGTGCCGCCATCGGTGAACATCTCTTTGGGCGTGATGACCTCGTTGCCGGCGCGGGTGAAGGTCAAGGGGTCCTGCGCGTCGGGAAGGAACACGAACTGGTCCTGGCTCAGCCATTTGACCATGAGCGTGCCTTTGAGCTTGCCGGTGGCGGTGCGCTGATAGGTCCAGTCGGAGCAGCCGCCGAGCAGCACGAGTGCGGCGAGCGCCGTAACGATCCGGATCATGACTCTCCCCCCATCCCCAATCGACGCCTTCCGCCGCGCTTATAGCACGGGCAATGTGACATCGGCGACCGTCTTGACCGCTCAGCCGATGCGCCCTAGGCAGGGTTCAAACCCAAGGCGCTGATCGGCACGGCGGAGCAGGCGATGCAGGACAAGGCGAAGGCCGGGAAGAGCAGCAACCTCATCCGGGGCGCGACGGGGGACTGGGAGGTCGTCGTCGGCCTCGAGGTGCACGCGCAGGTCGCGTCCAAATCGAAGCTGTTCTCGGGCGCCTCGACCGCGTTCGGCGCCGAGCCCAACAGCCACGTGTCGCTCGTCGATGCGGCGATGCCCGGCATGCTGCCGGTGATCAACGAGGAGTGCATCGCGCAAGCCGTGCGCACCGGGCTCGGCCTCAAGGCCAAGATCAACTTGCGGAGCGTCTTCGACCGCAAGAACTACTTCTATCCCGATTTGCCGCAGGGCTATCAGATCAGCCAGTACAAGCAGCCGGTGGTGGGCGAGGGCGAGGTCGTGGTCGACGTTGACGGGGTGGCGCTGAAGGTGGGGATCGAGCGGCTGCACCTGGAGCAGGACGCCGGCAAGTCGATCCACGACCAGCACCCGGATTACTCCTACGTCGATCTCAACCGCTCGGGCGTCGCGCTGATGGAGATCGTGTCCAAGCCCGACCTGCGCTCGGCGCGCGAGGCGCAGGCCTACGTGTCGAAGCTGCGCACGATCCTGCGCTACCTCGGCACCTCGGACGCCGATATGGAGAAGGGCAACCTGCGCGCCGACGTGAACGTCTCCGTGCGCCGGCCGGGAGAGCCGCTCGGCACGCGCTGTGAGATCAAGAACGTCAACTCGATCCGCTTCATCGGCCAGGCAATCGAGGCCGAGGCGCGGCGCCAGATCGAAGTCCTTGAGGATGGGGGCAGGATCGATCAGGAGACGCGCCTCTTCGATGCCGCGAAGGGCGAGACGCGCGCCATGCGCTCCAAGGAGGAAGCGCACGACTACCGCTACTTCCCTGACCAGGACCTGCTGCCGCTCGAGCTGACGAAGGACTATGTCGCCAAGCTCGAGCGCGGGTTGCCAGAGCTTCCCGACGAGAAGCGGGCGCGCTTCATGAAGGCATATGGCCTCTCGGGCTACGATGCGGGCGTGCTCGTCGCCGAGAAGGAACGAGGGGATTACTATGAATTGATGGTCAAAGACGGAGCCGAGCCAAAGGCTGCGGCGAACTGGCTAATTAATGAGTACCTCGGTCGCATAAATCGTCCCCCGATGGATTGGTTAGTTCAATGGTCAACTCCGATCCAACGCCCATGGCCCGTTGCCACTATGGGGCCCATTAGTCCCTCGGCGAATTCCGCGATCGTGCAAATGGTGTCATCAGGTGAGATCTCCGGAAAAATCGCCAAGGAGCTTCTGGAGATAAGCTGGGAGTTGGGTCCGGATGCCGATCCGCGTGCCGTTGTCGTGGAGCGCGGCATGAAGCAGGTGACCGATACGGGCGCCATCGAGCGCGCCGTCGACGAGATCATCGCCTTGAACCCCGACAAGGTCGCGGCGGTGAAAGCCAAGCCGACCATGCTCGGCTG
>DATETZ010000031.1:0-9855 GCA_035283385.1 Hyphomicrobiaceae bacterium
TGGCCGGCCTCGAGGTTGGTCTTCAAGAGGATCAGGCTGTCGGCGGTGTTGAGCGCGCGCAGCTTGGCGATCCACTTCGCGGGCTCCCAGTAGGTCACGCGCGGATCGGTGAGGCCGCCGTAGGCGAAGATGTGGGGATAGGCCTTGGCTTCGACGTTGTCGAACGGGCTGTAGCCGCGGATGGTTCCGAACTCGCGCGCGCTGGCCAGCGGATTGCCCCATTCGGGCCACTCCGGCGGCGTCAGCGGCAAGGCCTTGTCGAGCATGGTATTCAGCACATCGACGAACGGAACGTCGGCGATGATGCCGAGGAACAGCTCGGGCGCCATGTTGGCGACGACACCCATCAGCATGCCGCCCGCCGAGCCGCCATTGGCGACGATGCGCCCGCGCCGGGTATAGCCGTGCGCGGCGAGGTGCTCGGCAACCGCGATGAAGTCGGTGAACGTGTTGACCTTTTTCTCGAGCTTGCCGCCCGTGTACCAGCGATAGCCCTTGTCCTTGCCGCCGCGGACATGGGCGATGGCGAAGATGAAGCCGCGGTCGACGAGCGAGAGGCGCGTGGTTGAGAACGAGGCCGGGATCGAGATGCCGTAGGCGCCGTATCCGTAGAGGAACAGCGGAGCGGTTCCGTCGAGGGCCGTGTCCTTGCGGTAGAGCAGCGACACCGGGACGGCCTCCCCGTCGGGGGCCGGTGCGAACAGGCGCCGCGTCACGTAGAGGGCGGGGTCGTGCCCGCTCGGCACCTCCTGGCGTTTCCTCAGCACGCGGGCGCGGCTCTCCATGTTGTAGTCGTAGGTCTCCGCCGGCGTGGTCATCGAGGAGTAGGCGAAGCGCAACGTGGCGGTGTCGAACTCGTAGCCGGCCGACATGCCGAGCGCGTAGGCTTCCTCGGCGAACGCGATCGCGTGCTCGGCGCCGTCCGAGAGGCGGCGGATCACGATGCGCGGCAGGCTGTCCTCGCGTTCGAGGCGCGCCATGTGGTCCTTGAACACCACGGTATCGAGAATGAGCCGCCCGGGCCTGTGCGGCACGATCTCGCGCCAGTTCTCGCGCGCCGGCGCCGCCAATGGCATCTCGCAGATGCGGAAGTCCTCGGCCCCGCCCGAGTTGGTGGTCACGATCAGCCGCTCGCCATGGTGCTCGACGCGGTACTCGTGGCCCGCCTCGCGCGGGGCAATGATCGCGGGCGCGGCTGCCGGCGCGTCGGCGTCGATAATGTAGACCTCGCTCGACTGATGGTCGTGGGCATCGATCGTGATGAATTTCGACGATTGCGTCTTGCCGAGCGCGACGTAGTAGCCGACGTCCTTCTCCTCGTAGACGAGCTGGTCGGCCGAGGCCGGCGTGCCGACGAGGTGGCGGGCCACGAACAGGGGGCGGTGATTGGCGTCGAGGCGAATGTAGAACAGCGTGCGCCCGTCGTTGGCCCACACGATCTCGCCGCGCGTGTCGGGGATCGTGTCGGGAAGGTCCGCGCCGGACTCGATGTCGCGGATGCGTACCGTGAAGAGCTCCGAGCCCTTGTCGTCGACGGCGTAGGCCAGAAGCTTGTGGTCGGGGCTGTGGGCCGCCGCGCCGAGATCCCAATAGGCCTTGCCGTCCGCCTCCTTGTTGCCGTCGAGCAGGATCGCGTCCGCGCCCCCGCCGCGCGGACGGCGGCAAAGGCGCGGGTACTGCCCGCCGGGGACGAAGGCCGAGTAGTACTCGTAGGCGCCGTCGGGAGCCGGCACCGTGGCGTCGTCCTGCTTGAGGCGCGCCTTCATTTCTGCAAACAGCATGTCCTGCAAGGTGCGCGTATCGGCAAGCTGGGCGTCCGTGTAGGCGTTCTCGGCCTCGAGATAGGCACGGATGTCTCGATCGAGCAGCGAGGGATCGCGCATCACCTCCTGCCAGTTGTCGGCCTTGAGCCAAGCGTAATCGTCCTTGATCTCGATGCCGTGGTAGCGCGCGACCTGCGGGCGGCGCGCGGCGACCGGCGGCTGGGCGAAGGCAAGGCGGTGCGCTGGACCGTGCATGGGGACCCCTGTGGCAAGAACCCTGCGGCCGTCGGGAGGAGGTTCCGGGCGGCCATTCAATCCGGCACGGACACGAGGGTTGTCAAATCGCCGTTGCGTGACCCTGAATGTCAGTTTGGGACGGGAGACATGCCTCGGGCTCGGAAGCAGCACGAGACCGTATTCCTTTGCAAATTATAAGCTTAAACACGCGCTGCCGAAGACTTGGCGCCGCTAACCATCTTCCACCGGCCGGGCTCACTCAGCAACACGCACGGAATTGCACTCATTAAGGATGGAATACTCGATGCGTGCGGTGTCGACATTCGGCATCGCCAGTGTTTGGCACGTCGAAATCGAATTCGGTGGCGCCGGCGTCACTTAGGAGACCGATTAGCCATCAAAAATGACGTTGGGTCTGCAATATTGACATTGCCGAGCAGATGTTGTCCAAAGATGTGCCGCACACAAGATTGGCAGACGCTGCTTAGGGAAAGATGGCGTGTTGATCTGAGCTTTGCCGCGCCGGCTGTCAACTGCAGAAAGCCACAGTTTGACTTGGTGCTCTTGATGAGTTGTCCGGCATCGACACAGTGAGATCACGCGTGGGAGGATGCAAGCAATGGAAAACGACGCTCAACCAGAGATCGTCGAGCTGACCGCAAGAATCGTGTCCGCCTACGTAAGCAACAATACGATCATTGCCAGTGATCTGCCGCAGTTGATCAATGACACTCACGCGGCCTTGAGCCGTGCCACCGGCAATGCTGTTCAGCCCGAGCGGGAAGAGCTGAAGCCCAAGGTTCCGGTCAAGAAATCGGTCATGCCCGATTACATCATCTGTCTCGAGGACGGCAAGAAGTTCAAGTCATTGAAGCGTCATTTGCGGACCCACTACAATCTGTCCCCGGAGGAATACCGGGAAAAGTGGGGTCTGCCGCACGACTATCCGATGGTTGCGCCGAGCTACGCGCGCGCCCGCTCGGATCTCGCCAAGAAGATGGGCCTCGGCACCCGCCGCGAGAAATAGGCTCAGCAGTTCGGCCCGCGACTGGATGTGATGGGGGGGCAGCTCGCGGGTTCGCGCCGGCGATGGATGCGCGCGCCGCGCCGGCCGCGGCCAGACCAGCCGCAGCGGCTTCGGCACGGTAAGCCCAGAGCAGCCGGGTGTGGCGCGCAAGATCGTAGCTCCAATGTCCGGCAAGGCCCTGCCGGCGCTCGGCTCGAAGCGCCCGCTCGAGCTTGCCGACAATCTTTGCGCGCCCGGCCGGCGAGGTGTCGGCGATCTCGTGCGGCCAGAGCGGAATTAACCGTGGCAGCTCCGTTGTGCGGCAGTAGGCCGCCCGGGGCGGCACGCGATGTGCACCGGGCGCGCGGTCGTTCGTGGTCATGGAGGATCGGATTGGCATGGGAGCTCCGCTGTGAGGGAGCCTCGAGGATCACACGCTGGCCGGGGCCGGGGACAAACTCCAATCGGGGGCCATGAGCTGCCGCGAGCCCGTGACAAAGTCAGGTTAAGCTCGGCTCCGCGCAAGTTATCCCCCTCGTTCACCGAGCGGGTAATTTTGAACCGGAGGCGGGCCGCGGCTCTCGTATAGTGGGGGCACGGCTTGTTGCCGCCCACGAAGCGTCCCGGTCGGTTTCACGCGAGCATTGATGATGTTGCAGCACACTCGAGAGACTGACGGCGGCACTGCCGCCCTCGCGCCGCGCCCTTTGCCTGCGGCTTTCGATTGGTTGAAGGGACGGCCCCGCACGGTCATCGAAGGCGCGGTGGCCCAGGTCTTTGGCGTTGCGCACGCCGATCTCGGTCAAGCGACGCGGGGCCAGGCCAGAGTTGCCCTCGCCAGGCAGGTCGCGATGTACCTCGCTCACGTCGCGTGCGGCTTGAGCTTTACCGACGTCGGCCATCTTTTCCGGCGCGATCGGACCACGGTCGCGCATGCCTGCGGCGTGATCGAGGATCGGCGCGACGACCCGACGTTCGACAGGGTTCTCGAGCTCTTGGAGTGGATCGTCCCGTCGCTGCTCAGCCCGCAGCGGCCGCCGTGCGCTCCCTGCGCTTGAGGGCGAAGCCGCGATGACGTGCATGCAATTGCCCTCGCAACACCGCGCCGCCGCAAAGGCACGCCCCGTCCTCAACGCCGCCGAAAGCCCGGTCGCCTGGCTCAGCCGCCGCCGCGACAAGGACGGCCGGCCCATGATCTCCCAGGCTCAGCTCGATGCCGCGGAGCGGCTCAGGGCCGATTTCTGGTTCGCACAGATGACGCCCCGCGTCACCGCCGACTGGTCGGGCGCGGCCTCGAGCCGTCCCGGGAGGCGCGCGGCGCCAGGGGCAGGCGTCGAGGTGCAGGACAGCGTCATCGCCGCCGGCGAGCGGGTGCGCCGGGCCTTGGGTGCCGTCGGGCCGGAGCTCGCCGGAATCCTGATCGACGTGTGCTGCCATCTCAAAGGCCTCGAAGAGGCGGAGCGCCTCGCCGGCTGGCCCCAACGGTCGGGCAAGGTCGTGCTGCAGCTCGCGCTGACCCGCCTCGCGCGCCACTACGGGCTGGTCCGGTCCGATGGGCAAGATGGGCCTGCGAGCCTGGGCGTGCGGCACTGGGGAGCGGATGGCTACCGGCCGACGATCGAGCGATGGAAGTAGGCGGAACTCTCCTCAGCCGACGCGCGCCTCGCGGGCGAGCGCGCCCCGTGCTTGCGAGCGAATCCGTTCGACCATGGAGGCAAGCCCGTTGGAGCGTTGCGGCGTCAGATGCTCCTTGAGGCCGAGCGCGGCAAAGTCGGCGGCGGGGTCGATCGCCAGGATGTCCTGTGCCGACTTGCCCTGATAGAGGGCGAACAGGAGGGCGATCAAGCCGCGCACGATGTGAGCGTCGCTGTCGCCGCGAAACTTGAGGATGGGGGAGCAGCGCCCCGCGTCGCGATCCACGACCTCGCTCACCAGCCACACCTGGCTCACGCAGCCCCGCACCTTGTTGGCCTCGGTCTTGAGCTCGCTCGGCAAGGGGGGCAGCTCGCGGCCGAGCTCGATGATAAAGCGGTAGCGGTCCTCCCAGTCATCGAGAAGGGCGAAGTCGGCACGGATGTCGGCCAGCGTCATCAAAAGCGCATCCTTGTCGGCGGCGCGTCCGGGGCAGCCGCCTCACGAGACAAGAAATAGGCCTTGAGGCCTCGGCTCCGCAAGGGAGCGAGACGGCGCAATCTGAATTCAGGGCTCGAGCCTCCTCGGCTCGCGCCCGGGGGGTCGCGCTGGATCAGATCCCTTGACGGGAGGAGGCGCCGCGCCAGGCAGGCCTCAAGTCGTCGCGCGTCAGAGTGCTGCGCGTTGGCGCGCTCCTCCCCTCACCCGCGAACGAGGCGGGCGCGAGGCTTGTGCCGTCTCCGGACGCGGAGCTCTGGGCGACATCGTAGGCGAGCTTTCCCGCGAACTCGGCCTTCTTGAGAAACGCGTCCCAAAGCGTCGACGCATTGACGCAGGTCTGCGCGTTACGGTCGCAGAACGTGGCCGTCCAGTAGACGGCAGCGGAGGCCTGCTCGTAAAGCCGATCCTGCTGCGCCTTTTCCGACGGCAGGACGGCAATGCCGATCGCGAGCACGATCACGGTTCTGAAAAAGGGCATAGCAACTCCCGGTGGCCAAGGATGACTTCCAGCCAATGGCAGCGGAGATTACGGTAGAAAGCTCAAGGAAGCGCGCCGAAGCGTGCGCCAATTTTGCGCGTGATTGAGCGGAATTTTCTGAAAATTCGCTGCGAATTGTCGCGAACGGGCGGCGCGGCCTCGGCCTCACCGCGGGGCAACGGTTAACGCCCTCTTAATGAGCCCTGATGATAATCGGCGCGGCAGCGAGCCCTCGCCCGGGCGCAACAGGCTGGTCACGAAGATGTCGCCACGCTGGATACGGTCGGGACTTGCAGTATTCTTCATGCTGTGCGGCGCCTTCGGGGTCAATCTCCTGCTTCGCCAGCCGTCGAGCTTGAGCACCGGAAGCGTGCCATCTGCAACCGGGCGCTTGCAGGCCGGGACCCGCGACGGGAGGAGTGCATTCGACCCGGGGTCCACCGAGACATCGGTCGACACCGTGGAGCTCACGCGCGCCATACAGCGTGAGCTGCGAGCCAAGGGCCACGAGACGGGGCCGGCGGACGGCACGGCGGGCCTCGTCACGCGTGCCGCGATCATGGCCTACGAGGCCGATCACGGCCTACCGGTCACGGGGGAGCCGACGCAGGCTTTGCTGCAGCACATCGTGCTCGGCTCCGCCAACGACGGGCTCGCCGCCGCGCGGCCCGCGTCTGCGCCGGGGCCCGAGGCGGAGCACGTGATCCGAACGGTGCAGCGGTCGCTCCGGGATCTCGGCTTCACCTCCGGAGCGGTCGATGGGCGATTGGGTGAGGAGACGGCCCGCGCCATCCGCAAGTTCGAGGTCCAGCAACGAATGCCGGAGAGCGGGCGCATTTCAGGGCAGCTGGTTGCCCGCCTCGGCCGACTTGCGGGTTGAGACGGGCTCATCGATAACCGGTGGCTGCGCCGCGTGGGTTAGGGAGCCGCGCTGCTGAAACCTGCGGGACCGGAATTAATGCGCCTCAAGACCGAAATCTGGGTCAAAGCCTATATTCGCCGCTGCGTTGGCGCCGGCGCGAGCGCGGTTGTCGTTCGGCATGGGGACGACGATGCGGGCGCGATTTTTATCCGGGTCAATCGTCTCGATGGCACCTCGCTGTTGTTCGGTCCGTCTCCCGCGGGGCTCGAGGGTGCCGAGTACGACCGCCGGTGGGTGGCGTATCTCGAGCGTGGCGGCGTTCCCGACGCGGCGGTCGAGGCCTATTTGCGGCGCGAGGCCGAGTTCGACCGGGACCTTTGGATAATCGAGGTCGAGGCTCGCGACGGTGAGCCCTATCTCGACGATTGGTTGCAGCACGAGGGGCAGTGAATGGACGCCATTGTTAAAACCGTTTGGCTGACGGTTGCAGCCGCCGAGCGGGATCTCTTGCGCTCCGATCGAGTTTAACGAATCATTAACCGACGCAGTCGCCAAATCGAGGGGCGGGTAGAGAGCTGGCGCTGCGGCCGCTATCACGACAAGAAACGTCTTGGGAGCAACGCGCGGGCATTGCCATCGACTGGGGGAGCCTATGGCCACGATCCTCGAATTTCGCACTCGACGGGGCAAGCACGACCCCGGCGCCAATCGAGCGGAGGAGGCGCCGTCCGAGATCGTGCCCTTTCCGGGCGTGCGCTACGAGCGCTGGAGCGAGACCGGCGCTGCGAAGCCGCGCGCCCCGCGGCGGCGGCGCGACTGCCTCGAGCTGGAAGACTGAAGGGTTTCAGCGCCGGCCCACTCCCCGGCCGGTCCCCCAGCGACTGCAGCCACCGGCGCGGGCGAGACGCGCCTCGAGACACCATCACAGCGGGCGAAAGGCGCACCGCGCGCGCTTCAATTGCGCGAGGTTGCGGGCGCGGTAGGCGAGCCCCTGGTCGGGAGCGCGCAGGACGGCGAGCCCCTTTTGCGCCGCGACGGTGAGCGTCGCATCCTGCTGGGGCGCGTCGGCGGGCGCATGCGCCGTCAATCCCGTGACGCGCTCGTCCGATGGAACGAGCAAGAGCGAGATTTCCGTGCGCCGTCCGGGCTGGGCCACGGAGACGTAGAAGTTCTCGCCCTCCGTCGAATAAAGAGCGAGCGTCCAGCCGGGACCGGGCAGGTTCGCCGTGAGGGCGACGGATCCGTCCAGAGTATCGAAGCGGCACAGCGCGTAGCGGGCGTCGGGCGACAGGAACGGCAGCGGCTGGGTCTTTGGCGCGACGGGCGGCACGACCTGCATCTTGTTGAGCGGCAGGTCTTGGGCCAAACGGTCGTAGGCCGAGGACGTGGCAAGCTCCGGGGCCGCCAAGGTCGCGACAATGTGCAGAATGCAGACCGCGAAAAACGCTGCGGCGATCAGCCGCCAGTTGGCACGCTTCAATCGTGCAAGCAGCCACATCAGCACGCACTCCGCCGAATGACCGGAAGTAGCTTTTGCACCTCGTCACCGTCTCGGGCGACGGCCCGAATGCCAAGGTCGAGGACGCTGAAAGCGATCACCAGGCGGCCGGCGCCGCCGGTCGGGAGCCAGTTTCCCGGCCGGGCATCGCGCGCCAGCGCGGCGATGAAGCTTCCGTCGTGGTTGAGCGTGATCGTGTCGCTGGTAAAGGCGTACCGCTCGGCGGCGTTGGGGATCAAGCGGCCCTTGTCGTCGAACACGGTCAGGCTCCACCAATGCGTGGCAATGTCGTGGCCCTCGATCACGTAATCGCAGGAGGAATGCAGCCGGTGCCCCTCGCTGTCCATCCGCGCGAGAAAGGTCTGCGCGAACTCGGCGCTCAACGGCAGAGCGCCAAGGCGCGCGTAATGCGCGCGCGTGTAGGGGTCGGCGTCGATGCGCGCGGCGGCCGTCCAGGTCACCCACGGCCCCACATTGAGTGTGGTCAGCCGCGAGCCTGCTTCGACCATGTACCAGCTCGAACCCAGTCCGCCGATGAGTATGATGCCGAGGAACAGCGCCCAATCCGCAGCGAGCCTGATCGCGGCCGCCACCCGTTTCCGGAGCTTGTGCAGAAAGAAGCTCATCTTCTCCTTGTCGCTACTGGCGCGGGTTCGTGGTCGGCGGCGAGAGCGCGGCACTCCACGGGCTCGGTCGTTCGACCGTTGAGCCTTGGGCTCGCCGGTCGCGCGTCGCACTGATGGGCGGGGCGACGTTCTCGCCTTGCGACGGTGGCCCCGGCTGCGGCGCGGGCGGCTCGGCCACACCGGCGGCCTTGCGCAACGCGGCGGTAATCCGCTTCAGGGTTTCCCGGGTCGGCTCCGGCATCAGGCTCGAGGACTTCTGCGCGTCGGCGGCGCCCGCGATCGAGGCGGCGAGCGCGGGATCGGACCGCTTGAGCTCGGCGATGCGCTGCGCCTCGGCAATCTGGACCGGGTGCGGTGCGAGGCCTGGGATGGTCGGGATGTTCATGTCCGTGTGAGCAACGGACATGAACGAATGCCAGATCGGCGCCGCGATCTGGCCGCCCGTGTTGCCGCTCGACATCGGCCGGTTGTCGTCGTTGCCGAGCCACACGCCGCCCACGTACTTGCCGGTGAATCCGATGAACCAGACGTCCTTGGGGCCGGTGCTGGTTCCGGTCTTCCCGGCGACATTGGTAAACTCGAGCGCTGCCCTCGTCCCCGTGCCCTCGGTGATGACCTTGTTGAGCATCTGGTTCATCTGCAGCACGATCTCGCGCTTGACGAGCTGCGGCGCCTCGGGCTCGTCGCGCTCGCGGCTGTAGATGAGCTCGCCCTTCGAGCTGACCAGGTCGAGGATCGCATACGGCCGCGCGCGCTTGCCGCCGTTGGCGAAGGTTGCCAAGCCGCCCGTGTGCTCGAGCGGCGTGATGCCGTAATCGCCGAGCGCCATCGAGCACGACTTCCTGATGCCTTTGATGCCGAGCCGGCGCGTCATCTCGATCACCTTCTCGCGCCCGACCGCGAACGACAGCTCGGCGGCCACCGTGTTGAGCGACTTGGCGAGGGCCAGCCACAGCGGCAGCCTGGCGCCGCTGCCGCCGCCGCCGCCGTAGTTGGAGGGGTGCCAATTGCCGCACGAGCGCGAGGCGTCGCGCACCGTCGTCTCGGGCTTATAGCCGTTCTCGAGCGCGGTCGCATAAACATAGATCTTGAACGACGAGCCGGGCTGGCGCCTGGCGTGGGTCGCGGTGTTGAACTGGTTCTCGCCGTAGTCGGGGCCGCCGACGATGGCGCGCACGGCGCCGTCGGTCTCCATGGCCACGAACGCGCCCGAGTTGAAGCGCAAGCCGCGGCCGTTCTGGCGGATCGCCGA
>DATETZ010000032.1:0-31864 GCA_035283385.1 Hyphomicrobiaceae bacterium
GAAGACATCCTTGCCAATATCAATGCCGATCGAGGCGAGCGCGGGCATCGTGGTATCCATGAGCTGCTTCTCCTGTTCATCGCGGGTAACAGTCTTTGCAGACTAACCCGCCGGGGGAAGCAGCCGGTCCATCCCATTAGCTGAGGGCGGCGCTTCGGGCGGTGTCCATTTGGCCGCAAACTGCGCTAGTGTCCCGAACCCGAAGTTCGCACACACCGTGCGGCAATCGCGTTTGCGAACTTCGGGTTCATAAGGGACACTAGAATCATAGACTTGCTAGTATGGCTTTGGTTCAGAAGTTCCCTCACGACCCAGCCGCGAGTGGTGGGGAACTTCTGAACCGCCATACTAGTGTCGCCTGTGCAAGCACGATCCAGCTAGACCTCTGAACGCTCGGCGGTCGAAGCCCCCGGACGCCGAAATAAGAGCCCATACCCCGTGAACTACATCTCGACCAGAGGCCAGGCGCCGGTGCTCGGCTTTGAGGATGCGCTCCTCCAGGGCCTGGCCCGCGACGGGGGCCTCTACGTTCCCGAAACCTGGCCCGTGCTCGGGCCCGGCCAGATCGCGGGCTTCGCGGGACGGCCGTTTGCCGAGGTCGCGGCCGAGGTCATCCATCCCTTCACGGGCGGCTCAATTGCGAGGTCGGAGCTCGGCGCCATGGCGGAGGAGGCCTACCGCGGCTTCGCGCACCCGGCCGTCACGCCGCTCGTGCAGATCGACACCAACACCTGGATCTTGGAGCTCTTCCACGGCCCCACGCTCGCCTTCAAGGACGTGGCGATGCAGCTCCTCGCCCGCCTCATGGATCAGGTCCTCGGGAAGCGCAATCAGCGCGCGACCATTGTCGGGGCCACCTCCGGCGACACCGGCGGCGCGGCCATCGAGGCTTTTCGCGCCTCGAAGCGCGTCGACGCCGTCATTCTGTTTCCCGAGGGGCGCGTGTCGGACGTGCAGCGGCGCATGATGACCACGCCCGCGGACGACAACGTGCACGCCGTCGCCATCAAGGGCACCTTCGACGACTGCCAGAGGCTCGTGAAGGGTCTGTTCAACGACCATGCCTTCCGCGACCGCGTCGGGCTCGCCGCCGTCAACTCCATCAACTGGGCGCGCATCGTCGCGCAGGTGACCTATTATTTCGTCGCCGGAGCGGCCCTCGGCGCGCCGCACCGCGCCGTCACCTTCTCCGTGCCGACAGGCAACTTCGGCGACATCTTTGCCGGCTGGGTCGCGAAGCGCATGGGCCTTCCTGTCGACTGGCTGGTCATTGCGTCGAATGCAAACGACATCCTGCCGAGAGCCTATGTGACCGGGGTCTACGAGATGCGCGACGTTGTGGCGACCTCCTCCCCCTCCATGGACATTCAGATCTCGTCGAACTTCGAGCGCTATCTGTTCGAGGCCCAGGATCGCGACGCAGCGGCCATCCGCGCGCAAATGGCTTCGCTCGAACAGGGCGGCCGCTTCGAAATGAAGAACGCGCTCCTCGAGATGCGCAACGACTTCGACGCTGCCGCGGCGAGCGAGGAGGAGGTCGCCGCCGCAATCCGCCACGTCCGCGCCCGCAGCGGCTATCTCATGGACCCGCACACGGCCTGCGGCTATGTCGCGCTCGACAAGTGCCTCGACCAGGGGGGGACGCCGCGCGTGATCCTCGCGACCGCGCATCCGGCCAAGTTTCCCGATGCCATGGCGCTGTTCACCCGCGAGCGCCCCGCGCTCCCGCCGCGGCTCGTTTCGCTGCTTACCGGCGACGAGCGCTATCCCGTGCTCGCCAACGACCTCGCGGCCGTTGAGGCGCACGTCGCCCTCTGCGCACGCGCGGTCCGAGAGGGTGCGGCATGAGGCCTGAGGTCACGATCCTCGGCAACGGTCTTCGCGTCGTCACGCACGCGATGCCCCACCTCGAGACGACGTCCCTCGGGCTGTGGGTCGGTGTGGGCGCGCGCCACGAGGCCGAGCATGAGCACGGCATCTCGCATCTGCTCGAGCACATGTCCTTCAAGGGCACGGCCTCGCGTTCGGCGCAAGCCATCGCCGAGGAGATCGAGGCGGTGGGCGGCGAGCTCAATGCGGCGACCGGGCTCGAGACGACGGCCTATTTCGCCCGCGTGCTGAAGGGCGACGAGGGGATCGCGCTCGGCCTGCTGGCCGACATTCTCTTCAACTCGAGCTTCGTTTCCGAGGAGCTCGAGCGCGAGCGAGAGGTCATTCTGCAGGAGATCGCCGCCACCCGCGACAGCCCGGACGACCTGGCCTACGAGCTCGTTCACGACGCCGCCTACCCCGGGCAGCCCGTCGGGCGCTCGATCCTGGGCACGCCCGAGAACGTGGGCCGGCTCTCGGCCGCCGATCTCAGGGCCTTTCTCAAGACGCACTATGTGCCCGAGAACATGGTTCTGGCGGCCGCCGGCGCCGTCCGCCACGAGACCATCATTCGCCACGCTGAGGCCCTATTCGGCGGGCTGAGTAAGGGCCAAATCGGAGGCGAGCAGCCCGCGCGCTACGAGGGGGGCACGCGCGCCCATGCGAAGCGTTTCGAGCAGTGCCATTTCATGCTCGCGTTCGAAGGGCCGTCGTACCGGGAAACGGACTTCTTCACGGCCCAGGTCTTCTCCGGCCTGTTCGGCGGCGGCATGTCGTCCCGGCTGTTCCAGGAGGTCCGCGAGAAACGGGGGCTCTGCTACGCGATCTATTCGTCGGCCTGGGGGTTCAAGGATACGGGGATGTTCGCAGTCCACGCGGCGACAAGGGCGCAGACGATGAACAAGCTCATCGATGTGATCGGCGTCGAGCTCGAGCGCATGGGCGAGGAAGGCCCGGCCCTGCCTGAGGTGGCCCGCGCCAAGGCACAGCTCAAGGCGGGCCTCATGATGAGCCTCGAATCCTCATCGGCCCGCGCCGAGCAGATGGCGCGCCAGCTTTTGGTCCATAGCCGGCTTCTGTCGAGCGACGAGCTCGTCTACAGAGTCGACGACGTGACGGTCGAGCGCGTGCGCGAGTTTGCGCAGCGTCTTGCGAGCGGCCGTCCATCGGTCGCCGTGGTCGGCGCCGGCAAGAGGTCGCGCGAGCTCGCGCACCTGGCCGAGCGGCGGGTGGCGGTCTAGTACGCAGAGGAGAGGCCCATGGCGTTTCTGAGGGCTGGCATCGTCGCCGACGGGGCCGCGGTGATCGAGGGCCACGGCGTATGGCTGCGCCCGCCGCAGCTCGGCGACTATGCGGCCTGGGCCGAGCTCAGGGCCATGAGCCGGGCCCATCTCGTGCCGTGGGAGCCCGCCTGGCCGCGCGATGACCTCACGAAGAGCGCGTTTCGGCGCCGGCTGCGCCACTATCACCGTGAAGCGCGCGATGATCTCGGCTATGCCTTCTCCATCTTCGGGGTCGCGGATGATCGGCTCGTTGGCGGCCTCACGCTGTCGAACGTCAGGCGCGGGGTCTCACAGGCGGCGACGCTCGGGTACTGGCTGGGGCTTCCCTATGTGCGGCGCGGTCTCATGACCGAGGCCGTGCGCGCCCTCGTGCCCTATGCCTTCGACGTGCTGCGGCTGCACCGCATCGAGGCCGCGGTCCAGCCCAACAACTGCGCCTCGATCCGCGTGCTCGAGCGCTTGGGCTTCACGCGCGAGGGTTACGCGTGCAGCTATCTCAAGATCAATGGCGCGTGGCAGGACCACGTGCTGTTCGCGCTCCTCGCCGGGGAACGGCGGCCGGCGGAGGCGCCGAGCCCATGACGAGAGCATGTTCCGCTTGTGCGAGATCGCCAGGCCTGCGCGCCGCGCTTGCCGCCGCGCTCATCGCCGTGGCGGCCGCCTCCTTCCCGGGGCGGGCCCTCGCTTTGAAGCCGATCGTCGTCGGGCCCGATCAGGACCGCGTCGAGGTCACCACTCTCGGCGATCTCTACGAAGGCCGGGGGGACAGCCTGCAAGTGGATACGGTCGCCGGAGCCGACGGCATGGCCGGTCGCATGTCGGTCAGCGCGACGACGCCGGGCACCAGCCCGAATTGGATCGTCTTCGCCGTCAACAATCCCACCGACAAGGCGGTCGAGCGCTGGCTGACGGCCGACCGCTACAACGTCATCGGCTCCGGCGCCATCTGGCCCGATCTCGATGCCCGCCGCATCGAGGCCGTCACGCCCTCGATCGGGTTCGTTCCGGAGCGCATCAAGAGCGATCGCGCGGACGTGTTCCGGATCACGCTGGAGCCCGGCCAGACCATAACCTATGTCGCCGAGCTCTCCTCCGACCGCCTTGCGCGCATCTACCTCTGGAAACCGCTCGACTACGAGTTGAAGATCAGCGACCGCCAGCTGTTCAACGGCGTCATGCTCGGGCTGACGGGACTGCTGGCGATCTTCCTCACCGCGATCTTCGCGGCCAACCACAAGCTCATCTTTCCGGCCTCGGCGCTCCTCTGCTGGTGCGCTCTCGGCTATCTGTGCGTGGACTTCGGGTTCTTCCACAAGCTTTTTCAGCTCCGGCCCGAGGGCAATGCCGTGTACCGGGCCGCCGCCGAATCCGCGCTTGCCGCGAGCCTCGTCATTTTTCTCCACGTCTTCTTGAGACTCGCGCTTTGGCCCGGCGTGGTCCGGATGCTGATCGCCGTCTGGATGATGGCGCAGCTCTCGCTGATCGCCGTCGCCGTCATCGATCCGCGCTTGGCGGCGACGTTCGCGCGCCTGTCGTTTCTCGGCATCGGCGGCATCGGCGCGATGCTGATCGTGTTCCTGGCGCTGCGCGGCCAAGACCGTGCCCTGTCGTTGATCCCGACCTGGATCCTGTTCCTGGTCTGGATCTTCGGGGCCGGTGTGACGCTGACCGGCAAGCTATCGGGCGACATCCTCGTCTCCGGCCTTGTCGCAGGCCTGGTCCTGATCCTGCTGCTCATCGGGTTCACGGTGACGCAGTTCGCGTTCCACTCGGTCGAGCCGATCTACGGCGCCGCCCCGTCCGAGCTGCAGCTGCGCTCGGTCGCCCTCGAGGCGGCCGGGTCGGCGGTCTGGGAGTGGAACGCGCGCCGTGACGAGATCAAGGTCAGTCCGATCGTCGAGGCCGCGCTCGGCCTCAGCCCCGGCGAGCTGTCGACCCGTGTCGACGGCTTCGTGCGTCATCTTCATGCGGGCGATCGGGAGCGCTTCCGGCTGACCTTGTGGTCGATGCAGGAGCGCAGCGACGGCAAGATCCGCGCCGATTTCCGCCTGCGCCACGCCGATAACAGCTATCGCTGGTTCGAGCTCGAGGCGGCCGCCGTGCCCGGCAACGATCCGCGCACGTTGAAGTGCCTCGGGCTGATGCGCGACGTAACCGACCCCAAGCGCGCCCACGAGCGGCTCTTGCACGACGCCGTGCACGATAGCCTGACCGGGCTGCCGAACCGCGAGCTGTTCCTGGACCGGCTCGGAGTCGCAATGTCGAGAGCGAGATCGGAGCCGCAGGTCCGTCCGGGCCTGCTCTCGATCGACATCGACAAGTTCAAGATCGTCAACTCCTCGTTCGGGCTCGTCGTTGGCGACAGCCTGCTGTTGACCGTCGCGCGGCGCCTGCAGCGCCATCTCGAGCCGAACGATACGCTGGCCCGCCTCGGCGGCGATCAGTTCGCGATCCTGGTGCTCACCGGCCAGCCGGTGGAGGAGCTCGCTGCGCTCGCCGAGCGCATCCGGCGATCGTTGCGTTCGCCGATCAAGATCGCGGGCCGCGAGATCGTGCTCACGGCCTCGCTCGGTGTCGCCCGCTTCGAGGGCAACGAGGCAAGCCACCACGATCTCTTGAAGAAAGCCGAGACCGCCATGTACCGAGCCAAGCGCGGCGGGCCCGACAAGATCGAGGTCTTCAGGCCCGAGATGCGCTCCGACCGCGACGACCAGCTGGTGATCGAGAGCGATTTGCGCAAGGCGCTGCAAAAGAACCAGCTCAAGGTGCTCTATCAGCCGATCATCTATCTGCCGACCGAGGAGCTCGCCGGTTTCGAAGCGCTCGTGCGCTGGGAGCACCCGAAGCTCGGCGCGATCAACCCGTCAACTTTCGTGCCGATTGCCGAGGAATCCGATCTCATCGTCAAGCTCGGCTCGCACGTTCTCTTGCGGGCGGCGCGCGACGCAGCCGCTTGGCAGCGCGAGCTTCCGCGCTCGGAGGCGCCGATCTTCGTCAGCGTCAACGTGTCGAGCCGGCAGCTGTTCCGCCAAGATCTCATTCAGGAGATCCGCCATATCCTCGGCCGCAACGTCGTGCCCAAGGGCTCGTTGAAGCTCGAGGTCACGGAATCGCTGGTCATGGAGAACCCCGAGCAGGCGAGCGAGATCCTCGAATGGCTGCGAGGTGCGGGGGCCGAGCTTGCGCTCGACGATTTCGGCACCGGCTATTCCTCGCTCGCCTACTTGCATCGCTTCCCCTTCGACACGATCAAGATCGACCGGACGCTCATTCAGGCCGCCGGCGGACGCGAGGGCGCGGGGTCCGTGATCGTGCGCTCGATGGTTGCGCTTGCCCACGAGCTCGGCAAGAAGGTCGTTGCCGAGGGCGTCGAGACCGCCGAGGACGTGGGGTTCCTGAGATCGATCGGCTGCGAGTACGCGCAAGGCTTCTATTATGGCGAGCCGATGCCGGATGGCGAGGCTCTGCAAATCGTCAGAATGGTGCGCAAATCGGAATCGAAGCTGCAGCCGCGCGGGCTGTTCCGCACAAAGACGAAGAAGAAAGGGCGCAAGCCCGCAGCACCTCCCGCTCCGGCTCGCTCCGCCGAAGCCCCCGGCGCGTCCGCCGCCGCCAACCTGCGTCAACCCTTGGGCCCGGTCGCGCCCGCCGGCGCGCCGGCCAAGGATGCGCCGCGCGCCGCCGGCTCGCTGCCGAAAAGCTCCGTTCGTGCCCGCCAGCGCCTGCAGCCTGGGAACGGCCCAGGCGTGGTGGCGGCCCCGCCTTTGCTGCCACCCATCCCGGCGGGCTTCACCGGATCATCCGTCTCAGGACCGCTTCGAGAGCCGGTCTTGCCGGTACCCCCGCCACCGCTTCCGGTTTCGCGGCCGCCCGACTTGACTGGCGAGGCCACGCTCGAGCCTCGTCGCAATCCGGCTCCGCCTCAGCCGCCGCCGGTGGCGCCTCCGGCGCCCGCGCCCAGGCTGCCGCCCGATTTCTCCCGTTTGCCGCCGTCCATCGCGCAAAGCCTGGCCCGGCTTGCCGGGACCCCGTCGGCGACGGAGCACCAGCCGCCGCCACAGAAGCCGAAGACGGGACCCCGCACCTGAGCCGGCCCCCGGCGAGACAAGCCCGGTGATCGCATTTCGCCCGCGGGCGCCGGCCTCAGCCGTGGCCCGCATCGCTCACGAGGTGGGAGGGATCGATGCCGATCTTGGCCAGCGCACGGACGTACTTGGTGTCGAGATCAGGGTCGAAGATGAGCTCCATGTCGGCCGGGCAGTGCAGCCAGCCGTTGGCCTGGATCTCGCTTTCGAGCTGCCCCGCCGACCAGCCGGCGTAGCCGAGCGCGAGCATGGAGTGATCGGGCCCCTCGCCGGCGGCAATGGCCTTGAGGATGTCGATGGACGCGGTGAGGCTCACCTCGCGGTCGATATGCAGCGTCGCATCATTGGCGAAGTAGTCGGCGCTGTGCAGCACGAAACCGCGGCCGGTCTCGACCGGTCCGCCGACGTGCACCTGCCGCTCGAGAATGTCGTTGGAAATGCCGTCGTCGGCGCCGCGGGGCACGATGCCCAGCCGTTCCAAAAGGTCGGGAAAGCTGATGTGGTTGGCGCGGTAGTTGAGGATCAGCCCCATGGCGCCGTCCTCGGAGTGCGCGCAAAGGTAGATGACCGAGCGCGCGAAACGGCGGTCCGTCATGAGCGGCATGGCGATCAGCAGCTGCCCCTTGAGGCAGCTGTCGCCCGGCTTTTTCCGTTTGGTCTTTGCGGAGGTCATGAACGAAAGACTATCCCCACTTTCTCACAAGGTCACGGGCGGCGCTACCACCGTCTTGGCGAAGCCGGGCATTGCTTTGGCGCGCCGGGCGCCTCAACCATAGGCGAGGGCTGTGCCTTTCGTCACCCCTGTCGCGCCAGAGGTATGCGTTCAGCGCTGCGCCGCTGCGCGAGCTCGGGGAAAGTCGCCCGTGCACCGCGCGAGAGCGCCTGCCAAGCGCCGAAATTGCCTTTGGATCGTGAAACATCGATAAGGGTGGAAGGAGTTCCCCGGCTCCTCGGGACCTTCGCCGGTGCAGGATCGGTCCGACGGGATATGCTCGCTCTTCACAATAAAGGCTGTCTCCCCATGCCGCGCACCGCTGCCGTTCTGGCCATCATCGCCCTCGCGCTCGGCTCGAAGGCCTCGGCGGGCCTCGAATCGCCCTGGGTGCAAGGGTACAACGAGCGCGTGCGCCTCTCGGCGGGCGACGTCGAGCGGGGCGGCGCAACGTCTCTCTTCGCGTTTGTCGAAATCGAGATGCCGGCCGGCTGGAAGACCTATTGGCGCAATCCGGGGGACGCGGGGGGCGTGCCGCCGACCTTCGAGTGGTCGAGGTCGGAGAACCTCGCCTCCGCGCGCGTGCTGTATCCGGCGCCGGCGCGGCTCACCGACAAATCCGGGGACACTGTCGGCTACAAGGGGGGCGTGATCTTTCCCGTCGAGATCGCCGCCAAGGACGCCGGCAAGCCGATCGGGCTCCGCGTCGCGCTCACGTTCGGCATCTGCAAGGACATCTGCATTCCGGTGCAGGCGGAGCTTGCGCTCGACATCCCGCCACACGCGGCGCAAGCACCCGAAAGGGCCGCTCTCGAGGCGCTGGAACGGGTTCCGAGAGATGAGGCCCGGCGCCGCCCTCTCGATCCCCGGCTCACGCGCGTCCTGGCCCGGCTCGAGGACGCCAAGCCGCGCCTCATTCTCGAGGCGAGCTTTCCCGCCGGCGGCGAGGGCGCCGATATCTTCCTCGAGGCGCCGGATGGCCTCTACATCCCTTTGCCCGTCAGGACCGGGGACGACGGCGGGGGCCGCCTCACTTTCGAGGTCGATCTTGGAGCCGACGTCGATCTGGCGGCGCTGAAGGCCAAGACGCTCGGGGCGACGCTGGTCAGTGACCGGGGTCAATCGGTCGCGAGCTTCAAAATCGACTAAATGAGCGGCCACCGATCTCGTCGGGCGCGAGCAAGCCGTCATTGCCATTGTCTTGCGGGCTCGACCCATCTTGCTTCCCCGCCCGGCGAGGTGTTTCCGCGCAAGCGGAAAACGCTCTAGAGTGCTCGAGCGTTGGCGAGGGGTGGCAACTTTGACGGAGATAGCCTCATGACGATCAAGGTCGGCGACCGGCTGCCCGACGCCAAGTTCACGATCATGGGTGCCAATGGCCCGAAATCGATGACGGCCGAGGAGGTTTTCAAGGGCAAGAAGGTGGCGCTGTTCGCCGTACCTGGCGCTTATACGCCGACCTGCCACCAGCAGCACATGCCGGGTTTCGTCGCGCGCTATGACGAGCTCAAGCGCAAAGGCGTCGATACGGTCGCGTGCACGGCCGTCAACGATGTCTTCGTTCTCGATCAGTGGGCGAAGGACAGCGCCGCCGCCGGCACGATTCTGATGCTCGCCGACGGCAACGCCGAGTTCGCCAAGAAGATCGGCCTCGACATCGATCTTTCCGCCTTCGGGCTCGGGACACGCTCGAAGCGCTATTCGATGCTGGTCGACGACGGCGTGGTCAAGGTGCTGAACGTCGAGGACGCCCCGCCGGTCCACGACAAGGCGAGCGCGGCCACGTTGTGCGCCATAATCTGAGGCGCGCAGGCGCGGCCGGGAGTGGGCTGCCGAATCAAGCGCCTTTTTCGTCCGGCTCGCGGGCCTTCCTCAGAAACGGCTTCATGGCCTCCCGGGCCAGCGCGTCGGCGCGCTCGTTTTCGGGTTCGCCAGCGTGGCCCTTGACCCACCGCCAATCGACCGTATGCCGCTGGCGCGCCGCCTCGAGGCGTTGCCACAGCTCGGAATTCTTCACCGGCTTCTTGTCGGCGGTGCGCCAGCCGTTCCTCTTCCAATTGTGGATCCAGCCGGTGATGCCGTTCTTCAGGTACTCGCTGTCCGTGTGCAGCTCGACGCGGCTCGGCTTGCTCAGCGCCTCGAGCGCCGCGATCGCCGCGGCAAGCTCCATGCGGTTGTTGGTGGTCTCCGCCTCGCCGCCCTTGAGCTCCTTGCGGTGTCCGCGATAAATGAGCACCGCGCCCCAGCCGCCGGGGCCCGGATTGCCCGAGCAGGCGCCGTCCGTATAGATCACGACCGGCTTGCCTGAGCCTTTCATGGGCGCTCCTCGAGGCCGTAGTCGCGAATCGAGCGCGCGCCCTGATGAAAGCGCAGGCGGCGCACATAATCGATCGGATCGTGCGGGTTGACGAGAGCGTTCTCCTCCTTATGGAGCCAGTCGTAGGACCGCGTGAGCAGAAACCGCAACGCTGCCCCGCGCGCGAGCATGGGCATGGCGCGGCGCTCGGCCGCCGACAGCGGGCGAATGTCCTCATAGGACTTGAGCAGCGCACGCCCCTTCGTGATGTTGAAGGCGTAGTCCGGCTCGAAGCACCATGCGTTGAGGCAGATGGCGATGTCGTAGGCGAGCGAGTCGTTGCAGGCGAAATAGAAGTCGATGAGACCCGAGAGCTTGCCGCCCAAGAAGAAGACGTTGTCGGGAAAGAGATCGGCGTGGATGATGCCCCGAGGCAGGTCCTGCGGCCAGCGGGCCTCGAGCTCGCCGAGCTCCGCGCTGATGGCCGCGCCGAGGCCGGGCGAGATCTCGTTGGCGCGGGAGGCGAAGCGCTCGAAGAGCGGGCGCCAGCCCGTGACGCCGAGCGCGTTCGGGCGCGTGCGCTCGAAGGTGCGGCCGGCGAGGTGAAGCTCGGCGAGCGCCCGGCCGACGGCGCTCGCGTGCTCGGGGCGCGGGCGGCGCACCCAGATGCCCTCGAGGAAGGTGACGAGCGCGGCAGAGCGGCCGGCGAGATCGGAAAGGTTGCGGCCCTTCAAGTCCCTGACCGGGGTCGGGCACGAGACGCCGGCTCGTGCCAAGTGCTCCATGAGGCCGAGGAAGAACGGCAGGTCGGCGCGGGCGACGCGCTTCTCGTACAGCGTGAGGATGAACGATCCCTTGGCGGTGTGCACGAGGTAGTTCGTGTTCTCCACGCCCTCGGCGATGCCCTTGTACGACAGCAGATCGCCCAGCCCATAGCCGGCCATGAAAGCTTGCAGCTCTTCGTCGGTCACTTCCGTGTAGACGGCCATGGGCGTCGGATCTCTCGGATTTGGAAACACACACGAGATCGGGGGAAGGGTGCTCGAGAGGCCGCGTCAGGCGTCTGGCCCCGCGCGCAGCTCACGCGGCACGTTGAAGGCAATTCGCTCCTCGGCCGTGCTCACGGTCTCGATCGTCACGGCGAAGCGCTGCTCGAGAGCCGCGATGACCTCGTCGACGAGCGTCTCGGGAGCGGATGCGCCGGCTGTGACGCCGATCGCACCGATCCCCTCGAGATCGCCCCAGGAGATGTCGGCCGCGCGCTGGATCAAAACCGCCCTGGCGCAGCCGGCGCGCTCGGCCACCTCGACCAGGCGGAGCGAGTTCGAGGAGTTGGGCGCGCCGACCACCAGCAGCAGCTCGACACGCGCCGCGATCGCCTTCACGGCCGCTTGCCGGTTGGTCGTCGCATAGCAGATGTCCTGCTTGTGCGGGCCGACGATCGCGGGAAAGCGGTGCTTGAGAACCGCGACGATCTCCGCCGTATCGTCGACCGAGAGCGTCGTCTGCGTCACATAGGCAAGCTGGTCGGGATCGCGCGGGGCCAAGGCGCGTGCCTCGGCCACAGTCTCGATGAGCCTCACCGCTCCCGCGGGGAGCTGTCCCATGGTGCCCTCGACCTCGGGGTGGCCGGCGTGACCGACCAAGACGATCTCGCGCCCCTCGGCCCAGTGGCGGGCCGCTTCCATGTGCACCTTGAAGACCAAGGGGCAGGTGGCATCGATGGCGAACAGGTTGCGGGCCCTGGCCGCGGCAGGTACCGATTTCGGGACCCCGTGTGCCGAAAAGATCACGGGTTGACCCGTTTCGGGTATCTCACTGAGTTCCTCCACAAAAATGGCACCTTTGGCCTTTAAGCAATCGACAACGAATCGGTTGTGCACGATCTCGTGGCGCACATAGACCGGGGAGCCGTACCTGGAGAGAGCCAGCTCGACGATTTGGATCGCCCGGTCGACGCCGGCGCAGAACCCGCGCGGCGCCGCAAGGAGAAGCTTGAGGGGCGGGAGCCCGTGCCGGGGCTGTTCGGACATCGAAGCTTGTTCCTGATCTGGTGCAGTGCGGAGGACCGAGCGACGCTTGGCCCTGTTCCGGGGGAGGTGATAGGCTTGAGTCGTATGGCTGGGAAGAGCCTTCGTGCGGGGCCCGATAGCGAGGCCGGGCCGGCGCGCCGGAAGCGGGGGGATTATGCGGATTGGGGCGTGATGACGCAATCCATCACGGGGGCCCTCGACGGGGCCACCACAAGGATTAGACAGACGCTGCCGGCGCTATGCCTCGGGGCTGCCCTTGCATGTCCTCTCGCCGGGTGCGGCCTATCGTCGGTCACGTCCGGATTGGGCTCGAGCATCTTCGGCGGCTCGTCCTCCTCGAACGCCGAGCCCCAAGGGGTGAGCGAGGAGCAGCTGCTCGCCGCCGCCAAGGCCGGGGACGGGTCCCCTGCGCCAGGCATCAATCCGTCCGACGTATCACCGGGATGCCCGCGCTTCGTGGTCTGGCCGCGCGACAACACGCTCACGATCTACGAGCCAGGCCGGATCGGCGACGGTCTCGCCATCATGCACCGCGGCGAGATCACGAAAACGGCGCGCGAATGCTATGTCGAGGCCGGCCGCGTTATCGTCAGATACGGGTTTTCCGGCCGCATTCTCTTGGGGCCGCGCGGCAAGTCGGGTCCCATTACCCTCCCCGTCAACGTCTTCGTGACCGATGCCAAGCGCGAGAAGGTCGCAACCGACCACCTCAAGGTGGATTCGGCGGTCGCGGTCGAGAGCCCGATCGGCTATTTCTCGGCGGTGCGGACCGTGACGTTCAATGTTCCAGAAGGCTCGCGTCCCGGGGAGTACGAGGTCTTCGTCGGCTTCGATCACAACACGCCGAACGCGGGCTGAGTGCATCCGGCCGAGCAATCGTGGGTCGGACTGAGCCCGGCGGCACGGCGGGCGATGTCCGACAAGAGCCTTGCTCAATCGATGATGTCGGACTTCGCTCGGGGCCCTGCGCCCCTCGCCCAGTCCGATCTACGGCTCGTCGCCTAATTTAGCTTGCCCTTGAGGTCGCGAATGCTGTCCTCGATGAGGGAGCTCGCGGTCTCTCCGACAACCCGCGCCTTCAAGATCTTCTCCGCCGCCGCAACCGCCACATCGACGGCCGTGGCGCGAACCTCGCTCACGGCCTGCGCCTCGGCGCGCGCAATCTTGTCCTCGGCCAGCCGCGTGCGCCGCTCGAGGGATTCGGCGAGGCTCTTCCTCGTGTCGGCAGCCAGCGCGTGGGCCTCGTGGCGAGCCTGATCGATGATCACCCTCGCCTCCTCCTCGGCCTCGAGGCTTTTTCTCTGATAGTCGGCGAGAAGCCGTTGCGCCTCCTCGCGGAGCCGGCGCGCTTCGTCGAGCTCCTGGCGGATGGCCTGGGCCCGGGCGTCGAGCGCGCGGCCGATCAACCCGGGGACCCTGTAGTAGATGAGCAGGGCCATGAACAGGAAGAAGGCCACCATGACCCAGAATTCGGGGTTCTTGGGGTCGAACATTGCTTGCCCTCACTCGGGCGAGCCGGACTCGAGGGCTCGGCCGACCTCGTCCCGGGACACGCCTTGACCGATCAGCTTTTCGACGATCGCCGCGGTCGTCTCGGCGGCAATCTCGCCGACGCCGGCGAGCGCCTTACCCTTTACGGCGGCGATCCGGCTCTCGGCAGCGGCAAGCCTGGTCCCGAGCTCACCATCCACCCTCGCCCGCTCCTTCTCGACCTCGGCATTGAGCTTCGCAGCCGTCTCACGCGCCAATCCCGCGGCGCTGGCGCGCGCGTCCGCGAGCGCCCGCTCGTAAGCCTCGAGCGCCTTCTCCGTCTCGGCCTTGAGCCGCTCGGCCGCGTCGAGATCTCGGTCGATGCGGTCGCGGCGCTCCTCGATCACCTCGGCGATGCGCGGCAGCGCGACCCGCTTCATGACCAGGTAAAGTGTAACGAAGATGATGGCGAGCCAGATGAGCTGCGGAGCGAAGTCGTCCGCGTTGAGCTGCGGCAGGCCGCCCTTCTTTTCGACGACCTGCGCCACATCGTGGGCCGATTCGGCGGCCAGCGCGGCGAAGGCGATCAACGCTGCCTGCATGATGGTCTCCCAAGACGGGCGCCCCCACTCGCGATCTCGCGGGAGAGGGCGCGCTCGCGATCAGCCGTAGAGGATGATGAGTGCGATGAGCAGGCCGAACAGGCCCGTGGCCTCGGCGAGCGCGAAGCCGATCAGAAGGTTCGTGAACTGGCCGGGAGCGGCGGAAGGGTTGCGCATCGCGCCCGACAGGTAGTTGCCGAAGATGTTGCCGATGCCGACGCCGGCCCCGATCAGGGCGCTGCAGGCGAGGCCCGCGCCAATCATCTTTGCAGCTGCGAGATCCATGTTCGTCTCCTTATCCGGTGAGCGATCCGCTGTGGTTTGTCCGAAGTCCGCCCGGGGGCCTTGTCAATGATGCATGTGGAGGGCGTCGTTGAGGTAGATGCAGGTGAGCACCGTGAAGATCAGCGCCTGCAGGAACGCGACCAGGAACTCGAGGCCCGTGAATGCGACGAGGAAGCCGACCGGCGCCACGCCGCCGAGCGCGCCGAGGCCGCCGACCGAGGCCAATCCGACGACGAAACCGCCGAACACCTTGAGCATGGTGTGGCCGGCCATCATGTTGGCGAACAGACGCACCGAGTGGCTGATCGGGCGGATGAGGTAGGAGATGATCTCGATCGGAATGATGATGGGCATCAGCCACCAGGGCACGCCCGCCGGCACGAACAGCTTCAAAAAACCGACCCCGTGCCTGGCGAAGCCGATCAGCGTGACGGTGATGAACACCATCCCCGCGAGAGCAAAGGTCACGATGATGTGGCTCGTCACCGTGAACGAGCCCGGGATCATGCCGAGCATGTTGAGCGTCAGGATGAAGACGAAGATCGTGAAGATCCAAGGAAAATACCTCATTCCCTCCTCGCCGGCGCTGCCTCGCACCATGTTGGCGATGTACTCGTAGGCGAGTTCGGCGACCGACTGCAAGCGGGTCGGCACCAGCGAGCGGCGCTGCATCGACAGAATGAGGAACGCCGAAATCGAGACGAGCGCGATCAGCATGAACAGCGAGGCGTTGGTGAACGACGCGTCGAGCCCCAGGACCTCGAGCGGCAGGAGGCGCTTGATCTCGAATTGATGCATGGGGCCATGCGCTTCGGCGGCATGGCCGGCTGCTGTCTGAGCCAATTCGTCCCCCTAGTCGTCCTCGTCGTCTTGAACCGGCCTCGCCGCCCGCTGCAAAGGCTCGGCCTCGGCCTGCATCCGCCGCGCCGTGCGGATGACATTCGAGAGCCCGGCGGCGAAGCCTAGGACCAGAAACACGATCAACAGCCAGGGCCCCGTGCCGAGCTGGGAATCGAGCACCCTGCCGATAATCCCGCCGATGGCCACGCCGACGACCAGCTCGACGGCGATCTTGGTGGCTTGCCCGAACGCCGCGCCTCGCGCCCTCTCGTCTGGCGGAGGGCCTCGCATGACCTTGACCTTGTCGAGACGCGCGCCGAGGCTGTCAGCGCGCTTTCTCAACGCCTCCCGCTCCTCGGGGCTGAGCTGACCACGTCCTGGCTCGGCGTCCTTGGCTGGCGGCGACTGACCTGCCGGTGACATGGGTTGGCGGCCCAGTGGTTCGAGTGGGCTTGAAACGGCCGGGTTATCGACGGCGCGAACCATAGTGAGAGCCCCGGAGCGGTGTCAAGCAAACGCCATGGGTTTCGAAAGTCCGGGGGTAGGGCGAAAACGCGCATGGGAAACGGTGGGCAGCAGGCAACTGGCAATGGGCAATAGGTAATAGGGACGTTGATCGACCCGACTGCCGACTGCCGACTGCCTACTGCCTATTGCCTCCGTCACACCGCCTCGCGGAAGCGCTGGGCGGTCTCGAGGTCGACGGAGACGAGCTGGGAGACGCCCTTCTCGGCCATGGTCACTCCGAACAGCCGGTTCATGCGCGCCATCGTCATGGGGTGGTGCGTGATGACGAGGAAGCGCGTCGAGGTGTCCTCCGCCATCTTTTCCATGAGCGTGCAGAAGCGGTCGACGTTGGCGTCATCGAGCGGCGCATCGACCTCGTCCAAGACGCAGATCGGCGACGGATTGGTCAGGAACACGGCAAAAATGAGCGCGAGCGCGGTCAGCGACTGCTCGCCGCCGGAGAGCAGAGACAGCGTCACCGGCCTCTTGCCGGGCGGCTTGGCGACGATTTCCAATCCGCCTTCGAGCGGGTCCTCGGCCTCGATGATCTCGAGACGGGCTTCGCCGCCGCCGAACAGCGTCGTGAACAGCCGCTGGAAATGGCCGTTGACCGTCGTGAACGCGTCGTCGAGCCGCTTCTTGCCCTCGCGGTTGAGCTGGCCGATGGCGCCGCGCAGCTTGGCAATCGCCTGCTCGACGTCGGAGCGCTCGGTTTCCATCGACGAGACTTGCTCGAGAAGAACGTTGAGCTCCTCGTCCGCCTCGAGATTGACGCCGCCCAGCCGCTCGCGGTCGGCCTTGAGACGTTGCAGATGACGGTCGACCTCGGCGAGGGCGGGGGGCTGCGAGCCTTGCGCCACCCCGGCGAGCTCGAGACAGTGCTCGGGCGCCACGGCGAAGGCTTCGCGGATGCGCCGTGCCTCCTCCTGCCGCCGCGCGCGGGCGCCCTCGAGCCTCGCCTCGGTGCGGGCGCGCGCCTCGCGCTCGCTCGAGACCGCGTTCTGGGCGGCGCGCAGCGCCTGGACCGCCGAGCGCACGGCCGTGTCGGCGGCCACGAGCTTGTCGGCCGCAGCCTGGCGCTCGGCCTCGGCCTTCGCTAGATCGGACATCAGTCTTTGACGCTTCTCGCCGATGACAGCGGGCAGGCCGGCCACCGTCTCGAGCTCGCCGAGAGTCCGTTCGAGGCGTTCCTCGAGGGTCGCGATCTGCTGGCCGGCCCCCTCGAGGCGCGCCGCCCACCGCTCGCGCTCGGCGCGCGTCCCCGCCAGCCGCTCGCTGCGCATCTCGCGCTCGCGCTCGATTGTTGCCAGGTGCGCCCGGGCGTCGGACGCCGCGGTACGGCGCAGCGCGGCCTCGGCCTGGGCCTCGGCAAGGCGAGGCTCCAGCCCCATGTCGGCGTCGAAAGCCGCGCGTGCGCGGGTGCTCTCGGCGTGGCGTGCGCCGGCCTCGACAAGCTCGGCCTCGGCGGCTGCTTTCGCGCCGGCGATCGCCGCCAGCCGGCTCTCGGTCTCGCGTGCTGCCCGCTCGATCGCGGTCAGCGCCTGGCGCGTTTCGGCAAGCTTGGCTTGCGCCTGGCGCCCGCGCTGGCGCAAGTGCCGCTCCTGGGCTTCGGCCTCGGCATGGGCGGCGGCGGCACGGGCTGCGGCGGCGTCCGAACGATCGGCAGCCTCGCGCGCCTGCTCTTCCTGCGCCCGCAAGTCGGAGAGGCGGTTGCTTTCCGCGAGCCGCTGGGCGGCGGGAGTGGCGCCGCCGGCCGCGGCGGCGAATCCATCCCACCGCCACAGGTCGCCCTCGAGGCTGACCAGTCGCTGGCCCGGCTTCAGGTGCGGCTGCAACCGCGGGCCCACTTCGCGCGCGACAATGCCGATCTGCTTCAAGCGGCGGGCGAGCTCGGGCGGGGCCTCGACGTGGAGGCCCAGAGGCTCGGCATCGACCGGCAGCGCGCCGTCGGCCGAGGGGACGTCGAGACGGCGCCAATGGACGGGCGCCGCCTCGGCGGTCGGGGCCTCGAGGTCGTCGCCGAGGGCGGCGATGAGGGCTGCCTCGTAGCCCGGCGCGACGCGCATGGCCTCGAGGACCGGCGGCAAGCCGTCATCGCGGGACGGTGCCACGAGCTTCAGAAGCGTCGTCCGCTCGGCCGTCAGCGCGCTCGCGACGAGCCGCGCCTTGGCGGCCGCCTCGTTCGCCGTCTTGGCGCCGGCCGCGAGCGCGTGCGCTCGCTCCTCGGCCGCGAGCGCCTGGTCCTCGATTTCCGCGCCCTCGCGTGCGAGCCGTTGGCCCTCCTCGGTAATGGCGGCAAGCTTCACTGCGTCGGGGGCGCGACCGGCGACATCGCGCGCTTGAGCGCCGAGCGCCAGAAGCTGGCGCTCGACCTTGGCGATCGCTTCCTTACGCTCGGCCTCGGACGCCTCGAGGCTTCGGCGCTTCGCGCGGGCTTCGGCCATCGCGTCGGTGAGCTCGGCGAGGCGCGCTTCGGCTGTCGCGAGAAGCGCCCCCGCCTGGTCGAGGCCGGCGCGGGCGGCGCCCTCGGCGGCGTCCGCTCGCGCCTCGGCTTCGGAGAGCGACGCCATCTCGCCGTCGAGGCCGCCGAGGATCTCGCTGGATTCGGCGACAAGGTCCTTTTCGCGGAAGATGTCCCTCTCGAGCTGCTCGGCGAAGGTCTTGAGCTCGTGCTCGCGCTCGGCCGCCCGCGCCGCCTCGCGCTCGATGTTCTCGGCCTCGATTTTGAGGCGGCCGAGTGCGGCTCCGCGCGCCGCCTCCTGCTCGCGCAGGGGTTGCAAGGCCTCCGCGAGCCGAGACTCTTCGCGCAGGGCCTTGGCCTCGGCCTCGGTGGCGAGCCCGAGCTTGGCGAGCGCGTCGGTGAGACTGGTCTCCTCGGCCTCGACGAGCGCCTGCGCCTCCGCCCACGAGAGATAGGAGGTGAGCGCCTCGGCCTTGCGGATCTCACCCGAGATCTCCTTGTAGCGCCGCGCCTGGCGCGCCTGCCGCTTCAAGGTCTCAATCTGGGTATTGAGCTGGCCCATGATGTCGGTGAGGCGCACGATGTTGTTCTCGGCCGCCCTCAAGCGCAGCTCCGCCTCGTGGCGGCGGCTGTGGAGGCCGGCGATGCCGGCCGCGTCCTCGAGCACGCGGCGGCGCTGCTCGGGCTTGGCGTTGACGATCTCGGCGATCTGGCCCTGGCGCACGAGGGCTGGCGAGCGCGCGCCGGTCGCGGCGTCCTCGAACAGAATCTTCACGTCGCGCGCGCGCGCCTCGTTGCCGTTGATGCGGTAGGCCGAGCCCGCCTCGCGCTCGATGCGCCGCGCAATCTCGATCACGTCCTGGTCGTTGAACTCGGCCGGCGCCTGGCGCTCGGCGTTGTCGATGAAGATCGTGACCTCCGCGCTGTTGCGGGCCGGCCGCACGTTGGTGCCGGAGAAGATCACGTCGTCCATGGCGACCGCGCGCATGCTCTTGTGCGAGGTCTCGCCCATGACCCAGCGCAGGGCCTCCAGGAGGTTCGATTTGCCGCACCCGTTGGGGCCGACCACGCCGGTGAGCCCGGGCTCGATCAGAAGCTCGGTCGGCTCGACGAACGATTTGAAGCCCACGAGCCGGAGACGGCCGATCCTCATATGCGTCTGTCCCGTGCCTGTGCCGCTGGCCTCGTCATGGCCGCCTGTCATGTCGAAGACATGCTCCGCATGAGGGCGGGCCAGGACGTGCAGGACAGCGGCCCCTTGGGTTCACACTACTGCTGCGCGGCTGCCCGCCCGGCGAGCAGCGGGTCGACCAGCTCGCGGATCTGCGCGATTGTCAGCGTGCTCTTGACGAGCTTGCCTTGAACGAAAAAGTTTGGCGTTCCGATGACACCCAGCTTGCGCCCGCGCTCCTTGACCCACTTCAAGGCCTCGATCATGCCCTGATTCTGCAAGCAGCCGTCGAACTCGGCCCGTGTCATCCCCACCTGCTTGGCGACCGCGAAAATGGCGTCGAGCCGAACCTCCTGCGAGACCCAGGACGCCTGCTGGGTCAGGAACTTGCCGTAGAGATCAAAGTACTTTTGCGGCGCCGCGCACCGGAGCGCGATGGTGGCGTTGCCCGAGGTCTTGCCGATCGGGAACTCGCGCAGCACGTAGCGCACCTTGCCGGCGTCGATGTAGGCGCGCTTGAGCTCGGGAAACGTCTCGAGGTGGAAGCGGCGGCAGTGCGGGCAGGTGAGCGAGGCGTACTGGACGATCGTGACCGGGGCATCCGCGCGGCCGAGCGCCATCTCGGGCAGCGCGCCCGTGAGCTCCACGTCGGCCAGCGTCGGGCTTTCGATCACCTCGCGCCCGCCGGGAGGCGTCAGCGCCGCCTCGCCGTAAGGGTTGAAGCCGCGATCGGCGCTGCCCGGGCCGGTCGCGTTATCCGGGAACGCGGAGCCCGCCGCGATGGTGTCGCTCGAGACGCCGCTTGCGAGGCCCGAGAGCGAGGGAGGGTCTCCGGCGCAGCCTGAAAGCGCCGCGCCGATCGCGGCCAACACGACTGCGCTCTCGAAGCGTCCCACGCCGCGCGCTCCTCCCGTTCCCGCCCTCAGCCCTGCGCCAGGAGTGGATCGATCGCCTTGGCGAACTCCTCGATCGTCGGCGCCGCCTGAAAGCGCCTGCCGTTGATGAAGAACGTGGGCGTGGAGCTGACGCCGAAAATCTCCGCGGCGCGGGTGTGGCGCGCGGTCAGCTTGTCGAGCAGCGCCTGATCGGTCAGGCACTTGTCGAAGCTCTCCTGCGTGAAGCCCGCCTGCTTGGCGACCTCGAACAGCTTGGGCGTCGGGTTCGCCTTGACGAACGCCCAGTCGGCCTGCGTGTGAAAGAGCGCATCGATCAACGCAAAGCTCTTGTCGTCGCTGACGCAGCGCGCGAGCATCGAGGCGGCGAACGCGCGCGGGTCGAGCGGGAACTCGCGGAACACGAGGCGCACCTTGCCCGCGTCGATGTATTTGGTCTTGAGGTCGGGGAGGACCTTGGTATGGAAGTTCATGCAGTGCCCGCACGTCATGGAGGCATACTCCACGATCGTCACCTTGGCGTCGGCGGGGCCGAGCGCGAGCTCCGCAAGCCCGTCTGCCTTCATCAGATCGTCCACCGGCACCTCCGCCGGGCGCTTCTGAGCGAGGCCGCTGGTGGGCGCGAGCGAGACGGTTGTCGCGGCGAGCGCGAGACCGGCGGCCGCAAGCAGCACCCGGCGGTCCAGTTCGGTGCTCAGCCGGCTCTTGAAGTCCATCAGTCGAACTCCTGTGACAGTGCCTGGGGATCGCCCCGCGCTCCGGCGCTATGACGCCGGCGAGACGGCCCCCGGGGTGGCCGGGGTGCGAGCCGTTTCGGCCCGCCGGATAACATGGGTGGCCCGCTGGAGTAAGACAAATATGGCCCGAACGGCAATTGAATGGCGCCCCGGGGAGGAGGATGACCCCTCGATCCTCAGGCCGTGCGCGGCGGGCCCCCGGCCTGGCCCATAACGCCGGCTTTCAGGCGGGCGAGCGCGCGGGCGAGCGGATCGCCGGCGCTCGCCGGGATCTCGGGGGCCGGCAGCGGAGGGACCTTGCCGGGTTGGTCGAGCGGCGCCTGCAGGAGGCGCAGCTCCGCCACCGCCCGGTAGCCGAAATAGGCGTTGATCCGCTCGATGATCTGCCGGCTGCGGTACTCGACATCGAGCGCCCGCGCCGGGTCGACCCGGAGCATGAGCGTCGCGCCGGGGCGGCCTTGCGCACCCTCCTCGACCTCGCCATAGGCCTCGACGCCGCGCGGCCACTTGAGGCGCTCGGGGAGCGCGATGCCGGCGAGGTCGGCGCCCGCGATCTGGGCCCAGTCGGTGACCAGCGTCGCGGCGGAAAAGCCATACTTCTGGAACGCCTTGCGCGTGAGCTTGGGCACGAAGCTGCCGACGGCCTTGGCCGGCAGATAGGCGGGCCGGCGCGGTTGAAAGCTGACCGCGCGCGCGACATGCGCGGCTGGGCGCCATCCGCGGCGCGGCGCGTCCGCGAGCTTTCCTGTGTGCTTCCCCGTCACGGCCGGTTGCCTCGATGTTCAGAATCGCTGCCGACGCCTAACATCTTCTCGACTGATTCGCGGCGGCGCGAAGGGGGAGCAGGTGAGAGCTGTGGCGCGAAAGCAACTGCCGCTCCGGCCGGCCGGCCCGGACACGGTGGCGGCGCTCCTCGACTGGTACGACGGCGAGCGCCGCGACCTGCCCTGGCGCGCGCGGCGCGGCCGGCGCCCGGACCCCTACAAGGTCTGGCTCAGCGAGATCATGCTGCAGCAGACGACCGTCAAGGCCGCGATCCCCTATTACGAGCGCTTCCTCGCCCGCTGGCCGAGCTTCAAGAAGCTGGCCGCCGCCGATCCCGAGGAGGTGCTCGCGATGTGGGCCGGGCTCGGCTACTACTCGCGCGCCCGCAATCTCATAAAGTGCGCTCGCGCCGTTGCCGCGCGCCCCGACGGCAGCTTTCCGCGCACCGAGGCCGAGCTTCGCGAGCTTCCGGGCATCGGGCCCTACACGGCGGCGGCGATCGCGGCGATCGCGTTCGGGGAGCCCGCGACCCCGGTCGACGGCAACGTGGAGCGCGTCGTCGCGCGCCTGTTCGCGGTCAAGCGGCCGCTGCCCGCGGCGAGGAAAGAACTGCGCCGGCTCGCCGCGACGCTGACGCCGCCCGACCGGGCCGGCGATTTCGCCCAGGCGATGATGGACTTGGGCGCCACGATCTGCTCGGCCAGACGCCCCTCGTGCCTCATGTGTCCGCTGCAGCAGGACTGCCACGCCCACGCCAAGGGGATCGAGGGCGAGCTGCCGCTGCGGCTCGAGAGGATGCAGCGGCCGACGCGCTACGGCATCGCGTTCCTGGTGCTGCGCGAGGACGGCTACGTTCTGCTTCGCAAGCGGCCCGGGGCGGGGCTCTTGGGCGGCATGCTCGAGGTGCCCTCGACGGAGTGGGCGGACGAGTGGCTGTCGGCCGACCTCGCGCTCGGCGCGGCCCCGGTGCGCGGCGACTGGTGGCCGGTGCCGGGCGCGGTCAGCCACACGTTTACCCATTTCCGGCTCGAGCTGATGGTGTTCCGCGCCATCGTGGCCCCTGATGCGGCGCTGACCTTCTGGGCCGAGCCCGAGCGCTGCCGCTGGGTCGCGCGGCGCGAGCTCGCCTCGGCCGCACTTCCCTCCGTCATGCGCAAGATTGTCGCGCACGCGCTCAAGGAGCAGTGAGAGCGCCCGGGCCTTCGGCGGCGTTCGGTGCCAAAGCCTGCCGTGCGCTTTCGCGGGCATGCTACGGCCGTTGCCCTGCTCAGTGGAAGACGAAGTTCTGCCAGCTCTTCATGCGCAGCAGAATCTTCCGGATGATGGCCAGCATATGCCAGTGATCGCTGTAGACGGCCACCTCGGCGGTGCTGCCTGGCGGCAACTCAAAGCCCGAAGTGTCATCGAGCACTTCTATGCGGACAGTCGCGTAGCCCGGCTCGGCGCGCGATCCCGGGTCGATCAGGGATCCGGAGGCCTGCAGCTGGCCGTTTGCAATAACGTCGAGAACCGTGCCCACCTTCGCTTGGAACACGCGGCCGGGAAGCGCATCATACAACACCTCGGCCTCGTACCCCGGCTTGATGCGCTGCAGGTAATTCTGCAGGAAACCGGCGGCCAAGACGTTCTGCTCCGAATGCACAAAAACCATGACCGGCCTCAAGGGCATCGGAACGGTCATCATCCCGGGGCGCAACAGAAGCTGCGTGACGAAGCCGTCGGTCGGCGCGCGAACGATAGTCTGCGCCAGGTTGTATTCAGCTTGCTCGAGCTGGGCGCGCAATTGCGCCACCGTCGTGTGCTCCCCCTCGATCTGTGACTCATAGGCGATCTTGGCCTGGCGCGCATTCGCCAGCGCTGAGGAGAGCTCTGCGTCCTTGGCGAGATAGAGCTGGAGGCGCTGCTCGACCTGAGCCTCCGAGAACGGTTTCACGGGACCCCTGTTCGCCTCTTCGTAGCGCTCGTGCTGCTTCTTGGCGCGATCGCGCTCGGCGGTGACCTCCTGCACCTTGCCCTCCGCGGCCTCGAGCGCGGCCGCAAGCTTCGGCACGTTCTGCTCGGCCTCTGCGAGAGCGGCGCGCTTTTGTGCAACGGCGGCCACATAGACGGTCGGGTCGATCTTGAACAGCACGTCACCTTGCCTGAGTGGCGTGTTCGGTTTCACCGGCACCTCGATCACGCGGCCCTGGACCTCCGGCACGATCGGCGTCGTAACGAAATAGATTCGGCCGAGCTTCGAATATGGGTGATTGTAGTTCATGAACAGCAGGATGAAGCCGATCATAAAAACGCCGCCGAGTATGGCGGTTGGAATGGTCCATTTGTTCGCAGGGATCTTGAAAAATTGGAAGGCCGCATAGCATAGCGCGCCGTACGTGAGGATGAGCAGCAGGTCCATTGTGCGATCCTCTGGCTCAAGTGGGGGTCTTGGTGCCGGATGTCGGTCCGCTTAGCGACTTCTTGTTCGTCGCCCGACCGCTCGTCATCTGAGCCTCGAGCTGGCCGACGCGCGTCTCTAAACCAGCAATGGCCGCCTCGAAGCGCTGTGTCGCGCCTGCATCGCCGCCGAAGCCGTACCCCCGCTCCGGCCGGTAGAGGGTCGCCCAAATCCAGAGAAAGGGCCAAATCGCGTGCAGTGTGAAAAGGCTGATCCACCCCCCGATATGGATGGCGTCCTGGTGGGGATGATTGCGATGCTTGGCAATCTCATAGGGAATGTCGTGGACGGCGATGATCCCGTAAAAGAGCACCAGCACAATGAAGATCAACAGGAAGAGCGCGAAGTAGTCGAGGAACATGCCCCTTCTCCTTCCTTCGAAAAAGGTGAAGCCTTGCTTCATCTTGCGCGGATCGGTCGATGCACTCGCTCATAATCGCAAGACTAGCATGGCTTTTGCGTCGAAGGGTAACGATGGCGTGCATCGGCTCGTGTCTAACGGGCCGCCGCGCTGGCCTTCGTCATTCGCGCACGCGCTCAAGAAGCAGCGAGGGTGGTCAGGGCTTCGGCGGCGCCCGGAGCGCTATCAGCTCGCGGCGCCGGCAGGCTCGGGCACGAAGCGTCCGAAGTAGGCCTTTGCCCGCACGCCGCGCGTCAGGCGATTGGCGTGATAGATCGCCTCGCACAGGCGCGCGATCCTGGGCTCGGTCGCGGCAAGAGGCAGCCACCGGATGCAGGCGGTCTTGTGCTGGGATTCGACCTTGCCGCTGCCGTCCACATGGTAGGCGATGCCGTTCACGGCATCGAGGCTGGCGAGATCGGCTCCCTTGGTGACCGCCACGAGGAAGGTATTGGCAAAGCGGCGCAGATCCTCGCGCCCGAAGATTCCGAGTCCGGTCTCGACCACACCGGTCACAAATCCGATGCTTTGCCCGGCATGGCTCACGTCCTCCTTTCGGCCGCCTATGAGATAGCGCCAGGTATAGAAGCGCTGGGGCCCATAGGGGCAGCCGATCCGTTCGCATCCCACGAGGGCGAGATGGGCCCTGAAGTGCTTCGCCATGCCGATGATCTCGCGCCTGAAATCGAACCGCGCCGGATCGGCCGCCCGGAGGGCGAGCATCAGCGTGCCCATGGCATGAATCATGTTGAAGGGCAGCGGCGTGCCGGCGAGCGAGCGGTAGTGCATGCATTTCTTCACGTCGCGCGCGGCCTCGCAGTCGACCGAGCGCCATTCCTCGGGGAATACGTAATAGAGATGCTCGCCGTCCCAGCGGGCGTCCCGGGCATAGGCCTCGACGATCGCTTGCGCCGTATCGAGATAGCGGCCGGCGGCCGCAGTGAGCTCGGGGGCGGCGTGCGGATCGAGCCTCGCCAAACGCGCGAACTCGACCATCGGTCTAGCGAGGATGGCGGCATGCACCATCCAGGCATGACGCAGGCCGGCGCTGTAGTGCCGGTTGCCCCAGCCAGGCATCACGCGCCCGCGCACCTCGTCGGTCCGGTTGGTCCGGGTGTCCATTGCCTCGAGCGCCTCATCGAGGCGCTGCTTCAAGCTCGGGAGATGATGCCGATCCTCCCTCGCCTCGGTCAGGTAGATGAGGGCAATCATATCGAATGCCGGGCCCCAGGACGGGTTCTCGTCGCTGCCGAACCGGGCTGGGTTCGGCGGGCGCGGGGCCAATGCAATATCGTGAGCGTCGGGGCCGCGATCGAGCGCGCCAACGCCTATCATCAGCGCAAGGATCGCAGCGATGCCGATACCCAGCTCACGCATGACCAACTCGTTGACGCAACACAATCGCTCCTTAACAGACTCATTCGGCGGCGATGAGATGGGCGGGCGCGAGGCCGAGCTCGACCTTGGCGCGCTCGCGCAAAAGATCGATCGGCCTCAGCTTCCCTCCGGCCTCGAAATGCCAGAACGTCCAGCCGTTGCAGGCCGTCTTGCCCTGGACGATGGCGCCCAGGCGGTGGATCGAGCCTTGGCTCCCGGGAACGGCGAGCGTGCCGTCGGCCTTGACCTCGGCGCGGATGCGGCGGCGCTCGTCGTAAAGCGGCGAGCCGGGCGCGAGGATTCCGAGCTCGATGATGGTGCCGAACGGCACCCTGGGCTCGGCTCGTTTCGAACGCAGCGTATCGAGCGCGCTCGCGCCCAGCGGCTTGACCTTGGCGATGCGCTCCTCGGCCGCGCGCGCATAGCCGGGGTCGCGCTCGATTCCGATCCATCGGCGTCCCAGGCGCTTTGCCGCGGCGCCGGTCGTGCCGGTGCCGAAGAACGGGTCGAGCACGAGGTCTCCCGGATTGGTCGAGGCCAGAAGGATGCGATGGAGAAGGGCTTCCGGCTTCTGCGTCGGGTGCGCCTTGCGCCCGCCCGCGTCCTTCAAGCGCTCGGGGCCGGCGCAGATCGGGAACAGCCAGTCCGAGCGCATCTGCACGTCGTCGTTCGACGCCTTCAGGCTCTCGTAATTGAAGGTGTAGCGGGACTTCTGGTCGTGCGCGGCCCAGATCAAGGTCTCGTGCGCATTGGTGAGGCGCCGGCCGCGGAAATTGGGCATCGGATTGACCTTGCGCCAGACGACGTCATTCAGGATCCAGAAGCCGAGATCCTGCAGCTGGGCGCCGAGCCGGAACACGTTGTGATAGGAGCCGATGACCCACATCGCGCCGTCCGGCTTCAAGACGCGGCGGCACTCGCCGAGCCAGGCGCGCGAGAAGCGGTCGTACTCGGCAAAGCTCGAAAACTTGTCCCACGCGTCGTCGACGCCATCGACGCGCGTGTTGTTGGGGCGAAGCAGCTCGCCCTCGAGCTGCAGGTTGTAGGGGGGGTCGGCGAAGACGAGGTCTATTGTGCCACAAGGAATGCGAGCGAGCTGGTTGAGACAATCACCAACCAGGACGCGATTGCCGGCACGAGCCGGGCCCGCACGACGACGCACAACCATAGGACGCAACTTTCCGTTACTTCACACAAGTGCCAGGGATCCATGACTAACCCAACGCGGCTACGCAACACCTACTCGGTTAACAATATGTAAACCCGAGACGGTTAAAAATCCGTAAACGCGCTTCGGTCGCGATGCACCCCGCTCGTTCTTGCGTGAAGCACTCTACACGCCAATGCGGCACCCGAAAGACGAGCCGGAGCGCGAGCCGGGAGGCGCTTCAGTGCTACCTGCCGGATCGGCAAGGACTTGGCAGCCGCAGGCCGCCGCGCGGTCCGGCCACATCGTAGGAGCCGGATGCGCTCGAGTGCGCCCTCAAGCGTCCGTCAGGCCGAGTGCCAGCTGGATCTGGCGGAACGAGCGGCGGTGGTGGGGCGTCACGCCCAAGCGGCGCAGTGCGTCCTGATGCTCGCGCGTCCCGTAGCCCTTGTGGCGCTCGAAGCCGTAGCCCGGCAGCTCGCGGCCGAGCGCAATCATCAGCCGGTCGCGGGTCACCTTGGCGACGATCGAGGCGGCGGCGATCGAGAGGCACTTGGCGTCGCCTTTGACGATGGTGCGGACCGGGCAGGAAAGACGGGGCGCGCGGTTGCCGTCGACGATCGCGAGCTTGGGCTTGAGCTCGAGCTCGCCCACGGCGCGCGCCATCGCCCACATGGTTGCGGCAAGGATGTTGTCGCGATCAATGCGCTCGACGTCGCCGATGCCGACGCCGATCGCAAGCGCGGCCGCGGCGATCTGGCCGTAAAGACGCTCGCGGGCGTCCGCGTCGAGAGCCTTTGAATCGTCGATGCCGGGCGGAATGCGGCCGGGATCGAGAACGACGGCGGCGGCGACGACGGGGCCCGCCCACGGCCCCCGGCCCGCCTCGTCGACGCCGGCGACCGGGCCGCCGCGAAGCTCGAGCTCCGCGGCCTCGAGATCGAACGTCGGCATGATCCGCGACTCGGCCATCCGCATGAGCCGAGCGTCGAGGGATTGGACGGCGATGTAAAGGCAAGCTGCGGCTCGTCCCCCGCGGTTTTTTAGAGCAGGCTCATCTGTTGCCCTCTCAACACGGGTCTTTCGAAGAGGTCGGTGCGCAAGGGCTGGCGGCGCTCGTTGAGGCCGAGCCGCTTCGCCGCCAAGCGGAAGCGCGCCGAAATTTGCTCGGCGTAAGGGCCGGTCCCGCGCTGGCGGACGCCGAACTCGGCCACATAATCGCGCCCCCCGTGCATGGACCGGAGCACATTGATCACATGCGAGGCGCGGCCGGGGAACTCCGTCTCGAGCCATTCGCGGAACAGCTCCTTGAGCTCGAGCGGCAGGCGCAGCAGCACATAGCCCGCCCCACGCGCGCCGGCGTCGCGTGCGGCCTCGAGGATGCGCTCGATCTCGCTGTCGTTGAGCGCGGGCACGATCGGCGCCACCATCACCGAGGCCGGGATCCCGGCCTCGCTCAACAGGCGGATCGCCTCGAGCCGCTTTCCCGGGCTCGCGGCGCGCGGCTCCATGGCACGTGCGAGACGCCGGTCGAGCGTCGTCACCGAGAGCGCGACCTTGGCCAGGCCGCGCTCGGCCATCGGCGCGAGGATGTCGATGTCGCGCACGACGAGGGCCGACTTGGTGACGATGCCGACAGGGTGGCTTGCGCGCGCGAGCACCTTAAGGATGCGCCGCGTGATGCCCCGCTCGCGCTCGATCGGCTGATAGGGATCGGTATTGGTCCCGAGCGCGATCAGCTTGGGCTGATAATGCGGGTTGGCGAGCTCCCGTTCGAGCAGCTCGGGGGCGTTCGTCTTCGCGTAAAGCTTGGTCTCGAAGTCGAGGCCCGCCGAGTGCCCGAGATAGCAGTGGGTCGGGCGCGCATAGCAGTAGATGCAGCCATGCTCGCAGCCCCGATAGGGATTGATCGATTGGTCGAACGAGATATCCGGGCTGTCGTTCCTGGTGATGATCGAGCGCGCCGGCTCCTCGCGCACCTCTGTCTTGAGCGCCTCGAGCTCGCCCGCGCCCTCCCATCCGTCGTCGAACTCGGAGCGCCGCACGCCTTCGAACCGTCCCGATCGGTTCGAGCGTGCCCCGCGTCCCCGCCGCCGTCCGGCGGCGACAAGGCGGGTCGAAGGCTCCTGGTGATCGCGATCTTGCATGGCCGGAGGGAGCGTAGCCCGAGCGTTAGAACAAATAAAGAACATTTTTTTCATTAGCACCGCTTTCTCTCCCGATGGGAGACGGCCTGTCTCTTGTTGCCGGGGCCCGGCCCATGCCACAGAGGCTCATGATTTCCGTCGTCATTCCGACGCTCGATGCCGAGGCCGGGCTCGGCCGCACGCTCGCGGCGCTGGTGCCGGCGGCCGTCGAGGGGCTCGTGCGCGAGGTCGTCGTCGTCGATGGGGGGTCGGCCGACCGCACGCTCGAGATCGCCGACGCGGCGGGCGCCGATATCCTCCGGGCCGGCCGGGGCCGCGGCCTGCAGCTCAGGGCCGGAGCGGGCCGAGCGCGCTTTCCGTGGCTCCTGTTCCTGCATGCCGACACGGAGCTCGAGCGCGGCTGGGAGCGCGAGGCGGCGCAGCTCATCGAGCGCGTGGACTGCGGCCAGAGGGGGCTCACTGCGGCCGTCTTCCGCTTCACGCTCGACGATGTCGGGCTTGCCCCGCGGGCGCTCGAGACCGGCGTCCTGTTGCGAACGGCCGTCCTCAAGCTGCCGTACGGCGATCAGGGATTGCTGATCCCGCGCCGCCTCTACGACCAGATCGGCGGCTATGCGGCGCTCCCGGTTATGGAGGACGTCGACATCGTGCGCCGGCTCGGCCGGCGGCGCCTCGTCGCGTTGCGCTCGCGCGCGCTGACCAGCGCCGCTCGCTACCGCAAGGACGGCTATGTGCGCCGCGTGCTGGTTAACCAGGCTTGCCTCATGCTCTATCTGTGCAGGGTTCCCGCGGAGCGCATTGCCCGCCTTTACGCCCCGCGCCGCGCAGTTTCATGACGCGGCGGACCGGCAAACGCGCTCCCTTCGCGCGCCGTCTCGTGCTCATGGTCAAGGTGCCGGCGGCCGGGCGCGTCAAGACGCGGCTCGCCCGCACGATCGGCGCCGTGCACGCCGCCGCCGTGTACAGGCACACGACTTCGGCCGTGCTCGCCCGGCTCGGCGGCGCCACGGCCTGGCTGACGATCCTGGCGGTTGCACCGGACACCAGTAGGCGAAGCTCGGCGTGGCCCGCCCGCTTCGAACGGCTGGCGCAAGGCGGCGGCGATCTCGGCCGGCGCATGCAGCGCGTCATGGACCGCTTGCCGCCGGGACCGGTGGTTATCATCGGCACCGACGTTCCCGGCATCCGGCCCGGGCATGTGCGGGCCGCCTTCGCCAAGCTCGGCTCGCACGATGCTGTGGTGGGTCCGTCTCCCGACGGCGGATACTGGCTCGTTGGGCTCAGGCGCAGCCCGCGCGTCGCGCGCGCGTTCGGGGCCGTCAGATGGTCGGCGCCCGAGACGCTCGCCGATACGCTCCGCAATCTTAGGGGGCTGAGAGTCGCCTTCGTCGCCGCGCTCGCCGACCTCGACGACGAAGGCGATCTCGAGCGCTTCGCCGGCGCGCACGGGCGGCGCGTGTTGCCGCTTGCGTTCGGAGCATGAGCTCGCGCCGGACGCTCACTCTCGTCTCAGGTCGCCTTGGGCAGGTGCTCCATGAGCCGCGGCATGATCTCGACGAAGTTGCAGGGCTTGTGGCGGGCATCGAGCTGCGCCTTCAAGATGCCGTTCCAGGCGTCCTTGCACGCGCCGGGCGAGCCCGGGAGGCAGAAAATATAGGTCCCTCGCGCGACGCCGGCGCAGGCCCGGGATTGGATCGTCGAGGTCCCGACCTTTTGAAACGACAGCATGTGGAACAAGATCGCGAAGCCCTCGATGTGCTTCTCGAACAGCGGCTTTATGGCTTCGGGCGTCACATCGCGGCCGGTAAATCCCGTGCCCCCGGTGGTGATGACGACATCGATCTCGGGATCGGCGATCCAGCCCTCGACGATGCTGCGGATTTGCCCGACATCGTCCTTGACCAGCGCGCGCCCGGCAACCTCGTGGCCCGCCTCCGCGATCATCCGGGCCAGCGCGTCGCCCGACGTGTCCTCGGCGCGCGTGCGCGTGTCCGACATCGTCAGGATTGCGATGCGAACGGCTCGAGGCGTGCGGGTGTCGTCGATCCGGGTCATGCGCGCATCATCGAGATGGACTATAGGCCGGATCGGCTGCAACGAATATAGGGGCGGTATAAGGCCCGGCGGCGCAGTCGAGACCGAAGCCGGGCGCCGGCTCGAGCCATTGTCGCTTGCCCAGAGCGGGCCGGGTCGAGCCAACTGGATGAGGCTTTAGGCCGCGGTCTTGCCGTTCTGGCGCGCTGCGATGATCACCGGCACACAGACGTCGATCGTGCGCTTCTCCGTCGGCACGACCGCCGGATCGTCGTAGAAGATCTCGAGGAACGGGCGGCTCGGGTCGATCGCG
>DATETZ010000033.1:0-21956 GCA_035283385.1 Hyphomicrobiaceae bacterium
GGCGACAAAGATCAGCACGAGGCCGATCGACGCAATGATCCGGAACGCGGCCTCCTGGCCGTTCCAGGTCTGAGACTGCCACATCTGGAACCACTCGCCACCAACCGTAAGAAAGCCGAAAAACCAGAGGCCGAAGCCGGAGACGAGCCCGGCAATGGCGAGCCCTTTGGTTCCGTTGAAGGCGCGAGCGGGCGCGCGACGACTTTGAAATAGCCGCACGGCGCCCGCCGTGCACAGCACGCCAACTACAAGCTCGGCGGCGATGATCGCCGCATAGGCCGCGTGATGGGCCCCCTCGCTCGTGATCGCGCGCCACATCAGCCTGTTGCCGGGAAAGGTCGTGTCCAGGGCATGACGTGGCGCACGAACTCGAAATTGGTACCGTAGTCGATTATGTTGTCGGCGCCGACCAGCAGCGCAAAGAGGCCGATCCAGAGAACGAGCAACGCTTTCGACGCGCGAACGATCATGCCCGGCTCTCAAAAAGCATCATAGGTCCAGGTTGGCGCCAGTGAGCGCGTTGTCCTGGATGAACGCGCGCCGCGGCTCGGAATGATCATCGCCCCCCGTAAGGATCGAACGGGGTGAAGCGGTAGAGCTCGCCCAGGCGGCCGATCGGCCCAATCCCGGGAATGTCGATCATCTGGTCGGCGGCCCTGAATTCGCGCTTCGACCAGGTCGTGCGGTCCCGCGCATGGAGGTCTGCTTCCAGGAGATCCTGGCGGACGAAGAGCACGGCGCGGTTGTGCTCGTGCTTCTGATAGTAGGCGAGCTTCGCCTCGAGAACCTCCTGCTTGTCGCTCGGCGACAGCACCTCGGCAACGAAATAGAACCGCTCGACGTAGATCTGGCCGGCAGCAATCGCGGTATCGATCACGGTGATGTCGGGCTCTGGATTGTATTTCTCGTCGCCCTCGAGCCAGACGCCAACCTCCTGATCTGCCTGCCATTCGGGCCGCACCGCTTGGAGACGGGTGTTGAGCAGGGTGGCAAGATTTCGCGTGATGCGCTGGTGCACCAGCGTCGGCGGCGGCATCATCATGGGCACACCATCGATCAGCTCCCACTTCTCCTCCTTGGGACGTTCGTCCCGGAAGGCGTGGAACTGCGCCATGGTCAACTGTGGAGTCCGCGTCAGGAAATCGCCGGGCATGACGACAGCGTGGGGTCGACCTCGAATTTTCTAATCAGAAATTATCACAGTTGAGCCGCTCGTGCAGATGGTTCGGAGCGCGGGCCGTCCTCATCCCTTACCGTCACACGTCCAGGTTGGCGACGGTGAGCGCGTTGTCCTGGATGAACTCGCGCCGAGGCTCGACGATGTCGCCCATGAGCTTTGAGAAGATCTGGTCGGCCTCCGCGAGGTCGCCGATCCGCACCTGCAGCAGCGTGCGCACGTCGCGATCGAGCGTCGTCTCCCAAAGCTGCTCGGGATTCATCTCGCCGAGGCCCTTGTAGCGCTGCAGCGAGATACCCTTGCGGCCTGCCTCGTAGACGGCCTCGAGCAGGCTCCTCGGCCCGTAGACCGGGATCGCTTCCGTTTTGCGCCGGAGCTTGGCCGGCGCGCCGTAGACCTCGGCCAGCTCTGCGTGCCGCTCGTTCAGGCGGCGCGCGTCGAGAGAGCCGAGCAAAGCGCGATCGAGAGCGTGGGCCTCGGTCACACCCCGCACCTCCCGCCGCAACAGGAAGCCGTCGTTCCCGAACCGGCCTTGCCAGCCTTTCTCCGTTTCCTCGGCGAGGGTATCGAGCCTCTGGGCAATCACGCCGGCGATCCTGCTCGCCTCCTCGGCCGATTGCACGAGGCGGGCCTCGAAGGCGCCCGCGATCGCCGCCTGCTCGACGACGGGGCGCGAATAGCGTGAGTGGAGGCCTTCGATCAGCGCGACTGTGCCGCGCGCCACTCCGACGATGTCGCGCAGGTCGCGGCCCCCGCGCTCCTCGCCCGAACCCGTGACGAGCACGGCCTCCTCGAGGCCGGTATCGATCAAGTAGTCCTCGAGCGCGCGCTGGTCCTTGAGATAGGTCTCGGACTTTGCGCGCGTCACCTTGTAGAGCGGCGGCTGGGCGATATAGACGTGGCCCTTCTCCATGAGCTCCGGCATCTGCCGGTAGAAGAAGGTCAGCAGCAGCGTGCGGATGTGGGCGCCGTCCACGTCGGCGTCCGTCATGATGATGATCTTATGGTAGCGCAGTTTCGACAAGTCGAAGTCGTCGCGGATGCCGGTGCCGAGCGCGGCGATGATATTGGTCACCTGCTCGGAGGAGAGCATCTTGTCGATGCGCGCCCTCTCGACGTTGAGGATTTTGCCGCGGATCGGCAGCACGGCCTGAAACTCGCGCTTCCTCCCCTGCTTGGCCGAGCCGCCGGCACTATCGCCCTCGACGATGAACAGCTCGGTGTTGGCTGGATCGCGGTCCTGACACTCGGCAAGGCCGCCGGGCAGCCTCAAGCTGTCGAGCGCGCCCTTGCGACGTGTGAGCTCGCGCGCTTTGCGCGCGGCTTCGCGGGCCAGAGCCGCCTCGACGATCTTGCCGACGATCGATTTCGCTTCCTTGGGGTGCTCCTCGAACCAGGCGGAAAGCTGCTCGCCGACGATGCTCTCGACCACCGGCTTCACCTCGGAGGAGACGAGCTTGTCCTTGGTCTGGCTCGAGAACTTGGGGTCCGGCGCCTTGATGGAGAGCACGCACGTCAGTCCCTCGCGCGCGTCCTCGCCCGAGAGATCGACCTTCTCCTTTTTCGCGAGCCCGCTCTCGCCCGCATACTTGTTGATGACGCGGGTCAGCGCGCCGCGGAAGCCCGCCAAGTGCGTGCCGCCGTCGCGCTGCGGGATGTTGTTCGTGAAGCAAAGCACGTTCTCGTGGTAGCTGTCGTTCCACCACAGCGCGACCTCGACGCCGACGCGCTCCCTCTCGGCGCGGATCATGATGGGCTCGGAAATCAATGGCTGCTTCGAGCGGTCGAGATAGCGCACGAACGCCGATGTGCCGCCTTCGAAGACGAACTCCTCGCGCTTTTTGTCGGCGTGGCGATCGTCCTCCAGCACGACCTTGGCGCCCGAGTTCAGAAACGCGAGCTCGCGCAGGCGATGCTCGAGCGTCTGATAGTCGAACTCGACCTTCGAAAAGGTCTTCGGGCTCGGCAGGAAGGCGACCTCGGTGCCGCGCTGGCCCTTGGCGTCACCGACGACCTTCACGGGTGCGACGGTCACTCCGTCGCGGAACTCGACGAAATGCTCCTTGCCGTCGCGCCAGATCCGGCAGCGGAGCCACGAGGACAGCGCGTTGACGACCGAGACGCCGACGCCGTGCAAGCCGCCCGAGACCTTGTAGGCGTTCTGGTCGAACTTGCCCCCCGCATGCAGCTCCGTGAAGACGATCTCGGCGGCCGAGCGCTTGGGCGTCTGATCGTCATCCTGCTTGATACCGGTCGGAATGCCGCGCCCGTCATCGCGCACGGTGCACGAGCCGTCCGGGTTCAACGTGACATGACACTCCTTGGCGTGTCCGACCAGAACCTCGTCGATGGCGTTGTCGACCACCTCGTAGATCATGTGGTGCAGGCCCGACCCGTCGTCGGTATCACCGATGTACATGCCGGGCCGCTTGCGAACCGCGTCGAGCCCTTTCAGCATCTTGATCTGCTCGGCGCCGTAGTCATCGGCGCCCGTGCTTTTCTTGGCGGGCTGCACGCTCATCAAGGTCAATCCCGAGGCTGTCCGGAAGTCGCACTTCTTATAGCACAGGCGAGCCGCGAGAGGGGCGAAAAACGCGCGCATGCATGGCCGCAATGACGCTTGAAAATGTCCATTTTATCAAACGCTTATTCTAGGGCCGGCCAACTCGGCCGCGGGCCGCGTCTGGCTCGATCAGAACCCCCTCGTCGACGTGCCAAAATCGGGCCGCGCCGGCGAGCTCGGAAAAAGGCTCTTGATCCGTTCCCGTCATCCAGACCTGGCTCTTGAGCCGCAGGATTTCTCGAAACAGCGCGGCGCGGCGAAGCCCGTCGAGGCGGGCCGTCACCTCGTCGAGCAGCAGGATCGGCGCGATCCCGTCCTGACGCTCTCTGACCAGCTCCGCGTGCGCGAGCACCAAGCTCAAGAGCAGCGCCTTCTGCTCGCCGCTGGAGCACAGCTTGGCCGGCATGCCCTTGGGCCCGTGACCGACGAGGAGGTCCGAGCGATGCGGACCGTCGAGCGTGCGCCCGGCCGCACGGTCGGCCTCGCGCGCTTCGATCAGGCCTTTGAGATAGGCGTCCTCCACGTCGACTGCAGGGCGCCGGACGAGGCCGCTCTCGAGCGAGCCTTCGACGGCAATTTCGCTCCACGGGAACGGCGATCGGGGGTCCTGCTCGCGGCGCTTGCTCGAGACGGCAGAGAGCGCCGCGGCCGCCTCCGCACGCGCCGCCGCGATCGCGACGCCCGTCTCGGCCATGACGATCTCGAGGCCCTCGAGGCGGGCATGCTCGCGCACGCCGTCTGCGAGAAGCCGGTTGCGGCTCGCCATGGCGCGCTCGAAACGGCCGACACGCGTGCTGTGCCCGGGATCGAAGCATAGGATAAGGCGGTCGAGAAAACGGCGCCGCTCTGAGCCGGGCCCTGTGAAGAGCCCATCCATGGCCGGCGTCACCCACACCATCTCGACGTAATCGGCGAGCGCGCCGGAACCCGATTTTGCTTCGCCGTCGATGCGCACCGCGCGCCTCGAGCGGTCATTGTCGTGAAAAGAGGGGTTGATGCCGGTGCCGACGTCGACCGGTCCAAGCCCCGTGCTGACACGCGCGGCGACCGACCAGCCGCCATCGCCGCCTGCCCGCGCGAGCTCGGCAAAGGGGGCACGCCTCAAACCCTGGCCGGGCGCCAACAGCGACACCGCCTCGAGGATGTTCGTCTTTCCGGACCCGTTGGCACCGACGAGCACCGCCGGCCCGGGGCCCGGCTCGAGCAACAGGCTCGCATAATTGCGGAAGTTGGTCAGCGAAAGGCGCTCGACCCAAAGGTGCGGCAAGCGCAGAGGCGAATCCCTCTCCCCCTGACGGGAAGGGGCAGGCGTGGAGTAAAGCGACATCGGCCCGCTAAACCCGCATCGGCATCAGGACATAGAGCGTCGTTTCGTCGCCGCCGTCCTTGATCATGGTCGGTGAGCCAGGATCGGCGAGGAGAAAGCGCGCCTCCTCGCCCTCGAGCTGGCCGGCGATATCGAGCAGATAGCGCGCGTTGAAGCCGATCTCCAAAGGCGTCGCTCCGTAGTGGACGCTCAACTCCTCGGTGGCGCTGCCCCCTTCCGGATTGTTGACCGAAAGCACGAGCTTGTTGCGGCCGATGTTGAGCTTCACGGCCCGCCCGCGCTCGCTTGCGATCGTGGATACGCGGTCGACGGCGCTCATGAATTCCGCGTTCGCGACCTTCATCTCCTTGTCGTTGCCCTGCGGAATGACGCGGCCGTAATCGGGGAACGTGCCGTCGATCAGTTTCGAGGTGAGCGTTACGGCGCCGATCTCAAAGCGCACCTTGGCCGGGCTCACGCCGACCGCAACCGTCTCCGAGCTCCCTTCGAGGAGGCGATGCAGCTCGTGCACGGTCTTGCGCGGAATGATGACCCCCGGCATGCCGTCGGCGCCCTTGGGCCGGGCGACTTCCACTTGCGCGAGGCGGTGACCGTCGGTCGCGACCGCGCGCAGCGTGTGCTTCTTCCCGCTCTCGGCGATATGAAGAAAGATGCCGTTGAGGTAATAGCGTGTTTCCTCGGTGGAGATCGCGAAGCGCGTCTTGTCGAGCAGTCGCTTCAAGTCGCCCGCTTGAAGCTCGAAGGTGTGCCCGAGCTCGCCCGCGTTGAGATCGGGGAAATCCTCGGGACCGAGCGTCTGGAGTGCGAAACGCGCCTGGCCGGCCGTGAGCGTCAAGCGCTCCTTCTCGGTTTCGCGCCGCATCTCGACCTGGCTGCCTTCGGGCAACTTGCGCACGATGTCGTGCAGCATGTGGGCCGGCACGGTCACGGCGCCGGAGGCCGTGACCTCGGCGCGCGCGTCCTCGATCACCTCGCGCTCGAGGTCGGTCGCCTTGAACGCGAGCGTCTCGCCCGACGCCCGAATGAGAACGTTGGAAAGGATTGGGATCGTCGTGCGCCGCTCGACGACACTCGTCACATGGCCGAGCGCCTCGAGAAGGTTGCCTCGTTCGATCACAAGCCGCATGGGTTACCTCGGCGCGTTTGAGATCTCCTCTTTGCCACGAACTCCTCTCTGGCGAGAGGCGTGCCGACCTTGCCTCGACGCGAGGGGATCTCGAGCATCGCTTTATCTGTGATGGAAGGATTCGCGTGAGGAGCGCAACTTGACCCGATAATGCCCTGTTTTTCAAGGGGCGCAGTCGGCACCCATCGCCAGGTGGCCGCCCGTGCCTTCAAATGTGCGCGCGAGGGACCCCAAATGAGGGGCCCCCCGCGCCGCATCCTGCTCGTCTAGTCAACCCTTCGCGAGCGCGAAATGTCCGCCGCGCGGGATGCCGGGCGGGCGAAGCCCGCCCCAGGGGGGCTCGATCAATGAGCCAATAGCTTCTTCAGCTCCTCGAGCTCGTCCTTGAGCCGCGAGTTGCCGTCGAGCTGCCCCTCGATCTTGCGGATCGCGTGGAGCACCGTGGTGTGGTCGCGGTTTCCGAAGCGCCGACCGATCTCCGGCAGCGAGCGCGCGGTCAGCTGCTTGGCGAGATACATGCCGATTTGCCGCGGCCAGACGACGGAGCGGTGCCGGCGCTGCGACAGGAGATCGCCTTTCGTCACGCCGAAGTGGCGCGAGATGATACGCAGAATATCCTCGATCTTGATCCGGCGCGGCTCGATCCCTTGGAAGAGGTCGCGGATCACGGTCTCGGCGATATCGAGGGTTAGCGGCGCGCGCATGTGCTGCCACGTGAGGTACAGCCGGTTGACCGCACCTTCGAGCTCGCGCCCGCTCTCCGTCAGGCGGTTGGCCAAGAGGTCGATCACCTCGCGCGACAGCTCGAAGGAAGGATCACCGGCCCGCTTTTCGGCCATCCGCTTCTCGAGCACTCTCGTTCTGAGTTCGAAATCGAAGGCTCCGATCTCAGCCACGAGCCCGCGTTGCAGCCGCGAGCGCATGCGCTCGTTCAAGCGCTCGATCTGGGCTGGATGGCGTGCCGACGCGACCACCACCTGGCGACCGCCATCGAGAAGCGCATTGATCACGTGGTCGAACTCCTGCTCGGTCTTCTCGCCCTGCATGAACTCGAGATCGTCGATCAACAGCAGGTTGATGCAGCGGAACTTTTCCTTGAAGGACAGGGGATCCTGGCTCCTCAGCGCCTCGACGAACTGGTAGCGGAAACGTTCGGCCGTGAGATAGAGAACCTGGGCCTGCGGGGCGCGCCGCTTCACGTCCCAGGCCATGGCGTGCAGGAGGTGGGTCTTGCCCAATCCCACCGACGAGTGGAGGTACAGGGGATTGAAGCTCGGGCTTTCGGTGAGGACCGTCTCGGCCACCTGCGTCGCGCCCGCATGCGCAATGCGATTGGACACGCCGACGACAAAGCTCTCGAACGTGTGATGCGGGTCGAGCGGCGAGCCTTCGAAGCCGCCGACGCTGGTGCGCCCAATGGCAACCGGAAATGGCCGCACCTGAACCGAACGCCCCTGAGCGTCGGCGCCGTTGCCGGGCCGCAGATCGCCGAGCGCTTCGCGGGTCTTGACGAAATCGGTCGCCGCCGCCCCCGGGCGCCCCGCGGCGGCAACCGGCTGGCGCAGCACAACATCGACGCGTTCGGCGCCCTTGAACGCGGCCCTGCAGCACGTCAAGAGCTCATCATTATAGTGCTGCTGGATCCAGTTCCTGAGGAACTTCACCGGCACCGACACCTTGACCGTCTTGCCGTCGAAGCCGTCGAATTCGAGCGCGTTGAACCAGCTCGTAAAGACGTCCTCGCCGAGACGCGCTCTCAAGAGGGCGCGGACTTTCGTTGCACGTGCATCGAGAGACCCGCCATCGCCGCCATCTCCGTGACTTGCGCCAGAAGATCTTCGGCCCCCATTGTCGCCGCCAGGCCCCGCGCTGGTACGCGCCGGCACGTCCGGCTTCGGAACAGAAAGCTCCGCCTTCGAGATCGTCTGCATCTTGAACCCCCGCACTTTTTCGACCTTGCCCACTTGTCGAACCAATGATGACCACGCTGTCGTTCGCCCAAACGAGCAGCGCCGGTCTTGCGAAGTATTGTTAACCCTGAGTCCAGGGAAGGCCGGCGGACTTCCAGCCCGCCAAGCGTCCCCGATGGCGCTTGGCATCGAGAGGGCCCTCGAAACCATCCGCCACGTTGCGACAGCGCGCATAGCCCGCTGCCGCCGTAGCCTCGGCCGCCATCCGGCTGCGGCCTCCCGAGCGGCAGATAAAGAACAGCTCCGCGTCTTTTGCGACGCCGGCCGCATCGAGCAGCGTCGCAAGTCGGTCCGCGAACGCCGGATCGATCCGGTTGTCCGGAAAAGTCTGCCACTCGACGGTCACGACCCGCTTGCCGATCTCCGCCAGATCGGGAAGCCCGACGAACGACCATTCTGCTCGTGTCCGCACATCGATCAGAACGGAGCTTCGGTCGGCTTCGAGGCGCACCCATACGTCTTGCACGGGCACGTCATCGATGTGGATGTCTTGACCCAACCCCACTTCGTACCCTCCACGCCGGCACGACCAAGAGAACGCTTGAACCGCGTCGTGCCGAAGACCTTCGTAAGCATCGTTCAAGATAAACATCTCTTCCCGCCAGGTTTGCGCCAGCGAGTTACTCGAACGCTACGAAGTTTCGAAGAAACCAGGTACGAGATACAAAAAGTATCCTGGGGCCAACGCTCGCCGATACTCATACAAAAAAACGGGACGAGAAAAACGTCGAGCGGCGGGTCCCTTATTAAAGGGTTGGTAACCTCTAGGCAAGCCCGGCGCCCGATGTGTTGGCTAGCCCACCCGGGGCCTGCCAACCCCGTGGACAACTTCAGTCCAAACCCTAAAGCTGTGGAGAATCTCGTTGAGGATGAAGTGGATTTCGCGTCGCCGCTCCGGGCTCGAAACAGAATGAAGCGCTCGTGTGTCGCGTGCCGCCGGCGCTTCTTTTTTCCCTCCTCGCTAGGACTCGCCTAACAAGCCTCCGCCCTGCCAATCTCAGCCCGAGCAAGCGACGGTCCCCGTAGATTCCGCGACTTAGGAAGATTCAAAAAGCCTCCCGCGACCATCGCTTCGCTCTTTACTTGTTGCGAACAGGTCACACTGTCAAATAATCGTCATCGAGTTGGAACAACTGATGCGCCCATTGCATTAACGCGTTGAGAAAGCCGAGAAATCTTGCGGCGCGCGGTTCTCTTGTGCACCACGCCGTTCTGAGCCGTGCGGGCGAGAACAGGCTCGGCCGCTTTCAAGGCGGCAAGCGCTTGCTCCTTGTTGCCGGCCGCGATCGCCTCCTCGACTCGCCGAACCTCGGTTTTCAAGCGCGTGCGGCGCGACTTGTTGATCTCGGTGCGGCGCAGCGTCTTGCGCGCGGCTTTCTTCGCCGACGTGGTATTGGCCATGAGTCGGAACCTCTCTTCGACGGATGCCGGGCGGCACGGGCTAACGGCGCATCCAATCTCGCGCGCCGCAAGCACACTCGCCGCCCGGAACAAGTGGTCCCGAGCGGCGAAATTTGGCTGGTCTATAGCGATCCCCGGGAAAGGGGTCAACGCAATTGGGCTACTCGGAGCGCTTCGGGGGGCCGCCTGCGGGCTTACGCGGCCTTCCACTTGATCGAGCAGCCCATCGAGGGGAGCTGCTCTTGCGGCCCCTTCCCCGTTGCGGCAACGAGCTTCATGGCTTCGAACAAATCGCGGCGCGCGGTCGGGGGAGCGGGGGCATTCCGGCTCGCATCCACCCTCCCACGGTATTGGAGCTCGAGCGCGGCGTTGAAACCGAACACGTCGGGCGTGCAGACCGCGCCGTACGCGCGTGCCACATCCTGCCACTGGTCATGAAGGTAGGGGAACGGGAATGCGTGCGCTTTGGCCACTTGCGCCATGCGCTCGAACGAATCCTCGGGAAAGCTCTCGGCGTCGTTTGAGCAGATGGCGGCCGACTTGACACCCATGGCCTCGAGCTCGCGGGCATCGCGCACGATCCGATCGATCACCGCCTTGACGTAGGGACAATGGTTGCAGATGAACATGACGAGCGTGCCCTTGGAACCGCGGACATCGGCGAGCGTATAGGTCCTGCCGTCCGTTCCCGGCAGCCGGAAGTCCGGAGCCTTCCAGCCGAAGTTACAAAGCGGAGTGGTCTCGGCCATCGCACGCGGGCCTTGTTTCGTCAGAGGTTGGCAGCGGCGCATGGAACGCCATGCGCCCGATGCTGGTCAACCCGTCTCTCGGCGCCGGGATCGATTGAGTTGCGAGTGGGCGCCCTGTCGCAGGCGGTGCTCGGGCCGCCCAAACCTCGAAGAGCCGCTCCGGCAATCGCTTGCTTGTGGCGCGCGGGTCACGATGCGCGCCGCCGGCTCGCCGGACTTGAACGGTGATAAACATGGCGGGCGCGAGACGGCGATCGTACACACTAGGTTCACTCGGTTGCGCATGGCACTGAAATTACGGCGCGCGCGCTCGAGCACTTTTACGGCTGGCGCGTTGCGGCGAGATTGCGACCGCCAGGGGCGCGCGGCGCTGTGTGCGGGATGGGCACGTCCGTTGCAGAGCTTTGGTCTGAAAATGCACCAGCGAAGCCGGACGCATTCTTGAACTCGGCCCGTGGAAGGTTCAGAGTGATTTGGTGAGGGCCGTAGCCGCAGCGTCCCTTGAGGTCACTTGCGGCGACGTAACCGAGGGGAAAAATCTCAAATCATGCCGGCGAATGCCGGCCCGCGCTTCGGCCGTCAGGACCGAAAGCGTCAAGCTCGGAAAGCGGGGTGAGGCTGTCGGTCCGCACGACTGGCAGTCTTTTTTTGCGTGAGCCGCTATCGGTCGCGACCCTCCCCGCCGAGCATCTATTGCCGGCTCTTGATACCCCGCCGCAAGAGCGCCGACCGCCGGTAACTTCCGCCGGCGCGAGCGCTCGATTCGTCAGCGACCCCGGCCGAGCCGAAGCGCATTGGCCGCGACGGAGACCGAGGAGAGGCTCATGGCGAGTGCCGCGAACATGGGCGAGAGGAGCACGCCAAAAGCAGGGTAGAGAGCGCCGGCGGCAATGGGCACGCCCAGCGCATTGTAGATAAAGGCGAAGAACAAATTCTGCCTGATGTTTGCCATCGTCCGGTGCGAGAGGCGGCGCGCGCGTGCGATCCCGCGCAGGTCGCCCTTGACGAGCGTAACGCCGGCGCTTTCCATGGCCACGTCGGTGCCCGTGCCCATGGCGATGCCGACTTGGGCCTGGGCGAGCGCGGGAGCATCGCTGATGCCATCCCCGGCCATCGCCACGATGCGGCCTTGCGCCTGCAGGCGCTTCACCATCTCCACCTTCTGATCCGGCAGCACCTCGGCCATCAGCTCGTCGATGTCGAGCTTGCGGGCGACCGCCTCGGCGGTCGCGCGCGCGTCGCCCGTCACCATGACGATGCGAACCCCTTCCTTGTGCAGCGCGGCGATAGCCTCCGGCGTGCTCGCCTTGATCGGATCGGCCACGCCCAAGAGGCCCGCCGGCGTGGCGTCGACGGCGAGGTACATCACGGTCTCACCCTCACGCCTCAACGCCTCGGCCTGCGACTGCAGCCCGGACGTGTCAACGCCGATCCCTTCCATCAGTGCCCGGTTGCCCAGTGCGACCTCGCGCCAATCGAGCCGGCCCTTGATGCCCTTGCCGGTGACGGAGCGAAAGGCCTCGGCGTTGGAAAGACCAAGGCCGCGCTCCTCCGCCCCTTTGACGATCGCCAAGCCTAGCGGGTGCTCGCTGGCCCGCTCCAAGCTGGCCGCAAGGCGGAGCAGCTCCGCCTCCTCGACGCCGGGCGCCGCTAAAATGCTCACCAGCTTGGGCTTGCCCTCGGTCAAGGTGCCGGTCTTGTCGACGACGAGCGTGTCGACCTCCCGCAATTTCTCGATGGCTTCGGCGTTCTTGAACAGCACGCCCATCATCGCGCCTTTGCCCATGGCCACCATGATCGAGAGTGGCGTGGCAAGGCCGAGCGCGCACGGGCAGGCGATGATCAGCACGGCCACGGCATTGATGATCGCATAGGCCATGGCCGGCTCGGGGCCGAAAATGGCCCAGGCGATGAAGGTGACGATCGCGATGACGACCACCGCTGGCACAAAGTAGGCGGATACCCGGTCGGCGAGGTTCTGAATGGGGGCCCGGCTCCTCTGCGCCTCCGCCACCAGGGCGATGATGCGCGCCGACAGCGTTTCCGAGCCCACCTTCTCGGCGCATGACGAGCGCCCCCCGCCCATTGATCGTCGCGCCGATCACTTTGTCGTTCGGCCGTTTCAGCACGGGCATCGCCTCGCCCGTCACGAACGACTCGTCCACATGGCTCTCGCCGTCTAGCACCACGCCGTCGACCGGGACCTTTTCACCAGGCCGCACGCGCAGCCGGTCGCCGATCCGCACGGTCTCGAGCGCCACATCCGCCTCCGTCCCATCGTCGCGGATCAGGCGGGCGGTCTTGGCAGCCATGCCGAGCAGCTCTCTGATGGCCGCGCCCGTTTTGCTGCGTGCCCTGAGCTCCAGCACCTGGCCCAAGAGAATGAGAGTTGTGATCACGGCCGCCGCCTCGAAATAGACCGCGACCTCGCCTGAAGGATCGCGGAACGAGGACGGGAACAGGCCTGGGAGGAGCGCGGCGACGAGGCTTTAGCCGTAGGCCACACTGACGCCGAGGCCGATCAGCGTGAACATGTTGAGGCTGCGGTTGATCACCGACTTTACGGCCCGATCGTAGAACGGCCACGCAGCCCAAAGGCAAACGGGTGTGGCGAGCGCGAGCTCGGCGAGCACACGCCCCCGGGGCGAGAACAGCCTGGAGATCGGCTCGCCGGGGAGCATGTCACCCATGGCGAGAACAAGGATGGGGACAGTGAAAGCTGCCGCCCACCAGAACCGCCGCGTCATGTCGCGGAGCTCGCCGCTCTCCTCAGCTTCGGGGTGGGGTATGCCCATCGGCTCGAGAGCCATGCCGCAAATGGAGCAGATGCCGGGGCCGTCGCGCACGATTTCGGGATGCATTGGGCAGGTGTACTTCGTGCCGGCAGGCAGCGGCTTGACCTCGGCGGGGCCGAACCCTTCGGCTCTTGCGTCGAGATAGCGGTCAGGGCTCGCCGCAAACTTGGCGCGGCATCCTTCGCCGCAGAAATAATAGGTAACGCCGCCGTGGTCATGGGCCGGCGTGCCGGCCCCGGTCGCGACCGTCATGGCGCACACGGGGTCGATCGCCTCCCCTGCGCGCACCGGAGACGCGCCGCGGCCACTCGATTCCGAACCGGCTCGCCGAGGACCGGGTGATGTCTGCGCATGCTTTGTCATGGAACGATTATTAGGCACGGGCGCGTGGCATCGGTGCTCATCCTATGTGGGCGCAACGGCAGCGCGATCAAGGCCGTCGGTAGCGCTTGGTGGGCCATGACCCAAGGAGCCGGTTTGCTGCAATGCCCCGACCCCTATGTGCGGACATGCTGGAAGGCCAAGCCATCCGGCCAGAACACTCGCGCCCGCGCACTGACGGTCGCGGGGTCCCCCGTGGTCAGCAAGGCAAGCGCCGGCCGCTCGCTTGCCGCCGCGTAGTGCGGGTGCCGTGCGAGATAATCCTCGAGGCTGTCGGCCACCACCTCCGGCTGCGAGAGGATGCGCGTCGCCGACGGCAGATGGTTGCGGAACAGGTGCTCGACGAGGGGAAAATGCGTGCAGCCGAGGATCGCGCGGTGTGGCGGCAAGCCGCCGGCCTTCACCATCACGCCCTCGATCCCCGCCTTGACGAGACGCTCGAGCTCGGGCTCGGGCGCCTCGGCCTCGATGGCCCCGGCGAGCTCCGCGCAGGTCTGCTCGAACACCTCGACCTTCGGGCAGCGCTTGCGGATCTCCTCGTAGTAGACGCCAGACGCGATCGTTCGCGCCGTGCCGAACACGGCGATGCGATCGGTCAAGTACTTCTGCGGGTACTGGGGAGCGGTCATGGCCCACGGCATCTGCGTCGCCGCCTCGACGGTCGGCGCCACGATGCCGAGCACGTTGCGGCCCTGCGCCTTCCAGGCGCTGCTCGGCAGCCAACTGCGCTGAAGGCGGCGCGCGGCGACGGCGGTCGCTGTGTTGCACCCGAGGATGACCAGCCTTGCCCCGCGCTGGAAGAGCGCCTCGACGCCCGCCCGCGTCAGCTCGACGATGTCCTCGGAGGCGCGGTCGCCGTAGGGCACGTGGGCGTGATCGCCGAGATACGTGAACGAGAGCTGCGGGAAACGCGCGACCAGCGCGTCGAGGACCGTCAATCCGCCGAGGCCCGAATCAAAGACGCCGATCATGTTAGCCCGATCTACTCACCAGGAGGCGCGGCGTCATCGCGTTGGCGCGGCCGCCCGGTTCGTCGCGCGCCCAAGTTGGCAGCATTAGGGCTCGAGGAGCTGGCCGGAACGGCGCGTCTCGGTCCGGCTATTCCGCTGCCTCCGAGGGAGGGCGGCCGGCGGCGGTGGCATGATGCTCGGCCGCCTTCAGCTCCTCGAGCGTCGGCATGGCGACGGTGTTGTAGCCGCAGTCCACGAAGTGGACCTCGCCGGTGACCGCACCCGACAGCGGCGACAAGAGATAGAGCGCCGCGCCGCCGACCTCGTCGAGCGTCGGCGTACGTCTCAGCGGCGCGTGCTCGCGCTGGTAGTTGAAAATGACGCGCGCGTCCGAGACGCCGGCGCCCGCGAGCGTGCGCATGGGGCCGGCGGAGAGCGCATTGACGCGAATCCCCTGCGGTCCGAAGTCGGCCGCGAGATAGCGCACCGATGCCTCGAGCGCGGCCTTGGTCACGCCCATGACATTGTAGGAGGGCACCCAGCGGGTCGAGCCGCCGTAGGTGAGCGTCAAGAGCGAGCCCCCGCCCGGCATCAGATCGGCGGCGCGCTTGGCGATCTCGGTGAACGAGAAGCACGAGATCACCATCGTGTTGGTGAAGTTGTCGCGACTGGTGTCGGCGTAGCGGCCGGCGAGCTCACGCCGGTCCGAGAAGGCCAGTGCATGCACGACGAAGTCGAGGCCGCCCCAGGACTTCTTGATCTCGGCGAAGACATCGTCGACGGTCTTGAGATCGGCAACATCGCACGACACGATGATCTCGGACCCGACCGACTGGGCGAGCGGAATGGCGCGCCGCCCGAAGGCTTCGCCTTGGTAGGTGAAGGCGAGCTTCGCGCCCTGGCCGGCCAGCACACGAGCGATGCCCCAGGCGATCGAGCGTTCGTTCGCCACGCCCATCACCAGGCCGCGCTTGCCCGCCATCAGCGGTCCGGGTGTCGCAATGTCAGCTTCGGCCATGGGAGCCCTCGTACCTACGCCACAGGTGCGTCCAGCGATCTCGAACCAGCCGCCGCCGTTCCTGTACGGTCGCATACCGGGTCGTCCCCGAGGAGCTCACTATAGTCTCCTTAGGGCCGCGGCATGACAGTTTCTTACCCATTGTGGCGGCGAAACACGAGCGTTGCATTTGTGCCCCCGAAACCAAAGCTGTTCGACATGACACAGTTAAGCTCGACATTGTCGAGGCGCTTCCTGGCAATCGGAATGTCCTCGAACGCAGGATCGAGCTCTTCAATATTCGCGCTCTCACACACGAAACCGTTGTTCATCATGAGCAGCGAGAAGATCGCCTCCTGCACGCCGATCGCGCCGAGCGAGTGGCCGGTCAAGGACTTGGTCGCGGAAATGTACGGCACCTTCTTGCCGAACACCTTCTTGATCGCCTCGATCTCCCTGACATCGCCGACAGGGGTCGCCGTCGCGTGCGGGTTGATATAGTCGACCGTGCACCCGAGGCCCTTCCCATCGAGGCCTTGCATCGCATTTCTCATGCAGCGCACCGCACCCTCGCCGGAGGGTGCGACCATGTCGAAGCCGTCGGACGTCGCGCCGTAACCCGCCACCTCACCGTAGATCTTGGCGCCGCGCGCCTGTGCGCGCTCGAGCTCTTCCAGTACAACCACACCCGCGCCGCCGGCAATGACGAATCCGTCGCGGTTCTTGTCGTAGGGACGGCTCGCCTTGGCCGGCGCGTCGTTGTAATGGGACGACATCGCGGCCATGGCGTCGAAGAGCACCGACAGCGTCCAGTCGAGCTCCTCGCAACCGCCGGCGAAGACGATATCCTGCTTTCCCCACTGGATAAGCTCGGCCGCATTGCCGATGCAGTGCGCGGACGTCGAGCAAGCCGACGAGATCGAGTAGTTCACCCCCTTGATCTCGAAGCTGGTGGCGAGCGCCGCCGAGGGACCCGAGCACATGGCCTTGGGCACCTCAAACGGGCCGACTTTCTTCGGATCCTTCTGGCGCGTGGTGTCGGCGGCGCAGACGATGGCGCGTGTGGAAGGCCCGCCCGAGCCCATGATGATGCCGGTGCGCTCGTCGACGACTTCCTTCGCGTCGAGGCCGGAATCACGGATGGCCTGATCCATGGCGATCCAGTTCCACCCGACGCCGGCGGCCATGAAGCGTTTCGGCTTCCTCGGGACCTGGGATTCCCAGTCGATCTTGGGCTCGCCGTGCACGTGACAGCGGAAGCCGAGCTCGGCGTACTTGTCGGCCCGTACGACGCCCGATTTTGCTTCCCTGAGCGAGGCCAGCACCTCTTGGGTGCTGTTCCCGATCGAGGAAACAATACCCATGCCGGTGACAACCACTCGTCTCATCGGGAACCCCTTCTTCGGATGCCGAGTCGCCCCTGCGTCTAGCACCGGAGCCGACCGCTGGCGACTCTCCCGTCCTCATCGTCAGGCGCCGGCCGCCGCAGGCACCTCGCCGGCCTCGAACAGGCCCACGCGAAGATCCGTGGCCGTGTAAATCACCGCGTCATCGGCCTTGAGCAGCCCGTCGGCGATGGCAAGCTTGAGCCGGCGCAGGATAACGCGCTTCAGGTCGACCACGTACTCGACCTTCTTGGTGGTGGGCAAAACCATGCCGGTGAATTTCACTTCGCCGACGCCGAGCGCGCGTCCCCGGCCTGGAGCGCCGAGCCAACCGAGGAAGAAACCCGTGAGCTGCCACAGTGCGTCGAGCCCGAGACAGCCCGGCATCACGGGATCGCCCTCGAAATGGCACTTGAAAAACCACTCGATACGCCCGTTGCCGGCGACCTCGAGGTTGGCCACCACCTGCCCTTTGCCGTGTGCGCCGCCCTGGTCGGAGATGTGGGAGATGCGGTCGAACATCAGCATGGGCGGCAGCGGCAGCTGCGCGTTGCCGGGGCCGAACAGATCGCCACGACCGCACGACAAGAGGTCTTCGAAGTCGTAGCTCGAACGGCGTTCGGCCATGGCGTCTGCTGCGTCCCCTGCCCAATACTGTCAACGTGCCGATGCCGGTAGCCACGGCCGCGCGTGTCTAACACACTCGCCCGGCGATCAAAAGATGGGCTGGGCACTGGAGCGGGCGATCCTCGTGGCGCCGAGAGATCTCGGCTAAAATCCGTTCGCAGGCAGGCCTACAGGCAGGTTGCAGAGGAAGAAAATGGTCCATATACTTTAATGAGTTGTGATCATTGGCACTGGAGATGGCGTCTGCGAGTTCGGACGCGGGCCGGAGCACGGGGGGCGTGAGCGATAGTCATGACTGGGAAAGGGAGCAAGACCTGGCTGGAGGCGATCGTGGCAGGCGCTGATGGGGCAATTGCGGACCGGTTGCGGAAGGCCGGTCTGCGCCCGACACGCCAGCGCCTCACGCTCGGCACGCTGTTATTCGGCTCCGGCGACCGGCACGTGTCGGCCGAGATGCTGCACGCCGAGGCCCTCGCGGCCGGCGAGCAGGTCTCGCTGGCGACCGTCTATAACACGCTGCATCAGTTCACGCAGGCGAGACTCCTGCGCGAGCTCGCGATCGAGGGCGGCAAGGCCTATTTCGACACTAATACGTCGAACCACAACCATTTCTTCATCGAAGAGCGCGGCGAGCTGATCGATATTCCGGGCGGCTCGATCCGCGTCGACGGACTCCCCGATCCGCCCGAAGGCATGAGGATCAGCCACATCGACGTGGTCGTGCGCCTCGTCGCCAAGTAACAGGAACGGTGTGAGTGTGAGCGGCGAATAGCGCAACATCGGCCGCTCGGGGCCTATTCACTCCTCACCAATTCACCCGCTCACTTATTTGACCACCTCGCCCTCGTAGACTCCCCAAAGATTCTTCTGCTCGAGCCAGCCGCGATAGTCGCCGATCGACACGTCGCACCAGCGTCCGTCGCAGCTGTGCACGTTGGCGATCACGCCGGCCTCGACGACGGCCCTGGCACGCGCCGTATCGCTGTCGCTCGAGCGGATCGGCACTTGAGGCGGGGGCTTGTCGGGCTTGACCTCCCACGGCAGGACGAGCGCGGTGCGCCGCCCCGAGAGGAACGATTGCAGCATCCACCCCGTGGTGCCCTCCGCGTCGCGGACTTGACGCCAGCCCTCAACCTCCTTGACCACCTCGAGCGGCAGGCCAGCGCGCCGGAACACCCACGCCGCCGGATACTCTGTTCCCGGTCCGGTTCTGAGATTGACGCGGTCCGCCTTGAGGCTGACGAAGCGGGGCAGAGGCAACCCGCTGGCCCCGGTCGCGGCCGGGGGAGCGCCGCCGGGCTCCGCAGCAGAAGCCGCGACCGCCGCACCGAGAATGAACACGCAAAGCGCAGCCGGTCCGAGACCGGATTTGCCGCTCGCTGGCATCAATTGGCTCCGTCACAGCGCCATGAGGCCCCTCAGGTGGCACAGATCCTCGCCGATCTTGGGGCGGCTCTACTCGCGATCCCTGCCCTCGAAATGAACGACAAGGCCCCGGGCACGACCGATGTGTCAGAACGATACCACGCAGCTGCCGAGGGACCCATGCCCATCGCACGCTTGCGAGCCGGCGCTTTGTCATAGCGGGGCCCTTCTGTTAGACACTGCTCAGCTCCGGGCTTCGAACCGGTCCCTGAAGCACGAGCACGATTCGGCTCACCCGCCTCCCGATAAATCGTCAGCCCGGAAGAGACATGTCGAAAAGCGCCGCCAAGCCCGTCATCATCGTCACGCGCAAGCTGCCCGACCTGGTCGAGACGCGCATGCGCGAGCTCTTCGACGCCAGGCTCAATGTCGACGACCGGCCGATGACGCAGGCCGAGCTCGTCGAGGCCGTCAAGATCGCCGACGTTCTCGTCCCGACGGTGACCGACCGCATCGACCGCGCGGTCATCTCGCAGGCCGGGCCGCAGCTGCGCCTGATCGCCAACTTCGGCACCGGCGTCGACAACATCGATCTCGATACGGCGCGCAACCGGGCCATTTCGGTCACCAACACGCCGGGCGTCCTGACCGAGGACACGGCCGACATGACCATGGCGCTGATCCTCGCCGTGCCGCGCCGCCTCACCGAGGGCTCGGCCTATCTCAAGGACCCGAAGCACCATTGGGCCGGCTGGTCGCCGACCTGGATGCTCGGCCACCGCATCTTCGGCAAGCGGCTCGGCATCATCGGCATGGGACGCATCGGCCAGGCCGTCGCCCACCGCGCCAAGGCCTTCGGCCTTCAGATCCACTACCACAGCCGCCGGCGCGTAGCGGCCGAGATCGAGCAGGCGCTCGAGGCGACCTACTGGGAGAGCCTCGACCAGATGCTGATGCGCATGGATATCGTGTCGGTCAACTGCCCGCACACGCCGGCGACCTTCCATCTGCTCTCGGCACGGCGCTTGAAGCTCTTGAAGCCCACGGCCTACATCGTCAACACCGCGCGCGGCGAGGTGATCGACGAGAACGAGCTCGCGCGCATGATCGAGGCGGGCTCGATCGGCGGCGCCGGCCTCGACGTTTTCGAGCACGAGCCCGCGATCAACCCGAAGCTCTTGGCGTCCGACCGCGTCGTCGCGCTGCCGCACATGAGCTCGGCGACCATCGAGGGCCGCATCGAGATGGGGGAAAAGGTGATCATCAACATCAAAGCCTTCCTCGATGGCCACGCGCCCCCCGACAAGGTGCACCCGGCGATGTTCTGAAACCCTTGCCGCGTGCGTCGGATCGGCAGGTCGTCGTCTCCTTATCATGCGGCCCATGCTCATTCACCCGCGCAAGCGGCGCCGGCGCCCGCCCTCGCGTGGATCGAGAGATCGCGGATCGCGGGCGCGGCGCCCGAGAGCGGGTTGTCCGGGTCCCAGGCGACCGTGACCGTCTCGAAGCGCGCGGCTTTCGCGTCATAGATGATGAGCCGTCCGGCGAGGCTTTCGCCCACACCCGTGATCTCCTTCAAGACTTCGGTCGCGGCCAGCGTACCGAGTACGCCGGCGACCGAGCCCAAGACGCCGACCTCGGCGCAGTTGGCGACCGTGCCCGGCGGCGGCGGCTCCGGAAAGAGGCAGCGGTAGCTCGGGTACGGCGTGCCGTCCGCCGTCCGCTCGTGCGGCTTGAAGGTCGTGACATAGCCGTCGAGCGGCCCCAGGGCGGCGAACACGAGCGTCCTTTTCGCGAGGTAGCAGGCGTCCGAGACGAGATAGCGGGTTGCAAAGTTGTCGGAGCCGTCGGCGACCAGGTCGTAGCGGGACACGATGCCAAGGGCATTGCCGGCGTCGAGGCGCTCGAAATAGGCTTCGACGGCGACGTGCGGGTTCAAGCGTCGGACGGTCTCCGTGGCGCTCTCGACCTTCGGCCGGCCGACGTCCTCGGTGTCGTGAACGACCTGACGGTGGAGGTTGTCGAGGGATACGAGATCATCGTCGATGAGCCCAAGGGTACCGACGCCGGCGGCCGCGAGGTAGAGGAGGATGGGGCTCCCGAGCCCGCCCGCGCCCACGACGAGCACGCGCGCCGCCTTGAGCTTGGCCTGCCCCTGCCCGCCGATCTCGTGCAGGACGAGGTGGCGCTTGTAGCGCTGGATCTCCTCGGGCGTGAGCGCCATGGGTCGCCTTTCTGCCGCACTCCATTGAACCGGATATGGGGGCGGCGTGCCACTTTTTCTCTCGCGATTGGGGGCGGGAGGACGGGCAGGTGAGCGAAGTCTGGCGAAGCGGCGGCGCGAGGGTGCGCTTCGAGCTGCTCCGAGACGGTACGCCGCACAAATGAAAGGGGGGCGCGTCGCCCCCCTCCAAGGATCACGATGGAGATCCGATAAGCCGATCGTTACTTGCCCGGGGCCGAATTGTCGGCAATCTGGTCCACAACCTTGACGCTCATCGCCTGCGCGTCTGCCGTGCATGCGAAGTCCAGCGACTTGCCCTCGGCTGTATCGAGGCGCGCGGTCTTGCCGGCGTCGATCTTGACCTCGAAGCGGGCGGCCGTGTCGCCGGGCACCTCGTCGCCGTTCATGGCTTCGGCGACCATCAGGGTCAGATTGCAGAGGCCGCGGTCGTTCTGAAAATAGCTCACGGCGCGCTTGGATCCGACATCGAAGCTGATGCCGTGCACGGGCTTCATCGTCAAAGCGTCCGAGGAATCGGCGCTGGCGGCGGTACCGGCGAGCCCGAGACCGGCGATCGCGAGGGCGGTGAGGATGAGCTTGTTCATGGTGGTGGTCCCCTTCATCTCGATTTGAATTGCAGCGAAGATCGAAACTCATGAGGCCAGTATGTTCCCCAGGGCACAGGGGGGCTGTTCCCCAGGGAACACCCGGCAAAATTAGTGCTTAGCCATGGCGAAGCGCATCGTTGGGCGGCCGCGGGCGGTTGGCGAACGGGGCGGCCCGCCTTCCTTCATTGGCTGAGCGCAGGAACGCGGGTGTTCCATTGTCGCGACGGTTTACGCAACCACGGCGCATCGCTATGCGCCAATGCGTGCCCGACGAGGTGGGGGCACCCGCGGCAGAAAACGTAACAAAGCTA
>DATETZ010000034.1:0-3038 GCA_035283385.1 Hyphomicrobiaceae bacterium
CATGCTGATCGACGGCTTCTATACGGTGACCAAAGGCTCCTTCAAGCTCACCATCGACAATCCGGAGACGGGCGAGCATTTCGAGAAGGTGTTCGGACCGGGCGAGCATTTCGGCGAGCGGGTGCTGCTGCGCTCGGCGCTTCGTACCGGCCTCGTCGTGGCGCTGGAGGACGGCATCCTGCTGTTCATCGCGCAGAAGGACTTTACCCGCTTCGCCCGGGCCTTCCCCTTCCTCGACCAGTACTTCAAGGACTATATTGAGCGGACCTTCGGCGGCACCGACAAGTCCTTCGCGCCGGGCAGCGCCAACCACAAGCACGAGCTCGAAACGCTGCCTTAGCTGACTGACCAGCCATCATTTGCTGTTGAGGCGAATCCGCTTGGCGAGTCCCGATGGATCGACGAGCTCCGGCTCCTGCGGCGTGCATTCCTCGCCCGCCGAGCCGCTCGCCACAGCGCCTTCGCAGCGCATAGCCGCCTCCGCTACGGTTTCCTTCTGCGCCAATAGGAACGCCTCGCGAAGCGTCGGTACCCGGGTCCGCATCGCCTCGACGAGGTTGCGCGTGAAAGTCGCCGAGGTAAGGTCGGCAAAAGCGATCTCATGCGCCCGCGACGATGCCATGAGCGCGATCTGTGGTGACCTGGAGGGCCGAGAAAGGACAGCGCCGTCAGCCCCTGACGCATCGCACGTGTCGAGAACCACCAACGCCGATTCCGCCGGCAGAGCGTCAATCAATCCGCCGAGTTCGGCGTCGGTCATCCAAATCCCGGCCTGGGCCGCGTAAAGCGCCGCGAAGGGGAAAGAGGCGGACCAGAGAAGGAAGGTCTCTTCGGTTCCGCCTTCAGCTCCGCCCCTCTTCGGCAGGAGCATGCCGTGCCCGACATAGTAGACGACGATGGTCGACCCTGGCGGCATCGAGCCCTGGAGGTTGGCAAAGGCTGAGCGGACGGCTGTCGCCATCGCCTCCTCGTCGATGAGGGTCGTGATCTGGTTGGCAGGAACGCCGATCAGGTCCCGCGCCGCCTCGGCGAACTGCACAACGTCGTGCCGACAGACTCTGATCTTCGGGCGCCAGGGAGGGCACGAGCCTACGGCGAGGACATAGATGCTGGCGGGATCAATGGGCTTTGCCGCTGGCGTCGCCGGCGTCGCGATCGCCACCAATTGGGGAATTGTGGAAAGAGCGGCAGTCAGCAGAAAGGTTGGCCAAAGGCGCCTCCGGCGCTCGACCATCACTTGCTCTGCTGTGGGGCCGCGGGCGTTGCCCCGGTGCATGCTTCGAGCGTCTCGAACGTCTTGCCGCTGATCTTGCCGCAGTCGCCATCGGTCTGGGCTATGACGCAGATGTCCTGAACGCGGCAGAAGGTGCCCAGAGGAATATCGCCTGGGCCCATCTCTACGTTGTGCAGGTTCGCGCCCGACACGGGCATTGATGAAATCAAGAGCGCGAGAGCGCCTTCGATGACGGTCGCCATGTCCTCTCCTATGGAACGGTTGTCAGTAGCCCGCGAGCTTACCTGAACTCATAAGAAATGGGAGAGGCGATCCTCGCCTGCTGACGGGGCCTACGGTAATCCCTATATTCCGGCCATCATGGCCATAAGCGAAACCAAGGCCCGGGCAGCCGGCAAAGCCGTCGCGCGCGGCGACCACGTTTATCTGATCGACGGCTCGGGCTATATCTTCCGCGCCTATCACGCGCTGCCGCCGCTCACCCGGCCCTCGGACGGGCTTCCCGTGGGGGCCGTGCACGGCTTCTGCGCCATGCTGTGGAAGCTCTTGCGCGAGACGGGAGAGCTGGCGCCGCCCACCCATCTCGCGGTGATCTTCGACTATTCCGCCAAGACCTTCCGGAGCGATTTGTTCGACGGCTACAAGGCGAACCGGCCCGAGCCGCCGGGCGACCTCATCCCCCAATTCCCGCTCGTCAGGGACGCCGTGCGCGCCTTCAACGTGGCCTGCATCGAGCGAGAGGGCTACGAGGCCGACGACATCATCGCCACCTATGCGATCCAGGCGGTTGAAGCCGGCGCCGACGTGACCATCGTCTCCTCCGACAAGGATTTGATGCAGCTCGTCCAGCCCGGCATCATCATGTACGACACCATGAAGAACAAGGCGATCGGCGAGGCGGAAGTGGTCGAGCGCTTCGGCGTGCCGCCGTCGAAGGTCGTAGAAGTGCAGGCGCTGATCGGCGATTCCTCCGACAACGTACCCGGCGTGCCAGGGATCGGGGTTAAGACCGCGGCCCTGCTCATCAACGAGTTCGGCGACCTCGAGACGCTGCTCGCCCGCGCGGGCGAGATCAAGCAGGAGAAGCGGCGCGAGAGCCTCATCACTTTCGCCGACCAGGCGCGGCTGTCCAAGACGCTGGTCATCCTCGACTGCCATGTCCCGCTCGACGTTCCGCTGGCCGAGACGGCGGTGCGGCCGCCCGAGACCGAGGCCCTGACGGCCTTCATGCGCAAGCTCGAATTCACCACCTTGCTCCGCCGCGTGGCCGAGGGTCTGGGCGCCGAATTGCCGGAGGGCATGACGCCGTCGGCCACGCCGCAGCGGCGCAAGAAGAACGACTACGATCATCCGTTGCGGCGTTCGCCGCGCGGCGAGACAGGGCCGCCGCGCGAGCACAAGGTCGTGGGGGGGTCGCCGGCGCAGCTCGCGGTAGAACGCGCGAGCAGGCTCGAAGCGCTTCCCTTCGACCGCTCCAATTACGAGACGGTGACCGAGGCCTCCCGCCTCGCCGATCTCTTGGATGCTGCGCGCTATCAGGGCCACTTCGCCTTCAGGGTGAAGCTCACTTCGTCAGATCCCATGCAGGGTGAGCTGGTGGGCGTCGCGCTCGCGCTGGTGCCGGGACATGCGGCCTATGTGCCGCTGGCACACCGCGCCGGCAACGGGCTCGATCTTGGCGGCGACGCGATCGCGCAAATTCCCATGCGCGAGGCCTTGGACCTGCTGAAACCGATCCTGGAAGATGTGAGCGTTCTCAAAATCGTGCAGGACGCCAAGTTCGACATGGTGGCGCTGGCGCGTT
>DATETZ010000035.1:0-3818 GCA_035283385.1 Hyphomicrobiaceae bacterium
CGACATTCTCATTGGCACCCACGCGCTGTTCCAGGAGCATATCGTCTTCAAGGATCTCGGCCTCGTCGTCATCGACGAGCAGCACAGATTCGGCGTGCATCAGCGCCTCGCGCTTCAGGCCAAGGGCTCAGGCCTCGGCGCGGAACTCCTGGTGATGACGGCGACGCCCATTCCGCGCACGCTGCTGCTGACGAGCTATGGCGACATGGACGTGTCGCGGCTCGACGAAAAGCCGCCCGGGCGGAAGCCCATCGCCACCCGCACCGTGCCGCTGGAACGGTTCGACGAGGTGATCGGCGGCATCGAGCGTGCCCTCAAGAGCGGCGCGCAGGCCTATTGGGTCTGCCCCCTCGTCGCCGAGTCGGAGGTCCTCGACATCGCCGCGGCCGAGGCGCGCTACGCCGAACTCGCCAAGTGGTTCGGCGATCGCGTGGGGCTCGTGCATGGCAGGCTTGCGGGGAAAGACAAGGATCGCGTCATGGCGGCGTTCGCCGTAGGCGCGCTCTCGATCCTGGTCTCGACCACCGTCATCGAGGTCGGCGTCGACGTGCCGAATGCGTCGATCATGATCATCGAGCATGCCGAGCGTTTCGGTCTCGCCCAGCTCCATCAATTGCGGGGCCGGGTGGGTCGGGGCGCCAAGGAGTCCTCGTGCATCCTGCTCTACCGCCAACCTCTGTCGGAGGCGGCCCGGGAGAGGCTCAATGTGATGCGCCGGACCGAGGACGGGTTCGTCATCGCCGAGGAGGATTTGAAGCTCCGCGGCGGCGGCGAGATGCTCGGCACGCGGCAGAGCGGACTGCCGCTGTTCCGCATTGCCAGCCTGCCTGAGCACCAGGGGTTGCTCGAGGCGGCGCGCGACCAGGCGCGGCTCACATTATCGCGCGATCCCGAGCTGAAGGGGCAGGATGCCGAAACGCTGAAACTTCTGCTCTATCTCTTCGAGCGGGACGACGCGGTCAAGCTGATGCGCGCCGGCTGACGCTTGAAGCAGCGCCAAGCGAACTAGACGGTTCGACGCTAATTGGCGTTGCCGCCGCCGAAGATTCCTCCGAAGAATCCGCCTCGGCCGAATAGAACGGGGGGCCTGCGCGCTTGGGCGGGATCAGGCTCGGCGGCCGGCTCGGATTCGGCGGTAACCGGAGTGCCCTTCTTGGCCGCTTTTGGCTTCGGATCGGCCGACGCGGTAGCCGGCTTCCGGTTGACCGCGCCCGGCTTCGATTGAGACGGCGCTGCGACGGTCGGTGCGCTCGGCGGCGGCGCCGCGAGGGCGGCCTCGTCGATCCAGCCGCTCGCGCTGCTCTTCAAGTCCTTGATCTGGACGAAGCCGCCTTCGCGACCGATAACACGGAACGGCCGGCCGGCCGGAAAGCCGTACATGGCCGGGGCGGAGGCTGACGGACTTGCCAACACCTCGACAGGCTTTCTGGCGACGAGGATCATGCCGGAGCCAGGAAAATCGGCCTGCTCAGACTGCTCAACCGCATCGCCTTCCGGCGCGGCCTGCTCAGCCGCATCGCCAGCCTGTCCAGCGGGTTCACTCGGCGCAGGTGCGGCTTCCTGCGTGGCAGGCGCCGTCTCAGGGACCGACTCGGCTGGCTCTGTGTTGGACGGCGACGCCGCCTCAGGTGCAGCTACAGGCGCAGGTGCAGGTGAAGGCGCAGGTACAGGCGCTTCAACCGCAGCCGGCTCGCTCTCCGCCGACGTTCCACCGAAATAGTGACTCGCGCGCAAGCCAATGCCCGCAACAAGCACCAGGCAGGCGACGGCAACGAACGCGATCTTTTTCGTAGAGAACGCGTTCCGCTTGGACAGCGACTTCCGGGCGACTTCTAGGTCCATGCCTCAATCATGACATGCCCTGGCTCTTCGATCTACCCGGACACTTCTTGTTTGCGGCTGCGGTAGAGCGAGAAAATGATAGAGCAACGCGTCTACACGACGGGTTCCTCCTCCGGCACCGGCTTCTTGGCCCTGGCCTCTTCCGCGAGAGTCTTGAGCGCGTCCTGCTGCGGCGCCACCAGACCTGCCGAGACCACCATCTTGGCGCCGTCCTCAAGCGCCATGTCGAGCAGGGTGACGTCCTTCGCCGGCATGAACATGACGAAGCCGGTGGTCGGGTTCGGCGCGTTCGGCATGAACACGGTCATGAGCGCCTCGCCGTTACCGAGCTTCTGCTTCACCTCGGCGGGCGGCTCACCGGACACGAAGACCAGTGCGTAAAGCCCCTTGCGGGGAAATTCGATGACGCCGACCCGCTTGAAGGAGGTCCCGCTCTTGGAGAAGATCGTCTGGAAGATCTGCTTGAGCAGACGGTACACGCCGCGCACGACCGGCATGCGGTCGAGCATCATCTCGCCGTAGCTGACGATGGTGCGGCCGAACAGATTGGCCGTCAGCGCGCCGATCACCATCAGACCGAAGATGCCGACGATGAGGCCGACGCCCGGCACATTGAAGGGAAGATAAGTCTCGGGCAGATAAGCTTTGGGGATGAGCGGCTTGACCCAGCCATCGACCAGATTGATGAACCACCACACGACGTAGATGGTGATGGCCACCGGGCCCACGACGATCAGGCCGGTGAGGAAATAGCCCCGCAGCCGCGCGCCGAGATGAGAGGAGTGGGGCTCCTCTGCCCCGAGGAGGACGAGATGGTCCTGCAGCGGCTCGGGCACTGCGCTCTCTTGCTCGGAGACTGGCTTGTTTTTGATCTTCATGGAGCTTTCACAACGACGGTCCAAAGGTATCTACTGCTTGCCATGGGGTCCTGCGACATGTCGCGCCGGGGAAGCGCCTTAGCACATCCTCTTTACAGATGTGAGGACTGGCGTGATACGCGGGGACGTGGGCTGCGCCTCGACGCCTCATGCGGGGATAAGCGGGTCAAGGCGTCGCGGGAGAGCAATCGATTCCGCTTCGCTTCAAGGCATTGCAGACCTTAAGGCTTTCCGCCTTGTCCGGGAAGGGCCCGATCCTGAGGCTGTAGAAGGTGCCGAAACTGCCGATCTCAACCTTGGCGATTTCCGGCCGGATACCGGCGAGGCCTTGGTTCTGCGACACCTTTTTCCACAGGGCGTTCGCCTCCTCCTCCGAGCGGCTGGTGGCAAGCTGCAGGCGGTAAGCGCCGCCGGCTGACGAGGCCGCCGCCGGTTGCGCCTCCGGCTCCGCGTTAGCGCTTCGGTTGAACAGGCGGGCCCAGCGGCTCTTGCTCTCGCCGCCGCTAGCGCCTGCCGGGGCGTCTTGCGTGTCGGTCGTGGTTGACCAACTCGAGCTCGTGGTTGCGGCAGAAGGCTGGGGCGCGGGCTTGCTTGGCTGAGCCGCAGGCTCTGGTGTAGGGGCCGGCGCTGGCGCTGGAGCGGCGGGCTCCGATGCCGACGAGCCGGTCACCGATCCGAACCAGCGGGTGAGACGGTTGCCGCCGCTGCTGTTGGGCGGCTTCGACTCGTTCGCGACAGACGTGCTCCAGGCGCCTGGCGACGCGTTGGCCGTACGGGTGGGCGGTTCCGACTGAGACGCTGGAGCTTCTCCGCCGGCGGCAGTCGTGCTCGACCCGCCCTCGGCTTCGGGGCGCACTTCGGTGGCAAAGGCGGCAATGGCGGCTGCGCCTGCGGGCGCACCTCCCCCTTCGGCGATGAGATCGTCGACCGCGCGGCTCCCCCCGGCCTTGCGCGCCGCGGCGAGCTCAACCTCGCCCTCTTTGCCGAGGCCCGCCGCCTGGAAGGCGAGCCCACGATTGACCAGCGCCTTGACCTTGTCCGGTTCGGGCAGCCCAAGCCAGATGGCCGCGCCAAGATCGGCCGCGGCGCGCGCGGGCT
>DATETZ010000036.1:0-7847 GCA_035283385.1 Hyphomicrobiaceae bacterium
GAGGTCCTCACCCCAACGGTCCGAGCCAAAAGCCCATGGCCGCGAGATAGGTGCCAAGCGCGAGGGCGGCGAGACCCGCCGCCGTCATGGCGTTGGCGTTCGCCGTGACCTTCGCGACCCAGCTCATTGCCTGCGTCGGCAGAACCGTGCGCACGACGCCCTTCAGAACTGCGGCCCAGCCGAGAAGCGTGATGACGATCGGCCATCCGCTCCAGACGTTGTGGAGGAGCACGATCAGGCCGCCAGCGATGAGTGCGATTATTCCGGTCAGATAGAACAGCGCCGGACTTGCCGCGACCTCCTTGGCCACGGCGCGGAAATGGTCCTGGTTGAGGAGCATGCCGACCGCGATGACGAGGTAGATCGGCCCGATGAGCTTGGCGAGGTAGATCGAGGTTTCCATGGCGGTATCCTTGAGTGGTCGAAACGGCCGCGGGGCGGGCAGGTCTCAGCTTTCGCCCCAGTAGCCCTTGAAGGTAAGGAAAGCACCGAGAGCAAGCTGGATGACGGCGGCCACCGTAATTAAACCGCTGCCCACGAACGAGGCGGCTATTGCGGCGGCCTGATCCGGGATCATCATGCGGGCGATGCCGCCGACCACCGCGAGCCAGCCGAAGATCGTGATTATGACGCGCCAGCCCGGCTCCCAAATGTTGTGCGCCCGCACGACTGCGAGCCCCGCAACCAGCGCCATAATTCCAGCGACGAAAACCAGCCCGTAGTTGGACTCGAGCTGGGAGGCCATGGCCGGAAAGAGGCTCGGATTGAGCAGCATCGAGAGGCCCATGATGGCGAGCAGCGGACCCATGAGGCCGGCAATGTATTTCGAATTGGACATGTGCGTTCCTCGTGCCCAGGGGCGCTGCGCAATCCGGGTCGCTGGAGGGAAGGAATAATAGCGTGTCCGTCCCTTCGCCGGCATGACCCGGATCAGGTTCGAAGGGTGCTCCATCAGCCTCAGATGGATCTCAGCCGGATGCCTCCGGCGCCCCTCGGAACGGGCGGAGTTTGGGATGGATGCCCGGGTGATGCAAGGCCCTCGTGCATGGCCGTGCCGAGGCCGCGGGAGTTTGGTACGTGCCGGCCGCGGGGCGTTCAGCGGCCCTCGCGCCACCAGGCGAACGCCAAGAGAGCGAGCAGGGCGGCCAGCGCCAAGAGCCCGGAGAACATGGGCGTGAGCTTGACCCCGCGCGTGACGAAGGCCTCGCGGTCCTTGAGGCCCATCCAGCCCGAGCCGGCCAGCACCTTGGCGTTGGTGAGCATGGAGACCCGCGGCAGCGCCACGGACATCGTCTCGCCGCCGGTGCCGGCGTCTGCCGCGCGCGTCCAGAAGGCCCCGCCGCCCGAGGCCTCGACGATGGGCTTGAGCTTCTCCTCCGTCGCCGTCACCTCGCTCATCTCGCGCGGGTCCTCGACGCCGGCGTGGGCAACCGCCGTCAGTGGTCCGGTCGTCGACGGAGTCTCGGCCTTGTAGAGGCCGGGCAGCTTGACGTCGATCGAGGTTCGCCACAGGCCGGGCTGCGCGGGCTCGAGCGTGAGCTCGGTCTTCTCGCCGCCGGGGCCCGAGAGCGTGACCGGGCCAACGCTCGCCTCCATCGACCGGCGCTCGAGCGTGAGCTTGAGACCGCGCGCCGTGGCGAGGAGCCGCTCCTCCTCGAGGTCGGGCTCCTTCATCAGCCAGTGCGACAGGCGGCGCAGAAGGTCGGTATGCGGCCCGCCGCCCTCGAAGCCTCGAGCCCACAGCCAGGCCTGGTCGGAGGTCAGAAGCGCTACCCGTCCCTTGCCCTTGCGGTCGAGCACGAGCAGGGGGCGAGCCTCCGCGCCCTGCATCAGCGTGCGGCCGCGGTCGGGGCGCACCTCGACCTGCCGGAACCACCGGCCCCAAGTTGGGGTGGCGTTTGGGTCCGCCGCGTTGGCGCCGGGCAGCCCCTGCGTCACAGGATGCTTTGCGCCGTCGGCCGTGATCTTGGCCTTGAACGGCTCCTCGAGCACGCGCCCCGTGGGCGCGGCGGGCAGCACGGGCGAGAGCGGGGTCCGGTACAGGCTCGTGTTGCCCGCATAATCGTCCCCGGCCGCGACCAGCACGGCGCCGCCGTGACCTTCCACGTAGCGCGAGATGTTGTCGTAATAAATGAGCTGCAGGATGCCGCGGTGCTCGTAGCGGTCGAAGATGATCAGATCGAAGTCCTTGATCTTGTCCGAGAACAGCTCCTTGGTTGGAAACGCGATCAGAGACAGCTGATTGATGGGCGTTCCGTCCTGCTTCTCGGGCGGCCTCAGGATGGTGAAGTGGACGAGGTCGACCGCGGCATCGGACTTCAAGAGGTTGCGCCACGTGCGCTCGCCCGCGTGCGGCTCCCCCGAGACGAGCAGCACGCGCAGGTTCTCGCGCACGCCCTCCGCCGCGATGACGACGCGGTTGTTGGCTGGCGTGAGCTCGCCGGGGGCGGTGTCGAGCTCGGCCTCGAGGATGTTCTGGCCCGAGTGCGGAAACGGCATCTCGATACTGACCGGCAGGCCGATTTGGGCGCGCCGTAGCTCGTCGGGCCGGCCTTCGCGGCGAATCCTGAGGCTCACGATATCGCCGGCCTGGCCTTTCGTGCCGGTTTCGCGGACGGCGAGCACGATGGGGCGCGATTGGCCGACGAGACCGTAACGCGGTGCCGTCAACAGCTCGATGCGGCGGTCGAACTCGCTCGGGCGTCCGGTCAGAAGCGCATGCACCGGCGCATCGAAGCCGAGCGCGGCCGCGGTCTTCGGGACGTCGTGCACTTGGCCGTCGGTGATCAGGACCACGCCTGCGAGCCGGTCCGGAGGGGTGTCGGTCAGCGCCTTGTTGAGCTCGGCGAACAGCTGCGTGCCCTGGCCCGTGGTCTCGCCGCTCCTGGCCGCCGTCACCCACTTCACCTGCAAGTTGGGGATCTTGGAGAGCCTCGCCTCGAGATCGGCTCTGATGGCGCGCGTCTGCTCGGGGCGCCGCTCGAGCGCCTGGCTCGTGCTCTCGTCGATGACGACGATGGCGATGTTGGCGAGGCTTTCGCGCTCCTCCTCCCTGAGCGTCGGGTTGGCAAGGGCCGCCAGCAGCGCGGCCACCGCGAGGGCTCTCGCCGCCGCGCCGCGGCTGCGCCGCAACGCGAGCATCGCCACCAGGACCAGGGCGACAAGACCCGCGCCCCAGAACAACGGTCCGGGCAGCATCGGGGCGAAGTCGATCGACCAGCTCATGCGGCGCCCCTCATTGACCGAGGCGCTCGAGGAGCGCGGGGACGTGCACCTGATCGGCCTTGTAGTTGCCGGTCAGCGCGTGCATCACGATGTTGATGCCGGAGCGAAACGCCATCTCGCGCTGGTTCTCGCCGCCGATGACCGGGTACATCGGCCGGCCGGTGCTGTCGAGCGCCCAAGCGGAGGCAAAGTCGTTGGCCGTGATCAGGATCGAGGTCACGCCGTCGGCGCGCCGCGCCTTGCGGGCATCCTCGCCGGCGTCGTCTTGAGCCTCGACCCACAGTTGTCCGCCGTTCCAGCGCCCGGGAAACGAGCGCAGGAGGTAGAACGACTTGGTGAGAACATGGTCCTCGGGCACCGGCTCAAGCCGCGGCAGGTCGAGCCGCCCGAGCAGGCGCTGCAGGGCCGGGCCGCTGCGGCCCGAAACCGGCAGGTCTGCGGGCAGCCCGGCGCCGTAGTCGCGCGTGTCGAAGATGAGCATGCCGCCCTGCTTCATATAGGCGTCGATCTTGGCCAGCGTCGGCTCGGGCAGCGGCTTGGCGTTCTCGAGCACCGGCCAGTAGAGCACCGGATAAAAGGCGATCTCGTCGTTGATGATGTCGACGCCGATGGGCTCCCCCGGCTCGACCGCGGTGCGGATGGCCAGCACCTTGGAAAGCCCAGACAGCCCGAGGTTGCTCGCCTGGTCGGTCGCCGCGTCCCCGCTCAGCACGTACCCGAGCGTGACGTTTCCGGTTGCCTTCTGCGCAATGGCGTCGGCGATCTCTCGAGAGCCGGCGTCTTGCCGGGCCGGAGCCTCGGCCCGCGAGGGCGGCGGCATCGCACCGAGCGCGGCGAGTGCGGCGAGCGCGACGGCGGCAGCGGCACGCCCCCTCGGTCGCAAGGCTTTGCTCCCGAGGCCGCCCATCTGCAGGATGAGCACGGCCGCGATGTCGACAAAGACGAGGGCGAGGACGAGGGCCAAGAGCGACGGCTTGAGAGGTACCGCCGATTGGCTCTCGTAAGCGCGCCGCTCCGCGCCGCGCGGCAGCGGCGGCAGCGGCGCGAGCGTGCTCTTCGCAGTGAGGACGTTGACGGAGCGCGGGCTGCCTGCCGGACCGTAGTAGCCCGGAGGATGCTCGAGGCTCGGCGCGATGTCGGCAATGTTCGGCGACGGAATGGCCTCGGCTGTCGGCGGCGGCGGGCGCAGGACCCCGAAGCCGTCGAGCGTCTGGATCGGGGCCAGAGCCTCAGCCGTGTCGGCGGCGTCGCTCTCGCTCGCGCTCTCGGCCGCGCCGCCGCCCGCTAGGCCGCCGAGGGCCGTGATCCGGCGCAGCATCTCGACGAACAGGCCCGAGATCGGAAGGTTCGACCAGTCGCGGTTCGCCGTGACGTGGAACAGCACGATCTGGCCCGCGCCGCGCTTGGCTGCGGTGACGAGGGGGGTTCCGTCCTGAAGCCGGGCCCAAACTTTCACCTCCGGCGTCAGCTGAGCGGGATCGGCGAGCACCTGGCGGCTGATAGTGACGTCGGCGGGCGCCGCGAGGCCGGCGAAGAGGCTCGCCTCCTCGAATTGGGCTAAGGGCTGCGGCGTCGACCACGAGAGTGCGCCGCCGAGCGTGCGCCCGCCGGCGCGGAGCGCGACCGGGAGCAGATCGTCGCCGCCCTTCTCGAGGCGCGGACCGGCGAAGCGAACGAGCACGCCGCCCTTTTTCACCCAAGCATCGACGCGCTCCTTGACCGCGCCCGAGAGCGTGCCGATGTCGGCGAGGATCAGCACCGTGGCGTTCTCTCTCAGGATGGCGTCGACGCCCTCGGCCAGGTTCTGACTGTGCGGCCGCACGATCTCGGCGAACGGCTGGACCGCCTTCTCGATATAGTAGAGCGGCGCCAGCAACGGCTGGGCCTGCTCCTGGCTTTCGCCGGAGATGAGGCCGACGCGCTGCCACTGCGAGCGCGCATCGAGCAGGCTGACTGCGCCGGCCGATGGCTCGGCCGCGATCTCGACTCGCGTCACCTGGTTCCTGAGCTCGAGCGGCAGCTCGAACGCGACGTCCTTCGACATCTCGCCGCCACCGAGCCGGAACGGGGCTTCGCCGAGCCGCTGACCGCGCGCGGAAAAGGCATGCACCGCGCCCTCGCGCACGGGCCCATCCGAGCGCAGCACGGTCGCGCCGAGCTTTCCGTTGGGCCCGACGCCGGCAACGAGGCCGAGAGCCTCGCGGCCTGCCGGGTCGGCGATCAGCGCAAACGTGCCGCCTTGGGCCAGGACGGCGAGGCCGTCGGCGAAGGCGCCCGCTTCGCCGTTGTGATCGATGCCATCCGCGAGCCAAACGATGCTCGGCTCGCCCTTGGCGCCGTCGCGCAGCGCCGCCTCGAGAGCTTTGCGCGCACCCGGCCGGTCGGGTGCGAACGGCTGCGGCAAAAGGGCGGCCGCGGTCGCCCGCGCTTCACTCGGCGCCTCGAGGCGAACCGTCCGCGCCTTGGCGGCGCTCGCCGTCTCGAGGAGAACCACCGGCCGGCTCTGGGCCTCGGCCTCGGCGATCAGCCGCTCGGACATCTGGATCCGCTCCGCCCACCGCGGCGCCGCCGCCCAGCCGTTGTCGATGGCGATGACGACCGGGCCCGAGCCCTTGAGCCCTTGCTCGCGCGACGGGTTGAGCACCGGCTCGGCGAGCGCGAAAATGACGAGCGCCGCCGCCATGAGCCGGATCAGCAGAAGCCACCAGGGGGTCTTGGCCGGCGTCGTCTCGCGGTTCTCGAGGCCGATCAGGATGCGCGTCGGCGGGAATTCGATCCGCTTCGGCCGCGGCGGTATGGTCCGCAACAGCCAATAGATGACGGGGAGCGTGGCGAGGGCCGCCAGCAGCCACGGGTTCAAGAAGGCGAGGGCGCTGAAGCTCATGAGCCTCCCCCCTCCGATTGCGCCGCCGGCTCAGGCGCCTGCCAGCGATAGCCCCCTTCTCCCCCTTCGAGGCGCATGATGAGCTTCAACAGTGGCTCCGACGCCGGCCGGTCCGTGTGGTGGAGAAGGAGCGACCAGCCGAATCGCGTGGCGAGGGCCGAAAGCGCGGACCGGTGGGCCTCGAGCTTCGCCCGGTACTCGCCTCTCAAGCTCTCGGCCCGGTCGGCGATCCAGCTTTCGCCACCTTCGCTGGCGAAGAACTCGGTGCGCCCTTGGTACGGCAGCGTCTCTTCCGCGGGATCGAGCACTTGCACCAGATGGCCGAGGGCGCCTGCCGCGGCGAGCGCCTCGACGTGCTCGCGGATCGTCTCGACGGGGTCGAGGAAATCGCTGAACAGGATCACGCCCGCAAACCGGTCGATGCGGGCCTTGGGCGGCTGGCTCGACGTGAGGGACGGGGACGTCCAATGCGCCGCGACCGCCTCCGCGATGCGAGTCGTGGCTTTCCGGCTTGCCGTCGGCTGGGCGACGCCGAGGACGCCGATGCGCTCGCCGCTGCGCACCAGAAGCTCGGCGGTCGCCAGCATCAGAACCACCGTGCGGTCGCGCTTCGTCACCGGCGCCAGGTGGCTCTTGAACTCCATCGACGGGGACAGGTCCGGCCACAGCCAGAGGGTGTGGGCGGCCTCCCATTCACGCTCGCGCACATAAAGATGGTCCGAGCTCGCCGAGCGGCGCCAATCGATGAGCTGCGCCGCGTCCTGGGCCTCGAGCTGGCGGAACTGCCAGAACGTTTCCCCCGGGCCGGCGCGCCGGCGGCCATGGATGCCGTGGGCGACGGTGGAGGCGATGCGGCGGGCGTCGAGCAAGAGATCGGGCAGGCGATGGGCGAGCGCATGGGCGTCGCGCTCGAGGGACAGCATCGTCTCGCGGTGTTGCCGCGTCTTGAGCTGCCCGCCGGCCATGGCCATACTGGATCACTCCACCGCCTGAGCGAGGCGGGAGATGAGGGCGCTCAGGTCCTGGCCTTCGGCGCGCGCGGCGAACGACAGCGCCATGCGATGCTTCAGTGTTGGCTCGGCGAGCGCGATGACGTCGTCGACCGAGGGCGCGAGCCGGCCGTCGATCAGCGCCTTGGCGCGCACGGCGAGCATGAGCGCTTGGCTCGCGCGGGGTCCGGGTCCCCAGGCGACGAAGCGGTCGATCTCCGGGTCGGCGCCGGTGCCGGGCCTGGCGGAGCGCACGAGCCTCAGAATTGTCTCGACGACCTTGTCGGGAACGGGGATTTGCCGCACCAGGCGCTGGATCGACATCAGCTCTTGAGCCGTCAGCACGGCCTCGACCTTGCGCTCGTCGACGCCCGTCGTCGCGTACAGCATGCGCCGCTCGGCGCCGAGATCCGGATAGGACACATCGATCTGCAGCAGGAAGCGGTCGAGCTGCGCCTCCGGCAGCGGGTAGGTGCCCTCCTGCTCCAGGGGATTCTGGGTCGCCAGCACATGAAAAGGGCGCGGCAGGGCATAGGTCGCGCCGCCGACGGACACCTGGTATTCCTGCATCGCCTGCAACAACGCCGACTGGGTGCGCGGACTGGCGCGGTTGATTTCATCGGCCATCAGCAACTGGCAGAAAATCGGGCCTTTGATGAATTTAAAGCTGCGGTTTTGGCTGTCGCCGCCGAGGATTTCCGAGCCGAGAATGTCCGCCGGCATCAGGTCGGGCGTGCACTGCACGCGCT
>DATETZ010000037.1:0-14231 GCA_035283385.1 Hyphomicrobiaceae bacterium
CCGTCACTGTCGGAAATGTGGCCGGCGGCTCAACCTGGACGTGATCCCGTCCGGCATGAGGTAACGGGTCTGCGCCACTCCGGGGCCCCTAAAGCGACCGGCCGATGTGCATGAAGCGCTCATGGCGCTGGCGCCTGATCTCGGCCGGGCTCTTGGCGTCGAACTCGGCGAGCGCGCGGGCGATGGCATCCCCCGTCACTTGCGTCGCGAGTGCGCGGTCGCGATGCGCGCCGCCCACCGGCTCGCGAATGATGACGTCGATGACGCCGAGCGCGTCGAGATCCTGCGCGGTGATCTTCATGTTGGTCGCCGCATCGATCGCTTTGGCCGAGTCGCGCCACAGGATCGAGGCCGCCGCCTCGGGCGAGGCGACGGTGTAGATCGCGTGCTCGAGCATCAGGATGCGGTTGGCGGTCGCGATGGCGACCGCTCCGCCCGATCCGCCCTCGCCGATGACGACGGCGACGATCGGAACGCCGACCCTGAGGCAGCAGTCGGTCGAGCGGGCGATGGCCTCGGCCTGGCCGCGCTCCTCGGCGCCGATCCCCGGGTAAGCGCCGGCCGTGTCGACCAGCGTGATGATGGGCAGCCCGAACTTGTCGGCCGTCTCCATGAGCCGCACCGCCTTGCGGTAGCCCTCGGGCTTCGCCATCCCGAAGTTGTGGCGGATGCGGCTTTCGGTATCGGAACCCTTCTCATGGCCGATGACCATGACCGAGCGACCGCGGAACAGGCCCAGGCCGCCCATGATCGCCTCGTCCTCGGCGAAGTAGCGATCGCCGGCGAGCGGCGTGAAATCCTCGATCAAGGCTTCGACGTAGTCGAGGCAATGGGGACGCTCCGGGTGGCGCGCCACCTGCGTCTTCTGCCAGGGCGTGAGCTTGTTGTAGGTGTCGACGAGGGCCGATTTGGCCTTCTGCTCGAGCTTCTTGATCTCCTCGGTGATGGAGACTGCCTCGTCGCCCTCGAGCGATTTCAGCTCCGCGACCTTGCCCTCGAGCTCGGCGATCGGCTTCTCGAAGTCGAGATAGGTGCGGACCGTGGCTTGGCGGTCGGAGTTCGGGCGGTCGGAGTAGGGGCGTTCCAAAGGCGAGCCTCGTCGCGGCTGGGCGGTGCCACATGCCTCAATGAGTGGCGTCGGGCCTGACGTTGGCTCTCGCGCTCCGCCCCTGTCAAGGCCGGACCGGGCATGTCGCTAAGTGGTGTTGAGGCCTCGAAAAAGTGCCCTCCTTGCGAAAGGCGGCGAGCGCGCCCGGTCAGTCATCGCGCCGGATCCGGCCCGACCTAGTATGGCGGTTCAGAAGTTCCCCACCACTTGCGGCTGCCTCATGAGGGAACTTCTGAACCAAAGCCATACTAGCAAGTCTAATATTCTAGTGTCCCTTTGAATCCGAAGTTCGCAAACGCGATTGCCGCAAGGTGTGTGCGAACTTCGGGTTCGGGACACTAGGTCCTCTTCGCCAGCGGGTGGTGCTCCTCGACGATCTTTTTGAGCCGCTCCTCGAGCACGTGCGTGTAGATCTGGGTGGTCGAGATGTCGGCGTGGCCCAAGAGCTGCTGGACGGAGCGCAAATCTGCGCCGCGGTCCAAAAGATGGCTCGCGAAAGCGTGGCGCAGCACGTGGGGCGAGACGCGCTCCGGGTCGAGGCCGGCGGCGATGGCGGTGTCTTTCAGGTCCTGCGCGAAGCGCTGCCGCGTCAAGTGGCCGTCTTTGCTCTTCGAGGGGAAGAGCCAGCGCGTCGTCACCATCGCCGCGATGCCGTCATCCGGATCGCTGCCGAGGCTCAAATAGCGGTCGAGGGCGGAGCGGGCCGGGGCGTTGAGGGGCACCAGCCGCTCGCGCCCGCCCTTGCCCTTGATCGAGAGCAGGCGCGGGTCGCCCGTCAGCACCGAGCGCGGCAGCGACACGAGCTCGGAGACCCGCATGCCGGTCGCATAGAGCATCTCGAGCAAGGCGTAGTGGCGGACGGCGCGCACGAGATCGCGGCCTCTCGCGCCTTCTGTCGCTCGTGCCGCGGCCGCGATCAGGCGGTCGACCTCGGCGACGGAAAGCGTCTTGGGGAGCGGCCGGGTCTTGCCCGGAGCGGCGATGCCGGCCGCGGGGTTCGCGCCGAGCACGCCCTCGGCCTCGAGGAACTTGTAGAGCTGGCGGATGGCGGACAGGCGGCGCGCGCGCGAGGAGGGCGCGAGGCCTTGTCTGGAGGCCGCCTGAAGGTAGCGAGCGATGTCGGCCGGCGTCGCCGCCGTCATCGCGCGGCCGCTCGAGACGAGAAAGCCGGCAAAGTCGTCGAGATCGCGCCGGTAGGCCTGAAGCGTGTTCCCGGCGGCTCCCCTCTCGGCCGCGAGCATTTCGAGAAATGCCGCAATGAGCTCGGCAGCGTCACCGTTCATGGCAGCACGGCGGGCCGTGGCGAAGCCAAGTCCCCCTCCCCGCGTCTTGCCGAAGGCGAGCCTCCGGCTCGGGGGAGAGGGGCGTGGTGGCGGCAATCAGGCCGGTCGATGACTGAAGCATCTCGCGCCGCCGCTAGTTGCTTACCGTGCGCGGCCAGGCGGCGAACAGCGCCTCGAATGCGAGGCGACGCGCGTCGGCCTCGAGCCCGGCACGCTTCAAGGCGCGGATGGCGTCGCCGAGCGCGATCAGGTGCGCGCTCTCCGCGCCGTTGGGTCCGATCGTGCGCATGACGAGCAGGACCGTGCGGCCGAACTCCTTCTTTTTCGAGGCGTCCAGCAAGTCGGAGAGAACGCCGGTTTCCGGCAGATGTCCTCGAGCGGGCTGGGGCGTGCGGTTGGCGGCGTCCCACAGCGGGATCGGCACCGTGATGTCGAGCGCATCGAGCGCGCTTGCGAGCCGGTGCAGGAGCACGGGATCGAACCTGCCGTCGAGGGCCATCCGCTCGACCGAGCCGAGGTTGGCCGAGCGGCCGGTCGTCAAGCTCGGATCGGCGATGTCGGCAAGTGCGACCCAGTGGGCAAAGCCCCGGGCCTCGGCTCCGAGGTCGAGCGATGAGGCGAACGCTGCCCATGACCGCGCACGCTCGTAGTCTGCGGACGCGAGGCTCGCTTCGATGGCGGTCTCTGCGAACCAGCCGATCTCCGGGACCGGCGCTAAGCGCGCCGCCTCCTTCGCCATGAGCTCTAGAGCGGGCCAGTAAAGCCCCGCGTGGCGCGCCTCGTCGAGGAACGTGCGGATCAGGCGCGCCTTCTTCAGAGGCGTGCGCTCGCTCTCCGCAGCATTGAACAGCGCGGCGCGGCGGGCCGCCGGGTCCTGCCCGCCGGCGGCGGCGGTTGTGCGGATTGACTCACGGATCGGCTCTCGAGCCGACACTCCGCGTTGGGCCCGGTAGATCGCCGCGAGATCGTCGGGTGTGAGCGCGTGGATTGCAGCCGCGGCCTCCCCTGCGGCAAGCTTCAGGGCGGGATCAGTTGCAGGGCCGCGCGCCAGTGCCGAGAGCAGGCCCGGGGTGGCGTTCTGCACTAGCGCCCCCGGCTCGACGCCGCCCTTGAGCTCGAACAGGCGGTAGTCGAGCAACGAGACCTTCGCGCTCTTGTCGAGCTCGGGCGCGATCCCGCTGGCAATGGCATCGAGGGCGTCGGGACCGGCCGATCGCTCGGGCATGAGCTCGCGGGCGAGCCCCGCCTGAAGCGAGGCGGCGACCATGTTGCCGGCCGCGGCCGCGCAGTAGCCCGAGAGGAGGATCGCCTCGGCTTTGAGCCGTGCCGGCATCTCCGCTTTCGTCACCGTCGATCCGCGGGCGATCTCGCAGCCCCGGTCGCGATTGCCGAGGCCAGTCTCGCTCAACGCCAAAAGCGTTGCGATCCGAGGGTCGCTCACCCCGGCGGCCTCCTTGGCCAGGATTTCGGCGGCTTCGTCCAAGAGGCCCGACCGGTCGAGCGCCTCGACGCGGAGCGCCACGAGGCGGACCCTGGCTTGGGCCTCCGCGGACGGTGCGATCTCGGAGGTCATGAGCCGGCGCCAGAGCGCGTGCAAGGCCGCAGAGCGGGGCGGAATCTCGAGCGCGGCGATCAGGTCCTCGAGCTCCCCAATCGACAGCCCCCGCCACAGCTCGTAGGGCAGTCCCGAGCCGTCGGCGGCCGTCACCGGTTCGAGTTCGCCGCGCTCGACGGCGCGGCTCCGTTCGTCGATCGGACCTTGCGGACGCTCGTCGCGCATGTTGGCGCGCTGGCCGCCGCCGGGAGCGAATTCCGGGATCGGGCCCATCGGCGCGAGCAGCGGCCGCCCCGAAGGGGGCCGGCCAGGGGCCTTGTCGGGAGCCTTGGCGGGCGCGGGGCGTGAGGTCTCGGGCTCGGCGAAGGGATTCAATCCCTCTTGCGCGCCGACCGGAGGAACAAACGGTCCCAAGCAAAGCGCGAGCGCAGCGAGGACGGGCAGGATTGCGGTGTTGAGGCGCATCGCGCGCAACGGCCCACTATTTGCGGATCTTCACCCCGGGCACCACCTTCGTCACCTCGGAAGGCTCCGGCTCGTAATAGACCGCGAGAACATAGAGCCCGCCCGAGACGACGGCCACCAGCGCGCCGGTAACGAACAGAAACCGGAAAAGGCTCGGCATTTTGTAGGATCCGCTCCCGCTCACTATCTCTCGGGGCAAGTTGGCGCCATTATGGCCCCGAGCGAACGCGACTGGAAAACGGCGTTGGCGCGTCGGTCGTCGTCTGTCCACAATGTTTAAGACCACTCGAGCGCCGAGGTTCAGTTGACGCCTTCGGCTTTGGCGCCGAGGCGGGCCGCCGCTAAGAGGATAATTGGATGATTCGGATCGGATTTCGCGGCAAGTCGACGCCCCAGCCTGGGGACGCCCGGAGCGCCGAGGCGCTGCGCCAGGCGTTGGGGAGGCGCTCGCTGGTGATGGTGGGTCTCATGGGCTGCGGAAAGTCCTCCGTCGGGCGGCGGCTCGCGAGCCGGCTCGACATTCCGTTCGTCGATGCCGACGACGAGATCGAGCAGGCCGCGGGAAAGAGCATCAACGACATCTTCGCCGATCATGGCGAGGATCACTTTCGCGACGGTGAGCGGCGTGTCATCGCGCGTCTCCTGGACAATGGCCCGCAGGTGCTCGCGACCGGCGGCGGCGCGTTCGTCAACCCGGAGATCCGTGCCAACATCAAGCAAAACGCCGTCTCGGTCTGGCTCAAGGCCGATCTCCCCGTGCTGATGCGTCGCGTTAACAAACGCGACACGAGGCCGCTCCTGAAGGCCAGCGATCCCGAGACGGTGATGCGCGAGCTCATGGCTGCGCGCTACCCTGTCTATGCCGAGGCCGACATTACGGTCGAGAGCCGCGACGTGCCGCACGACACCATTGTCGCCGAGGTGCTCGAGGCGTTGCGCAAATGCCCGCTTTTGGCCGAGCCCTCCTCCGTCTGATAAGAGGAACCTCGGTCCGACAGCAAAGTCGAGAGCCGCCCCATGCCGACCGCCGTCAACTCGCTCGCAGCCGCGTCCCGCGCCCACCGCGCGGTGCCGGTTTCGCTCGGCCCCCGCACCTATGACGTGCTGATCGGTCCCGGTCTCCTCGCGGAGGCGGGGAGGCTGATCGCGACGCGGCTCGGCAAGGCCAGATGCGGTATTGTCACGGATAGAAACGTCGCCCGCCATCATCTGCCGGGCCTCGAGGCTAGTCTCCGGGCCGAGGGCCGCCTCGCCGGCACGGTTGTGCTCGAGCCGGGCGAAGCAACCAAGAGCTTTCGCGACCTCGCATTCCTGTCGGAGCGGCTGCTCGAGCTCGGTCTCGAGCGCGGCGACGCAATCGTGGCGTTCGGCGGCGGCGTGATCGGCGATCTCGCTGGCTTCGCCGCCGGCATCCTGAGGCGCGGCGTGCGCTACGTTCAGGTCCCGACGACGCTCTTGGCTCAGGTCGACTCCTCGGTTGGCGGCAAGACCGGCATCAACACCGGGCAGGGCAAGAACCTCATCGGCGTCTTCCATCAGCCGAGCCTCGTCATCGCCGACACCGATGTGCTCAAGACCCTCTCGTCGCGCGAGATGCGCGCCGGCTATGCCGAAGTTGTGAAGTACGCCCTCCTCGGCGACGCCGAGTTCTTCTCCTGGCTCGAGACGAATTGGCGCGGCATTTTTGCCGACGACGCCGGCGTCCTCGTCGCGGCCATCGAGAAAAGCGTCAAGGGCAAGGCCGCGATTGTCGCGCGCGACGAGACCGAGACGGGCGACCGGGCGCTCCTCAACCTTGGCCACACGTTCGCCCATGCGCTCGAAGCGTGGGCCGGCTACTCGGACCGCCTGCTGCACGGGGAGGCCGTCGCGATCGGCATGTGTCTGGCCCTGCGCCTTTCGGAGGAGATGGGCCTTTGCCCCAAGGGCAGCGCGAAGCGCGTTTGCGATCACCTCGAGGCCGTCGGCCTGCCGACGCGCTTGGCCGATATCCCGGGCGGCAAGGCCGATGCGCAAGAGCTCGTCCGCCTCATGCACCAGGACAAGAAGGTGCGCCAGGGCAAGCTCGCGTTTATACTCGTGCGTAACATCGGCGAGGCCTTCATCTCGCGCGACGTCGAGCCCGAGCGCGTGCGCGACTTTCTCGCGCGCGAGATTGCATTGAAGGAGGCCCTCTGACCGGGGGGCCTGCCACGGGCACGACCTTCGAGTGGCCGCCGAAGCGCAATGATGGGGGCTCGCGGAGTAGTTCCAGCCGAGGCTGCCCCCCATATAATACGTACTGAGTTCTGCAACCTTGCTGGCAAATCCCATGTCTTTCGAAATCGGCCTTATGATCATTGTCATCGTGCTCTTGATCGCGATGTCCGGGTTCTTCAACTTGAGCGAAACCGGGCTCACCGGCGTGTCGCGCGCGCGCATGCATGCGCTCGATCAGGAAGGCAACGCGCGGGCAAAGCTCGTGAACCGCCTGCTCGCGGCACCCGAGAAAATGATCGGCGCCGTGCTTATCGGCAATACGCTGGTCGACGTGCTGGCCGCCGCACTCGCCTCGAGCCTAGCGATCCACATCGTTGGTGACGTTGGTGTCGTCTACGCCACAGCCATCGTGACGGTGCTGATCGTGATCTTCGCGGCGGTACTGCCCAAGACCTACGCGCTCGCCTATTCCGACGACGTGGCACTCTTCATTGCGCCGATCATGCGCTGGATCATCCTGATCCTAACCCCGTTCACGCGCGCTATCGAGATTATCGTGCGCTGGATATTGGCGTTGACGCCGTCGACGAAGGACGACGCGGCCAATATCCTGGCCGCGCACGAGGAGATCCGAGGGACCATCGATCTGCAGACCAAGGAGGGTACCGTCGCGCGCCACGACGCCGACATGCTCGGCGGCGTGCTCGATCTGCGCGACCTTCAGGTTGCCGACATCATGATCCATCGCACGAAGATGGAGACGCTCAACGCCGACGACCCGCCGCAGGTGATCATCGACGAGGTGCTGGCGTCGCAATATTCGCGCGTTCCGATCTGGAAGGACGAGCCCGAGAACATCGTGGGCGTGCTGCACACCAAGGACCTGCTGGCGGCGCTCGCCCGCGCCGGCTGGGACGTGTCCAAGCTCGACGTCATGGGCTTCGCGACCGAGCCCTGGTTCGTTCCCGACACGACGAGCCTCAAGGACCAGCTCAGTCAGTTCCTGCGGCGCAAGGCGCAGATGGCGCTCGTCGTCGACGAGTACGGCGAGGTGCAGGGGCTGATCACGCTCGAGGACATTCTGGAGGAGATCGTCGGCCAGATCGCCGACGAGCATGACACGCACGAGACTGCCATCCGCCCGCAAGCCGATGGCACCGTGAACGTCGACGGCACCGTCGCGGTCCGCGATCTCAACCGGCACATGGACTGGAATCTGCCGGAGGACGGCGCCACCACCGTCGCAGGCCTCGTGATTCACGAGGCGCAGACCATCCCCGAGCCGGGCCAGGTGTTCAATTTTCACGGCTATCGCTTCGAGATCCTGAGGAAAACGCGCAACAAGATCGGCGCGATCAGGGTCAAGCCGTTGCGCGCCAAGGCGGAGAGAGCCAGGTCCGAGGCGGCGAGCGAAGTGAAACGGCCTCCGGGCTGAGGCGGCTGCGGGCGTCGCCGGCGCGGCGGCATGTGCGCCAGCGCCGCCATGCTTGGTCCGGGCTCCGCGGAATACTCTGACCGGAGCCTGATTTAAGCCTAATTGCCCTCGATCAATTGGTCGCGGCGATGATGCGTGTAGCTTGCCCAAGCGGGTGGACGGGCGAAAGGGCAAGCCCAATTCAAGCGCGGGAGGTTGGTCATGCGCGCCGTTGGTCTTATGTCGGCACTGGCTCTGAATGCCGCCGCTCTCCCTGCCTTATGCGAGGAGGTGGGGGACCCCGTTCGGGGAAAAGCCTACGCCGAGAAGGTTTGCGCGGAATGTCACGCGGTTCTTGCCCATCAGGATGCGTCGCCGCTGTTCGGCGCCCCGCCATTCAGGGCCGTCGCCAACACGCCTGGAATGACTGGTACGGCGCTTGCGGTCTGGCTGCAGAGCCCGCACCCGTCGATGCCCAACCTCCTAATCGAGATCAACGATAGGGACGACGTGATCGCTTACATATTGACCCTCAAAGAGGGAAAGCAATAAGTTAGCTGTGCCGCGTGGTGGCCGTCCGTCCGGCGCCTAGGGATCGTCTCGTGCGCTTACCTGGGCGACCAGGGTTTGGTTCGGGCCGTTCAGCCAAGGTTCAGAAAAGGGTCGCAACAAAGCCAGGACCGTGCCGGCTGGTCTCGAGCCTGGGTTCTCCATGCTCCAGCCCGCTGGACGGACCGTCGAGCCCAGATGGAGATTTGGGAGAAAGACCAGCAAGGGAGATATCGCAAATGCGTTGCAAGACACTATCGATCGCGGGTGCCGTGCTGGCACTGTGCGTCGTCGCAGGGAGCGCGCAGGCGGCTCCAACGTCGAGCGCGACCGGCTCGGCGGTTGCTGAAATCGCCCGCTCGTCGGGCCTTGTCGACGAGGTGCATCGCCGCTGCCGTCTGAAGCGGGTTTGCTGGTGGCATCACGGCCATCTTCGCTGCCGCTGGAAGTGGGTTTGCCGCCGCCATCATCACCACGACCACGACAACTACTAATTGATGAGCGTCTTGCCATCTTGACTAAGCGCCCGTCTCGACTGGTCTCCTCGGAGAGGGTCGGTACGGGCGCTACCATGTTGTCTTGATTGGGTGCGCGCTGCTCGGCGGCGCGGCCGCGACGGCTATGCGGCCGGCTCTCCGGGGGCAAAAGCCTGGATCGCGAGGGCATGAACGCCCCCCTCGAGCTCGTCCTTCAAGGCCACGTTGACCATCCGGTGCCGCTCGAGACGCGATTTGCCGCGAAACGCTTCCGCAACGACCAGCACGCGGAAATGGCTCTCGCCGGTGCCGGGTGAGGAGCGGTGCCCGGCATGCAGATCGCTTTCATTGATGACATCGAGCCGCGTCGGGGCGAGGGCGACCATCAGCGTCTCGCGGATGCGGGCTTCGGCAGACATTCGGCATCCCTGACGTTTACCGTCGGAAAATATACTCTTGGTTTATGGCTGTCCTGCCACTCTGGGCCTATCCGGCCAGCCGATCGGCTTTTGCGCGCCGAGGGGGGAGATCATATTCGGCTTCATGAAGCTCGACTCGAAATATTTCGACTCGATCCGGGTCGCGCAGAGGCGGCGGCGCGAGGAGGATGCGCGCATGCAGCATCTGCCGTGCTGTGACTGGAAGGGTTGCGGCCGGCCGGCGCCCTACCGCGCACCCATGGGGCGCGGCCGGGACGGGCAGTACTTCCTGTTCTGCATCGATCACGTGCGCCAATACAATGCGTCCTACAACTACTTCGACGGCATGTCCGATGCCGAGGTCGTCGATTTCCAGAAGGACGCGGTCACCGGGCACCGGCCGACCTGGAGGGTGGCAGCCAACTCCTCGGCTCCCGGTCTGCGCGAGGCCGCCTCGAGCTTCCGGCCCATGGGAGCAGCGGGGGGATGGGCGGGCCCGCGGTCGAGCGATCCGCACGGCGTCTTCGTCTGGCGCGCGCGACGGGTGCGCGAGGAGCCGGCCCACTGGCGCAGACAGCTTCGGCCTTTGGAGCGAAGGTCGCTCGAGGCCCTGCATCTGCCCGAGACGGCCACCAGGCTCGAAATCAAGGCCCGGTTCAAAGAGCTCGTCAAGCGCCATCACCCGGACGCCAACGGCGGCGACAACCGCTCCGAGGACAAGTTGCGCGACATTATCCAAGCCTATAACTATCTGAAACAGGCAGGGCTGGCCTGATCGCAATATGCTGGCATCGTCGCGCGCCGGCCATCCACGAGATGGCCGCGCGAGCCGCCAAACTCCAACATCGACCCTAGATCGGATACCAAACACAGAATGCGCGCTTCACTCCAGGCGGGAGGTCAAGCCGGAGCGCAAGGGCTTCCGGACATGAAGCTCTCCGTGCGCCAGGTTTTCGGGCTCGACACCGATCTCGAGGTGCCGGGCTATTCGAAGGCCGACGAGCACGTTCCCGATCTCGACCCCGACTACCTTTTCAACAAGGACGTGACGCTCGCGATCCTGGCCGGTTTCAAGCACAACCGCCGCGTGATGATCCAGGGCTACCACGGCACCGGCAAATCGACGCACATCGAGCAGGTTGCGGCGCGCCTCAACTGGCCGTGCATCCGCGTCAATCTCGACAGCCATATCAGCCGCATCGATCTCATCGGCAAGGACGCGATCGTCTTGAAGGACGGCCTGCAGGTGACGGAGTTCCGCGAGGGCATCCTGCCCTATTGCCTGCAGACGAATACGGCGCTGTGCTTCGACGAGTACGATGCCGGCCGTCCCGATGTGATGTTCGTCATCCAGCGCGTGCTCGAGGTCTCGGGCAAGCTCACGCTCTTGGATCAATCCAAGGTCATCCGCCCGCATCCGGCGTTCCGGCTGTTCGCGACCACGAACACCATCGGGCTCGGCGATACCTCGGGCCTCTATCACGGCACGCAGCAGATCAACCAGGGTCAGATGGACCGCTGGTCGATCGTATGCACGCTAAACTATCTGCCGCACGACGACGAGACCAAGATCGTTCTCTCGAAGGTCAAGGGCTGGGGCAAGAGCGAGGCACGGCGCAAGGCGGTTTCGAGCATGGTGCGCGTTGCGGACTTGACCCGCGCGGCCTTCATCAACGGGGACCTCTCGACGGTCATGAGCCCGCGCACGGTGATGACCTGGGCCGAGAACGCCGAGATCTTCGGCGACATGGGCTTTGCTTTTCGCCTGACGTTTCTCAACAAGTGCGACGAGCTGGAACGGCCGCTGGTGGCCGAGTTCTATCAGCGCTGCTTCGGCGAGGAGCTGCCCGAATCGACCGCCAATGTCGCACTGAGCTGATCTCCATGACGCCAACCGGGATGATTGTGGCCCTGGAGTGCGGCTCATGACGAGCGGGCCGAAGCGCAGGGAATCGCCGTCGGAGCCCTTCAAGCGCGCGCTCGGGCTCGCCGTGCGGGCGATTTCAGGCGACCACGAGGTCGAAGTCGGTTTCGGGCCCGGAAAGCCCGAGCTCGAGGGCAAGCACGTGCTGCTGCCCGAGCCGTCGCGCGTGCCATCGGCGCGCGAGATCGCGGTCATTCGCGGCTGGGCCGACAGTCTCGCTCTCACCGCCGCCTGCCACGACCAGAAGCTCCACAAGCGCCTGGCGCCGGGCGCCGGCTCGGCACGCGCGGTGTTCGAGGCGGTCGAGCGCGCGCGCGTCGAAGCCGTGGGGGCCAACCGCATGGGCGGCATGGCCGACAACCTTGCTGCCAAATGCGACGACCAGTACGCACACGGCCGCTTCGCCGAGATCGGGGACCGCGAGCAGGCCCCGCTCGAGGACGCGCTTGCGCTCCTGGTCCGCGAGCGCCTGACCGGCCGCGCCCCGCCCGCGACCGCCAAGGCGCTCGTCGACGCGTGGCGTCCCCTGATCGAGCGCCGCGCCACCAAGCTTCTCAAGAGGCTGGACGCTCTGGCGGAGGATCAGGAGAGCTTCGGCAGGCTGTTGCGCGACCTGCTCAAGGCGCTCGACCTCGCAGAGGAGTCGGGCGACGCCGACGAGCAAGAGCGCGAACCGGAGGGAGACGATGAGCCGGAGGGCGGCGAGGCCGATGGCGAGAGCGAGGAGGGGGCGTCGGAAAGCCGGGACGAGGCAGGCGACGATGCCCTCGCCGATGGCCATGCCGGGGAAGCCGCAGAGGCCGCCAAGACCAGCGAGGCCGACCAGTTCGACGACAACCTCGACGGCCCTGACAACACCGAAACGGCGGAGCCGTGGCGGCCCCATCTGTCCGTGCTCGAGGCGCCCGAGGCGTTCGGCTACAAGGTCTTTACGCGCAGCTTCGACGAGGAGGTGGCGGCCGACGCCATCTCGTCCCCTGACGAGCTGGACCGGCTCCGCACATTCCTCGACAAGGAGCTCAAGGCGCTCGCGAGCTCGGTCGCGCGGCTCGCCAACCGGCTGCAGCGGCGCCTCCTCGCCCAGCAAAGCCGCGCCTGGGAGTTCGACCTCGAGGAAGGCGCGCTCGATGCCGGCCGGCTCACGCGCATCATCATCGACCCGCTGCATCCCCTATCGTTCAAGCGCGAGCGCGACACCGACTTCCGCGATACGGTCGTGACGCTGCTGCTCGACAACTCGGGCTCGATGCGCGGCCGTCCCGTCATGGTTGCGGCGTGCTGTGCCGACATCCTGGCGCGCACGCTCGAACGCTGCGGGGTCAAGGTCGAGATCCTGGGCTTCACGACCAGGGCGTGGAAGGGCGGCCAGGCGCGTGAAGCTTGGCTCGCCGCGGGAAAGCCGGCGAGCCCCGGGCGTCTCAACGACCTTCGGCATATCATTTACAAGACCGCGGACGCCCCCTGGCGCCGCGCCAAACGCTCGCTCGCGCTTATGATGCGGGAGGGCCTGCTCAAAGAGAACATCGACGGCGAGGCGCTGGCATGGGCCCATCAGCGGCTGATCGCCCGTCCCGAGCAGCGGCGCATACTGATGATGATCTCGGACGGCGCCCCGGTCGATGATTCGACGCTCTCGGTCAACTCCGGCAGCTATCTCGAGCACCACTTGCGCCAGGTAATCGAGGAAATCGAGGCGCGCTCGCCGGTCGAGCTCATTGCCATCGGCATCGGTCACGATGTGACGCGATACTATTCGCGCGCGGTCACGATCACCGATCCGAGCGAGCTTGCCGGCGCGATGACCGACAAGCTCGTCGAGCTGTTCGAGGAGAAGGCCAAGGTTCCGCCATTCCCCCTTCGCAGGAGAGGCCGGGCCCTCAAACCACGCCTGCGTCTCAACTGACGGGAGAGTCTTGCTTGCGTTGGCAGTCGAGGACGCTCCTCGCGACGGCACTCGGTCCGACAGGCGGACGCAAGCGGCAGCTCGCAGCAGTGGCAGCCGGCCTCGCCGTCGTGGGCGGCCTTGCCGTCGCCCAAGGCAAGCCCGACACCGGCGGCCTCGAGGTGCAGCCGATCGATGTCGAAGCGCAGCCGATCACGAGTTTCGACAAGAACGACCAGGGCCGCACGCGCTACGGCAGGCTCGAATGGCGCGGCGGGCTCGTTCTCTCTTCGAGCTCGGCGAACTTCGGCGGCTGGTCCGGTCTCGCGTTCGATCCCGGCGGCAAGAGGCTCATCGCCGTATCGGACGCCGGGGCGTGGATGACGGCCGAGCTCGGCTACGACGGCCGCCGCCCTAACGCCTTGAAATCGGTCAGGATCGGTCCGCTTGCGGCGCGCGACGGGCGAGCGCTGCGCCAGCGGGGCGACCGTGACGCGGAAGCCTTGGTGCTGGCCGAAGGCTCACTCGACAAGGGCACGCTCCTCATCGCGTTCGAGGGCCACGACCGGATCGGACGCTTTCCCGCCGGCGCGCGCGGGGTCTCCGCGCCCGTCGCATACCTCGAGATCCCGCCCGAGATTCATCGCTTGGGGCGCAATGGCTTGGAGGCCTTAACGGTCCTGCGCGGCGGTGAGTTCAAGGGCTCGGTGGTGGCGGTTGCCGAGCAGCCCTTGCCGGGCGAACGCGATCGTGCGGGTTGGATTTGGGTCGGCGGCGAGCCGAAGCGGTTTGCGGTCGAGGATGTCGGCGGTTTCGACGTCACCGATATGGCGAGCCTCGACGACGGCGGCCTTCTCGTGCTCGAGCGCCGGTTCAACTGGAGCGAGGGCGTCAAAATGCGGCTGCGCCGGGTCAAGGCCAGGGCCTTGAGGCCGGGCGCCGTGGTCGGAGGGGAGG
>DATETZ010000038.1:0-12645 GCA_035283385.1 Hyphomicrobiaceae bacterium
TCATCTCGGCGAAGCGGGCCGCGTTCCAGAGCTTGGTCGCGAAGTTGCGGTAGCCTTCGACGCGCGCGGCCGAGAGCTTGATGTCGCGGCCCTGCGCCGCCATCGCCGCCAGCGTGAAGCGCAGCGCGTCGGCGCCATAGCTATCGATGAGCCCCAAGGGATCCATCACGTTGCCCTTGGACTTGCTCATTTTCTGCCCGCGCTCGTCGCGCACGAGGGCATGGATGTAGACCTCGCGGAACGGCACCTCCTTCATGAAGTGGAGCCCCATCATCATCATGCGCGCGACCCAGAAGAAGATGATGTCGAAGCCGGTGACCAGCACGCTGGTCGGGTAGTAGCGCTTCAATTCGGGAGTCTTGTCGGGCCAGCCCAAGGTCGAGAACGGCCACAGCGCGGACGAGAACCAGGTGTCGAGCACATCCTCGTCGCGCCTCAGCTCCGCGTCCTTCTTGTAGCGCTTCTTGGCGAGCGCCTTGGCCTCGGCCTCATCGTGGGCGACGAACACCTCTCCGTCGGGGCCATACCACGCCGGGATTTGGTGGCCCCACCAGAGCTGGCGCGAGATGCACCAGGGCTGGATGTTGCGCATCCATTCGAAGTAGGTCTTTTCCCAGCTCTTCGGGACAAAGACCGTCTTACCGCTCTCGACGGCTTGGATCGCGGACTTCGCCAGCTCCGCGGCGTTCACGTACCACTGATCGGTGAGCCATGGCTCGACGACGACGCCCGAGCGGTCGCCGTGCGGAACGGTGTGCGTCGTCGGCTCGATCTTCTCGAGCAGCCCCAGCGCCTCGATGTCGGCGACGACCCGGCGCCGGGCCTCGAAGCGGTCATGCCCGCGATAAACCTGTGGCGCGTTTTCGTTCAGACGCGCGTGGTCGTCGAGCACGTTGATCTTCTCAAGGTCGTGGCGGCGGCCGACCTCGAAGTCGTTGAAGTCGTGCGCCGGCGTGATCTTGACCGCGCCCGTGCCCTTGGTCGGGTCCGAGTATTCGTCGGCGATGATCGGGATCTCGCGCCCGACGAGGGGCAGCACGACCTTTTTCCCGATCAGTTTCTGGTAGCGCTCGTCCTCGGGGTGCACGGCGACGGCGGTGTCGCCGAGCATGGTCTCGGGCCGCGTCGTCGCCACGACGATCCCCTTCGCGGGGTCATCCTTCAGCGGATAACGGAAATAATAGAGGTGCCCGTTGGGATTACGATCGAGCACTTTGGCGAGTGCCTTGGCATCGAAGGGAACATCGCCGTCCTTCGACCACTGAAAGCTTCCGCGCGCCTCGACCTGGACCACCTCGAGGTCCGAGATCGCGGTCTGGAACCTCGGGTCCCAGTTGACGAGCCGCTTGTCCTTGTAGATCAGCTTCTGATCGTAGAGCTCGACGAAGACCTTGATCACCGCCTTCGACAGTCCCTCGTCCATCGTGAAGCGCTCGCGCGACCAGTCGCACGACGCGCCCAGCCGCTTCAATTGAGTGACGATGGTCGAGCCGCTCTCCTCCTTCCACGCCCACACGGCGCGGAGAAAGGCCTCGCGTCCCATGGTCCGGCGGTCGGTCTTGTTCTCGGCAGCGAGTTGGCGCTCGACCACCATCTGGGTCGCAATCCCGGCGTGGTCGGTGCCGGGCTGCCAGAGCACGTCGCGACCGCGCATGCGCTCGAAGCGCACGAGCACATCCTGCAGCGTGTTGTTCAGCGCATGCCCCATGTGCAGCGAGCCCGTCACATTGGGCGGCGGGATGACGATCGCGAACGGCTTCGCGCGCGCCGCGAGCCGGTCCGGGCGGCCGCATTTGAAGGCTTCTGCCGTCTCCCAATCCTGATGGATGCGCGGCTCGATCTCCGCCGGCTGGTAGGTCTTGTCGAGCATGGATCGCGGTGTTTTCGCTCTTGCGTGGGGGTCGGGCGGTCCTACGACCCCGCTTCCTCTGGTGTCAACCGGCGCCGCGGCTCTAGAGCGCGATCGTCTCGGATGGAAGCATCCGAGGCGTGAATCGCGCTCTAGTTCAAAGGGACACTAGCAATCAATGAGTTGCCCGTGTGGCTTTGGTTCAGAAGCTCCCTCACCAGGAAGCCGCGAGGGACAGGGGAGCTTCTGAACCGCCACACGAGTGTCCCGAACCCGAAGCTCGCACACACTTGCGGCCATCGCGTTTGCGAGCTTCGGGTTCATAAGGGACACTAGAATCATAGCGTTGCTAGTATGGCTTTGGTTCAGAAGTTCCCTTACCACCCAGCCGCGAGTGGCGGGGAACTTCTGAACCGCCATACTCGGCGCCCCGCAGCGTTCCGTTCCTCGCTCCGCGAAATCATGTGCCGGGAGGCTTCAGGTGGGATTTGACCCCTGCCGTCGCCTCGACGCGCAGCGCCTTTTCGATGATCCGCGGCATGTTGTCGGTGAGCCATTGCTGGAGCATGGGCTTCAGCATGTCGGCGACCGCGTCCTCGAGCGAGCGTGCCGGCGCGGCAGCGGAGGCGCCATGGCTCAGGTGGGGCGCCGTTTCTGGCGCCGGGCCTGCGGCCGCATTGGCCCGCCCGGGGGACCCGGCAAATCCTGCCGCGAGCACGTCGACCGCTCGGGCGCCGGCCTCACTCGCCCTTGCGGCAAGCGTTGCAGGATCGAGTGCCGCCGGGGCGGCCGGCTCCAACGCGGGCTCCGCCGGCTCGTCAGGCATCGGTTCGCCAATGGGCGGTCCGGAGGAGAATGCCTCGCCTGACGCCGCCAGCTCCGGACCCTCCGCCGCAGGCCTGGAAAATGCGTCCACTGCGGTGCCGGCTGAGGCATCGGAGCGGGCCGGCACGATCGCGGAAGTATCGACGGACCTCGGCTCGGCCGCCTGCGGCACCGGCTCGACGCGCATCTGCGGCCGCGCCGGCGAGGGCGCCGGGGGCTCGGAAGCGATCGCGGAGCCAGGCGCGAAACCGGATGGCGGATAGAAGCCGCCGCGGCGCACCGCCCCATTGCCGGAGGAGGCCGGCCCCGATGGGCTTGCGCCCGGCGCCGGCTCCGCTCGGGCCACCAAGCTTTCCTTCGGGCCCTTATCCGCGGGCGATCGCTCATTGGCAGTTGGCACCGGCCAGCTCGACCAGGACTCCCCGGGCGGCCGTGCAGATCCCTGGTGCCGATCGGCCGGGGAGGCGGCAGCCTGGTGCAGATCCGGGGGGGCGCTCCGGTTTGCCTCCGGCTCGTCGAGAAGATCGGCGAGGTCGTCGTCGAACGCACGGGGCCGGGGCCGGTCCGAGCGCCGAAGGGGGACGGGCGCCGTGGATTTCAGCGCCTCTGAGAGACGGTCGAGCGACGGCAGCGGACGATCGTTCGAGAGGGCGGCCGGCTCGGTGCGCTCGGGGCGCGGCTCGGAGCCTCTGAGCAGCGGATTGACGGCGCGCTCATCCGGGCCGCGCCGCGCGCTGGCGGGCTCCTCGGCGATGATCTTGCGGATCGACGCCAAGATCTCTTCCATGCTTGGCTCGCCGGTCTTTTCCGCCCTGTTCATGACCCCACCTCGTCGACCCGCGCCTCGCGCCAGCAGGCGACGCGCGAGCGAGTCTCATAGCCTGCCGCGGTCGTAGCGCGGCAATACCGCGGCTTCAATGCGCCCTGACCCCTCATCCTCAGCTCAAACACGGCGCCAGCAGGCGACTTTCGAGCCGCAGGGCTCCCGTTCCCCGCTGCCCCCTCGCTCATTGCAGAGCCAATCGGCGAGGCTTGCCAGGCGCCGCTGTTGCTAGTGCCCGTCACGGGATATTGGGCTTTTTTCCGGGCTTTACACTCTCCGCAACCTCGATGTGGAGCGCCTTCTCGACCATGCGCGGCATGTTGTCGGCCAGCCACTGGCGGAGCATGGGCCGCAAGAGCTCGGCCGTCGCGTCCTCGATGGTGCCGGTTGGCGGCCCGGCAAAGGGCAAGGGCGGAGCGGACGGGCGGAAGGGCGCATGGTGTTCCTCGTACACGCCGTTGCCCGCCTGCCTCAATGGCGCGGGATCGAACTGGCCCTGAGTGAGATGGCTCGGCGGCATCGGTGCAAAGGCATCGAGCGCCAACGGCGGCGGCTGCGGCGGCAGCGGGTAGGGATCGGCTCTCATGGCCGGCGGCGGCTCGACGGGCGCTGCGCCTACATCAGGCCGGCGCTGCAGCTCGAAATTGGGAACACCCGGTAGGTCCATATGGGCCGGAATGATCGCGCCGAAATCGACCTTCTGCGGCGACCCGCCGGGCTGAGCCAACGGCGCGGGGGCAGCCGGCACGCTCGGTGTCCCGGGAATTTGCTCGGAATGGGCCATCTGCTTGAAGCGCGTATCCACAAACGGCGCCATCACGCGCTTGACCTCGTCCTGCGCAGCAGGGGCCGGGGAGCCCGGCCGGCCTAATTTCCAGCCGAGTTTCGACGCGGTGACTTCACCTGAGGGCGCGGCGGGCTGAGCCGGCTCGGGAAACGGTTTCTGGTCTTCGAGCCCGGGCTGGCGAAAGGCCGCCGCCTGAGCCTCGGGGCGAGCGCCTTTGAGCGAGCTCAGAGTGGGGTACTGCTGGCCTGGCGGGTCGCCATGCTCGGGGCTCGCCCCGGATTCGCCTTGCTCGGCCGAAACTTCGTCCTTGGTCCGTGCCGCCCTCGCATCGCTCGCCGTCGCGGCGGCGCCGCGGATGGCGTCCGTCAGCCGCCCAAGCAAGGGCGTGTGCTTTTCCGGAGGCGCGGCCGGAGATGCGCGAAAGATCGACGGAAGCTCGAAATCTGAGTGTTCCTCCAGCGATCCCTCGGTGTGAACGGAAATCACCTTGGGCTTGAGCTCAATTCCTCGCGGCGTTCCCCCCGGTTCCTCGGCGATGATCCTGCGGATCGACGCCAGAATTTCCTCCATGCTCGGCTGGCCGTTCTTCTCCGTCATATCCATGACGCCAACTCCCTACCACGCACGCCGCACGTAGTCCCCGATCAGCACTCCCCGCACGCCATGACTCGGTCCTTGCCAGTAACTGAGACCTCCCCGAACGATATGCGCCCCAGTGAAAGCTAAAAATTCGGTCCGCCTCTCATCCTTGCAGTCGAGGAGGCAACCTTCCCACTAATGTCAATGTGTGTGTGGGCTTCCCACGGCTTGCCCGAACCCTAGTTATCATAGTGGGCAACCGTGTGGCAAAAACATGTGCTTTGCCGGACGCTCGCCGGCATCTCGCGAGCCTCCTTCGCCATGATGCTGAAGTTGGCCGGAGAGTTAGCCGCGTGCACGAACTGCATGACCGGCGACGACGATCTAAAGCGAGCGCGGAAAATCCTTGCCACGCGAACCCGCCCTCGGCGCTGATCCGGCTCTCCGGCCGCTGCGCGCCGCTATTTCGCGGACGGCTCGCCGGCGCTCGCCGGCGATACGTCGAGTTCCTCGCGCCGCCCGTCCTCGTGGGTGATGGAGATCCCGAACCACTTCCGGCGCACCTCCTCATAGTGCGCCGAGGGATCGTAGACGGACGGTGCCACGCCGAGATTCAAGACATCGAGGCGTCCGATCGCGCTGAGAACGGTATACGTGTTGACGATGATGTTGCGTTGCGTCGTGACCAGCAGCACTTGCGAGTTCAGCAGCTCGAGCTCCGCATCCAGCACGTCGAGCAGCGTCCGTTGCCCAACCCGCTCCTCCTCGCGCACGCCGGCGAGCGCGGTCGTGTTCGCCTCGACCTGGACCTTATCGGATACCAGCTGGGCGCGCGCCGCCATGAGCTGGGACCAGGCCGACGTCACAGAGGCTTCGGTCTCGGATCGGGCCTGCTCGATCTCCTGCAGCAGGCTGACCTGGACCTGCTTCGCCTGGCGGACGCGGGCGCGCACCTCGCCGCCCTCGTAGATGGGCACGCTCAAGCGCCCGGTCACGGTCGTGGTCTCGTTCTCGTCGATAAATTTCGTGGTATCGAAACGGTCCTCGTAGCTCGCCTCGAGCTGCACCTGCGGCAGAAGCTCGCCGCGAATGCGGTCGACGGAATAGCGCGCCGCCTGCTCGCGGTAGAGCGCGTTGACCACGTTCGGGTTTTCGCCGGAGCCGATCGCAATCGCGTCCTCGAGCGATTGCGGCAGCCTGATCCCGCGCAGGCCCGGCTCGACGAGGTCGGAGGGGGGGTGGCCGACAACGCGCTCGAAGGCCGCACGGCTAATCTTGAGATTGGCTCGCGCGAGATCGAGAAACGACACCGAACCGGCACGGCGCGCCTGCGACTGCGCCACGTCGGTCCGCGTCACCTCGCCGACCGCGAACCGGTCTTCGGTCGCCTTGAGCTCGCGCGACAGCACGTTGACGTTGTTCTCGCGCAGCCGGACGACCGCCTGGTCGCGGACCACGTCCACGTAGGCGGTGACCGCCTCGAGCAGCACGCTTTGCTCAACATTGCGCAACGTCTCCCGGCCGGCCCGCACATTGGCCTCGGACTCGCTTACGGCGTTGATGGTCTGGAAGCCGCGGAACACGGGCTGGACCAGATCCACCGAGTAGCCCTTGGGATAGATCGTGCCTTCTCCGATGTCGTCCGGCCGTCTATTCGTGTGCTGCATGTTGAGGTCGGCATTGCCGGTGATGACGGGCCGAAACCCGGACATCGCCCGCGCGACCTCCTCGTCGGTCGCCCGCAAGCGGGCGCGCTCGGCATCGAGGCGGGGATTGTATTGGTAGGCGGAGGCCAGAGCCTCGTTCAAGCTCTCGGCGGCAGCGGGCTGGATCGGGGCGAGGACGCACGCGCCGGCAACGGCGGCGCTCACCACCCTTACCAGCAGAGCGTGCGGCAGGTCCACTACCCGTCCCTCTGTCACCAACCCCATCCTTCACCTCCACTTTTTGCGGCGCGGAGGAGACGCCTGCCCTACCGGGGCAGCAAAAAAATTCCGTCCTCGACTGAAGCCAACTACGCTGTGCTGAGGGTCGACGACGCCGGTGAGGACGAATCGTGTTTGTGTAGTTCAAGAAACCGATTCGCAGTTACCAATTCAAACCCCGTGGTCCGCAACGGGAGTTGCATGTGGCCTGTTTCACACATGCCCGGCTCTCGAGTTGCAGAGGCCGGCTGGCGCCCGCGACGGCAACTCGTTGAAAGAGAGCGTGATCTTGCGCTGACGGTGGCCCCCCGGAAAAACCACGCTCGAGCAATATGCACATGCAAAAGGCTGGCAGCTCGGCCGAGCGCCGCTCCCTTCAAAACGTGAACTCGAGCGCTTTCTCGAAGCCCGGCAGCACCGGCGCAGCGGCGTCGAAGGCAATTGTCTCATCGAACGTCGCGCCGAGCCGGCGCCAGATCACCGCCTTGCCGAGCGCACCTGCGTCGGCGTCGGCGGGTGCGAGGATGGCAACGAGGCGGCCGTCGTGCTTGAGCTGCTCGAGCAGTCCTGCCGGCCGCTGGGCGATGGCGCCTTCGACGAGGATCGCGTCGTAGGGACTTTCCTGCGCGCAACCTTCGCTGAGATCACCCGTGACGAGCCTCACATTGGAGCGCGACAGCCTCGAAAGGACGTTGCGCGCCTCGTCGGCCAAGCCCTCGTCGCATTCGAGCGCGACCACCGTCGCCGCGAGCCTGGCAATGATCGCCGCCGAATACCCGGTTGCCGTGCCGACGTCGAGCACGGCATCGCTCTCTTCGATCCCAGCGAGCTGAACCAGCCTGGCGAAGGTTCGCGGCGCCAAGACAGCACGCGCCGCGTGGCCGCTCCCGGCGGGGACCAGCTCGACGTCGGCGTCCGCATAGGCGCGCACGCGCATGGCGGCCGGCACGAACGCCTCGCGCGGGGTCTCGAGCATCGCCCTCAGGATGCGGCGGTCGGTGATGTCGCTGGTCCGCACCTGCGACTCGACCATGTTCCTGCGCTGCGTGCCGAAATCGATCATCCGCCGCCCCCCGCGAGCTTCGAGCTTCGTCGGCCCCGCGCCGGCCCCGCGCCGGCACATGCCCGACCTTAGACCGTTTTGCACCGATGATCACGCCTGCTACGGCTCGTCCCCAGGGATGGAGGCACGTCCGCGCCCGGGGCCAGGCCGCCCACACGAGCAGGGCGGGCGAGCCCATCCAAAGAGCGATGATAAATAATGGCGGACGGCGTTTCCTTGTGCACATTCCGCGCTCTGTGATAGATGGCATCGGTCCATGGCACGGGAAGGCCACGTGGCGGAGTGGTGACGCAGCGGACTGCAAATCCGCGCACGCCGGTTCGATTCCGGCCGTGGCCTCCAGGACTTGTCTCGGAAAATCGGCACAGCTCGGCGCACGCCGAGACACTGGAATCGGCATTGCGCCCGTTCTGGATTCGAAGTGGTTTTTGCGCTAAGGCTCTGGCACCGCTGCCGGTGTTCTGTTATGAGGCCGGCGCGAGCGACCCTAGGCCATTCCGCGGTAGCTCAGCGGTAGAGCAACCGGCTGTTAACCGGTTGGTCGCAGGTTCGAATCCTGCCCGCGGAGCCAGTCATTTCAAAGACTTACAAATATCCGCCGCTCTTCGCCGCTCTCTCTCGGACCATTTTTGGGGTAGTTTTGGGGTAGTTCAGAGCAAACCTCTTCGAAGCTCGCGTGCAATCTCTACAGCTTGACCCGCAATCGCGAAGCGATCATCCGCCTCTTCAAGGTCTCGCATAATCGAGCCGCCGCATTCGATCCATCGCCGGCGATCTTTCCCGGGCACAACGCGCCAATCGTTCGCCGTGCGGCCGATGGCGAGCGCAAGCTCGTGCTCCTGTCGTGGGGCCTCGTGTTGGTCCAGCCCGGGCGCGCGCCTCGGCGCGTGACGAACGTACGAGATGACAAGATCAGGACCAGCACGTTCTGGCGCGGCTCGTTCAAGACGGCTGGCATGATCGTCGCGCCCTGCTCGGTGAATACGGTTTCTGCGCTTGTTGCCGGCATCGCCGGCAACCTGCTCGTCCGCGCCGCCGATGTTCACCTCAAGGAGCGAAGGCGGCTCGTGCTCGTGGTGCGCGAGAGCCCGCCTGATCTCGGGCATCTGCGCGCCATGGTGTCGGTCACGGAGTGTGGCGCCATCGTCGCACCGGCCGTCCCCGCCTTGTACCTGAAGCCCGCGACTGTCACGGAGATCGCCGATCATAACGCACGCCGCGCCATCGATCTTCTCTCTCTAGATACAGCGGCATTGGCAGAGACCTGGAATGGATTGTCCTGACCTACTTGCTTGGCGCAAGGGAACTTCAGGCCTCGAGCGCTTGGCGCCAGCGACCACGGGAAATAAGCCGCGACATTCAGACGCCAAGCTTCCCGTGAAGCCGGGCATCTCTCGTCTTGAAGTGATTGACGAACCAATCGCGGACCGTGGTCGCCAGCGCTTGGCTCGCATCGTCGAAATGCCCTTCTTCGTGTTGATCCATGATGTCGCGGAGTTCGTCGAGAAGCCGCTCATGGTCCGCCTTGTGCTCGGCATACTCGTCGTAGCGGTGTTTGCGCATCACGGTTTCCTCCAAGGCGAAATGCGCCGCGATGCGCGCGAACACCTCCCCCAGGAACGCCGCCACGTTCTCATGAGTGCCGCCTTTCTTGATCTCTGCGTGGAGGCCGTTGATGAGGTCGACGAGCTCGCGGTGTTCGTGATCGACCTCGGCAATCCCGGTCTCGAACTCCTTGCGCCATTCGATGAGCGACATGCCGGGCCTCCTCAACGAAAGATGAATCCTCCCGCGTCGGCTCTGAAGTCGATCGCGAGGCTCTGCCACGGAACAAGATCGAGCGTTGCTCGCTTTTCATAGTCGAAGCCATCGACGCGGGCGCTGTCGCGCATGCGAGCCTCAATCGTGTGCCGGCCGGCGGGGATGATGAATTTCTGATAGGTGCGTGCCGGACCATCGCCGGCAAGGCCGGTCGGCATCAGGACGGCGTCATAGATCACGTGCTCGTCGAGCAGCAGTTGGGCATGGATCGAGGTGCGCTCGCGTGCACACGTGTTGGGGCGCCGTTCGCTCGGCTTGAGCTTGGCGATCTCAGCGGGAGTAAGCTTCCGGCACGCCTGCTTCTTGGCGCCCCCGTGGCTGAAGCTCATCTTGATCTGGGCGGAGCCCGCAGGAATCTGAGTGTAGACAGGCCGGCTCGAAAAATAGCCAATGGCGCAAGCCACCAGCGCATAGAAAAGCGCCTGGCCGACATATCGCTGAGCCTCACGCATCGACCTGGTCTCGTGGTTGAGTCTGCCTTGGTCGCGGACGTATTGCCGCATCGCAAGGCCCGCTGCGGGGTATTGCGGCAAGCTCTGCGGAGAAATCTCCGATGAGTGCCAAGAGCTGCTTGCGGCCGAGTCGTCCGACCCATGCCGTCCGGATTCGCTCATGCGGCACCCCCTTGCGCAGGTACGGGTCCCGCTCCCGAGCAATGCGGCGTTTGGTCCACTCGATGCCGTATCGCGCCCGGCAGCCGCCTTCGGTGCATCCGGTCAACACGACGCCGTCCGCCAAGCACTTGCTCAGTACGTAGTCGATGAACGACGGTGGCAGTTGGCCGATGCAGTTGAGCGGTACGGATGCGGCGGTGCCGGCCGGCAGTCCGTCGAGCGGCACCCCCGAGGCGCAGCCGAACACAATGATGCGCCCGTTTCCCTCGAGCCTGGCAGCCGCCCGTTCGACGCCATCGCGCAACCGGGCCAACGTCAAATCGGGGAGATCGATTCCAGGAATGAGTTCAGTCCGCCGGCGGAAGGGCGTTGCTCTCGGGCACGCGCCGGCACAGAGCCCACAGGCGACGCATAGGCCCGGGTCGACCACCGCCTCGGCCGCGAATGGCATCCCATCGCTCCTCGGCCCCATCGTGATCGCATTGTACGGACAGTCCTCGTAACAGCGGCGGCAGCCGTTGCAATTTGCAAGATCGACCACGGCCGCCCTCGGCTTTTTCAGGGGCGGCATCCACGGCAACGCGACCGCAATGACCAGCAGCGTGAACGCGGCGCCCCAGGTGGTCGAACCGGGCAGGCTCTCGATGGCGGGATAGGCCGGCAGGTAGAACCAGTCGAGGCCGATCCGGCCGGGGACCTCGGAGAGATTGGCAGGTCCCTGACTTACCGCCGGGTGGACCAGAGATAGAATGAGGAGAGAGGCCAGCGTTCCGAGAACCAGGCCCTGCGGCGGATTGATCTTCGGTTTGGCGACGCGCTGGAGATGCACCCAGAGGATGACGAGCGCAATCAGCGGCACGGCGATGTGCAGAAACATCATAAATGTGAAGAAACGGCTCTCCAGCATCTCGGGCGACAGGAAGTTCCTTGCAATCGGAGCACCGAAGATCGGAAGCCGGTCCAGCCACTCCGTCGAAACGATCGCCACGTACTGGGCGAGTTTGTCCCAGACCAGCCAGTAGCCTGTGATGCCGGCGACGAAAACAAAGATCACGACCGGAATGCCGGTCAGCCAGCTGAACCATCGCACCCCGCGGTAACGGTCGAGCCCGAACTCGCGGAGGATATGTAGGAGCATGGTGAGAACGAGACCGTCCGACGCGTAGCGATGCATGCTCCGCATTACGCCGGCCGCGTACCACTGCTCATTCGTGATGTACTCGACCGATTGATAGGCTTGCTCGACGCCTGTGTCGAAGAAGATATAAAGATAGATCCCGCTCGCGGTGATGATCCAGTAGAACAGGAAGCTCAGCGCACTGAGATTCAGAATAGGGTTCCACTGCGGCGGGAAGGCCTTAGCGATGAGCGCTTCTCCGCCGTCGAACAGCGACCGAACGGAGCGGCGGAACAGATCCATCACGTCTGTTCTCTCTCTTGTGGCGCGCCGCGGCGTTGCTCGCGTACCAGCACTGTCAGGACGAGCAATAGACACCCCGCCCCGATCACGAAGCCCACGATCAATGAGTAGTTGAAGTAATAGCGGCCAGTCCTAGGGTTATAGATTGTGCAGAAGAGCCGGATTCGGTCCGCGATCCCATCGAGCGAAGCCAGGGGATGGCGTTGGCCGAAGACCAGATCCTTGAGCGGCTCGACGATGGCCGGCACCGCAAACGTTCCGCCATACACCTGTCGGTAGAGTTCACCCTTTTGATCGACAACGCTGACCTGGGCCATATGCTCGAAGGCGCCAGCCACAGCTACGAATGTGAAGCCGACCGCCTCCGCCAGCCGGTCGAGGGTTTCCTGGTCGGCGGAAAGGAATGCCCAATTGGGCAATTCCGCGCCGTGCAGCCGGGCGAACGATCTCAGTCGGTCGGGTGTGTCGTTTCGACCATCGAACCCAACGGTCACCACATGGAAGCTGTCTTCCCCCAAAGCCTCTTGGGCGGCCGCTATAGACGGGCGAAGACTTTCGATCAGGGTCGGGCAGATATCCGTGCAGCCCGTATAAAGCATGCTGATCAACAAAGGACGGCCTTGGTAGTCGGAGAGGCGCACCCGATGCCCGGCGGTGTCGACGAAACTCAAATCGGGCAGCCGCTTTCCCAATGCAGCCTGTGACGCTGTGAGCCCCTCGGCCGGGCTCGGCCGCTCACCGGCGCCAGCGGGTGAGACAATGAGCACGGCAGCCAACAATGCCAGCCAGCGACTCATAAGCCCTACCCATTGGTTGGGGGGCCGCGTTCGGCCCTCACCTCATCAGCCACAGCGCCGAGAGGTATTTCCAGTTGACGAAGTAGTAGAGGGCGAAGGTCGCAAAGAACACCGTGATCAGGATGTAGGTCCCGGGCAGGTG
>DATETZ010000039.1:0-2476 GCA_035283385.1 Hyphomicrobiaceae bacterium
GCCGAAAGCAAAAATACGGGAACGATCGAGTCTCCGAGACGTTGTTCAAACAGGCGGTCACGCGCCGTGACATCGCGGCCTGATCGCGAAGCGATACCCCAACCCCCGATGAACAACACACGGAGCCAAACGATGAATCGACTTCTTTCATGCACCGCCCTCGGCCTCGTGCTGGGTCTTTCGCCGGCACTGGCCGAGCCTCAGCTTCCGGCCGACGACACGCAGACCCCGCCTGCTCTGGAGCAACCGGCGCAGCCTTCCGAGGTTATGCCGTCTGAGCCCTCCGAGCCCTCGGATCCGGCAGCCCCGATCCCGGGCGACACTTCGGAGGCGCAGCCGAACCCGGCCTCGCCGCCATCTGCGGAGGCCCCGCAGAGCGAACCGGCATCACCGCCATCTGCGGAGGCCCCGTCGACCGAACCGGCATCACCGCCATCTGCGGAGGCCCCTCAGCCGATCGAGCCTGCGGCGCCGAAGTCGGCTGAGGCTTCCGGTGGCGCTCAATTCCTCACGAAGCAGGAGAGCGGCGATGTTCTGGCGAGCAATCTGATCGGCGAGTCGGTCTATAACGGTCAGGATGAAGCCATTGGCGGCATCAACGACCTCGTCACCGACGAGAGCGGCAAGGTGCTCGCGGTGCTGATTGGCGCCGGCGGTTTCCTCGGCATGGGCGAGAAGGACGTGGCTATCCGTTTCGAGGACCTCAGGCTCGTCCGCGAAGAGGATAACGGCATCAAGGTGATCGCCGATCTCAACCAGGACACGCTGGCCTCGGCGCCTGATTACGAGACGCTGGCCGAGCAGCAGGTCGCCGTGGGTTCGAGCAAAGGCGACCGCGAGGATGTTGGCGACCAACCTAGCCCGTAACGCGTACGGAAAGTCCCCCTTACGTCACAAGCGTATGGGTTCCGAGCCCGGCCTGCCCGCACGGCAGGCCGGGCTTCCTAACGCTCGCTCGCGGACGCTTGCGGCTTAGGCGCTGCGCCCAGTCCCAAGAAAGTCGTGAGCCGCTGCTGCGCGCCGCGCATGAGGCTGCCCACGCAGTCCCCTGCCCAGGCCTTCCGCCTTAGCGCCGGGTGCTCGATGAAGTGCCACGACAGGATCGCCAAGGCGAGCACCGCGGGGAAACTGCACATGAAGAGCCACCCCGGCGTGATCTGAGGGTTCAGCATGACGAAGGTCTGCTGGATGGGAAAGCAGAGAATGTAGATCCCGTAGGAATAGTCGCCGATCAGGTTGAAGCGCCTGATGGCCCCGGCCGGCACCAGCGCGAACCAGAGGAGGCCATAGGTCAGCGCCACTCTGAACACCGCTTCGTGGGCGGCCGTGCCGAAGGTCGCCGCCGCCGCCAGTCCCAGCACGAGCGCAACCCTAAGATCCACTCTGATCTTGTCGGCGAAGACGTAGAAAGCGCCACCGAGGAAAAAATCGAGGACGAAACGGGCCGCGCTGTCGATCGCGCTACTGTCCCCGCGCCACGAGGTCGCGAAGGTGATGAATGCATAGGCGCCGAGGACCACGGCGAGCGTCAGCGTGGCGCGGAATCGCGTCGCCAGCGCTCCGAAGAGAGCGAAAAGCGCGAGCAAGACGTAGCACATCGTCTCATAACGCAAGGTCCAAAGCGGCGGATCGATCACGCCGCTTTCAGGCACATGCTCGAACACGCCGGGCAGCGTCATCGAATGGGTGATTAGGGAGGTCGTCAACGGAACGAACAGCCAGGGCCGCGGATCGGTGAAATAGTCCGCCAATGCGGCCGAGGTCACGATCGGGCCGAGCACGAAGGCAATGCCGATACAGGCGACGAGAAGGGCGGGGAACAGGCGAAGGAAGCGCGCAACGGCATAGTCGATAAGGGTCGGCTGCGTCATCACGCTGCGCGTGACGAGAAAGCCCGAGAGGATGAAGAACACGTCGACCGCGAGGCGCCCGATCTCGAGCCTCTCGACGTCGATGAGTGCACTCGCCGTCTGGTCGTGCGCGACGAGGGCGAAGCTGTGATCGAGGAGCACGGCCGAGGCCGCGAGGAACCTGATTAGATTAAAATTGTTGTCTCTGCCGTGAAGCAGAGCGGCGATCGTGCTCGCCATCGGCCCATCCTGCGGCCCGCTTCGGCCCAATGAAACGCGCGGGCCACCGGTGCGGCGCCGCAAGGCTAATCCGTGCAAGGACCATACCGGCCGCAAAGATAAGGCGACAGCGGGGGCTCCGAACGGCGTTAAGTGTCGTGCTTAACACCGGCCGCTAGCGGCCGGCTGAGCAGCGCGGTAACAGGCCGTAAGGGTTAAAATGGGATCTCGTCGTCGAGCTCCTTGTCGAAGGAGCCGCCCTTGCCGCCGCCGCCGGCAAACGGACCGGATCGCCCGAAATCGCCACCGCCGCGCTGCTCACTCTCGCCCGCGCCGTCGCGCTGTTTCGCGTCGAGCATCGTCAGCTGGGCGTTGAACCCCTGGAGCACGACCTCGGTGGTGTAACG
>DATETZ010000040.1:0-5795 GCA_035283385.1 Hyphomicrobiaceae bacterium
GCGTGCTTTCACAGCGAGGATTACGCCGAAGGCCGCCGCGCGTTCCTCGACAAGCGCAAGCCTCGCTTCGAGGGCCGCTGAACTCCGGCGCTGGACTGAGGCGGCGCGCTCGACTATTCCGAGATCCCGGGGGGACATCAGGGGAGCGACGACCATCCGCTTCGTCACCTGCGTTGCAGCGATCGGCACGGCATGCGCCCTTGTCCAGTCCGGGGCCGCCGCGGGCCCACCTCACCAGCGGCCTTCGCTCGCGGCCGCGTGCTGGTCGCCCGAGGCGTTGAAGATGCGGCCCGGCGAAAACCTGTCCGTTAGAGGGGACCGCCGGTACGATGCGCCGGAGGGAGAGCGCGAGCTCGCCCCGTTTGCGCCGGTACCGGAACACCTGCGCGGCGGCGTGGTCCGCAGCGTTGCGTTGCCGCCCGGCAAGAAGCTGATCGCGCTCACGTTCGATCTCTGCGAGGTGCGGGGGGAGGTCGCGGGCTATGACGGCGCGATCATCGACACCTTGCGGGCCAACTCCATCAAGGCCACATTCTTCGCCGGCGGCAAATGGATGCGATCGCACGCGGAGCGCGCCGGCCAGCTGATGAGCGATCCCCTGTTCGAGATCGCCAATCACAGCGAGGCCCACCGCAACCTGCGCCTTCTCGAAGGACGAGACCTCTCGGAGGAGATCCTGGGCGCCCAGCGGAGCTACGAGAGGCTGCGGGGCGGTCTCGGGGCGGCCGCGTGCGTGAGCAAGACTGCGTCGGGTCTCGGCGCGATCCCGCCACGGCTCGCCCTGTTCCGCTTTCCGTTCGGAGCTTGCAGTCCCGCCTCGCTGGCCGCCGTCAACGACGCCGGCCTCGTCGCCGTCCAGTGGGACCTCTCGACGGGCGATCCGTCGCCGGCTGTCTCGGCCCGTGCCATCGCGGAGGCGATGGTGCGCGGCGCCAAGCCCGGCTCGATCATCATCCTCCACGCCAACGGCCGCGGCTGGCACACGGCGGACGCGCTCCCGGATGCGATCCCGAGGCTCAAGGCCAAGGGCTTCGAGTTCGTGACCGTCTCCGAGCTTCTATCGGCCGGCAGGCCCGAGGTCGTCCCCACCTGCTACGACAACCGGCCCGGCGACACCGACAAGTACGACATGCTCTTTCTGGCCAAGCATCACGGCCGGGCGAAACGCAATGGCACCCTTTCCCGCTGAGCGCCGCGACCTGGGACTGCATCAGCCCTCGGGCGCGACGCTCGCACTCGAGCCCTTTCCGCGCCGCGAGGCGGAGCGCCTGGGGGCCGCGTTCGCGGCTATCGACCCCTGGGCGCGGTACCCTTACCCGGCGCCCCAGCTTGCAGCCTACCTCGCGGCCCACGAGCCGGGCGCGCCGCGGCTCGCTCTCTATTCCGGGACCACGATCGCCGGCGCCGTCGGACTGCGGCTCGAGTGGCTGAAGGGGCCATATCTGCAGTTCCTCGGCATCGTGCCGGATTTTCAGGGCCGGGGCATCGGCAGCGCGGTGCTCGAATGGCTGGAGCACGAAGCGCGCGCGGGGGGCGAGCGGAACCTCTGGGCGTGCGCGTCCGATTTCAATATCGGCGCGCTGGTCTTCTACCAGCGCCACGGATTTGAGCGGGTCGCGGCCCTCGATGGGCTCGTGTGCGACGGCCGCGCGGAGGTGCTCCTGAGAAAGCGCCTTTAGTCGAGGCCGCCGGCAACCTCGAGCACGATGCGGCCGCGCACGCGGCCGGCGAGGATCTCGGGCGCGAGCGCGAGCACGTCCTTGAGCGGGCGCGTCGCGGTGAGGGCTGCGAGCTTGCCCTTATCGAGGTCGCGCGCGAGACGCGCCCAAGCCGCCACGCGTTTCTCCTTAGGCGCCATCACGCTGTCGATCCCGGCCAGCGTGACGGCGCGCAGGATGAAGGGCGCGACCGAGGTTGTAAGCTCCATCCCTTGCGCGAGCCCGCACGCCGCAACGCATCCCCCATAGCGTGTCATGGCGAGGGCGTTGGCGAGCGTATGGCTGCCGGCGACGTCGATGGCACCCGCCCAGCGCTCTTTGGCGAGCGGCCGGGCCGGAGCCGCGAGCTCGGCGCGGGCGATAACCTCGCGCGCTCCGAGCGAGGCCAGGAATTCGGCCTCCTCCATCCGCCCCGTCGCGGCGATGACCTCGTAGCCGAGCTTGCCGAGGATTGCGACCGCAATGGTGCCGACACCGCCCGCGGCTCCCGTGACCAGCACCGGCCCCTTCGACGGGGCGACGTCGTTGTGCTCGAGCGCGAGCACGGCCAGCATGGCCGTATAGCCGGCCGTGCCGATGGCCATGGTCTCGGCGCGGGTGAAAGCGGCGGGCCGCTTCACCAGCCAGTCGCCGTTGACGCGCGCCATCTCGGCGTAGCCGCCATGATGCGTCTCGCCGGCGCCCCAGCCGTTCAGGATTACGTCGTCGCCGGGCTTGAAATCGGGATGCTCCGACGTGAGCACGGTCCCTGAAAAGTCGATGCCGGGGACGAGCGGAAAGCGGCGGATGATCGGCGCCTTACCCGTGAGCGCGAGACCGTCCTTATAGTTGAGCGTCGAATGCGTGACGGCAACGGCGACGTCGCCGTCCATGAGGTCCGCTGGCCCGAACTCGCCGGCCCGGACCGCGAAACGGCCCTCCGCTTTCTCCGCCAGCAAGGCCTTGAACCGCTCCATGCGCTTTCCGTTGTGGGGCCTCGTTCAGGGGCGAGATGATGCGCGGCATTTTTTCCCGCACCCATCGCTTCGCTGCGCAGCATGACCGTTCCGCCGGGGTGCGGCAGCAGCATGAGGCCACCCTTCTGGCAATTGAGCACCACTCGAGGAAAATTTACTAATCGTTAATCTGGCGAGCACATTGGCGTCCGGCGATGGCGCTCGGGGCGGCTGCGCCACAGGAGTGTGGCCCGTTGGTTAAGCGTTAAGGTTGCCGCAATCGAGGTGTCCCAGAACACGGGAACCTATTGCGGCGCAAAATCTTTTTCTCTTGGCAGCGGCCATTTGGCAACCCTAGTCTCGCGACGCTGGCGGGTCCCTGCCGCCGGCGCGACCACCGGTCACCCTGCAACCGGTTCGCCGCAATGGAGGCAACGATGGAACTTTCGATGCGACTGAACGTGCTAGCCGCGCTTCTGTCTTTCGGCTTCATCGCTGCAATCGTGTTCGGGATGGTCTGAGGCCTCGGAAGTGCCGGCCTGACAGATCCACGGTTCAGCCCCCCAACCCGCGGCCCAGCACGAGCCCCGGGCAGGTCACATGAGAAGAACAAGGCGCGGGCCCCGCCCCGCGCCTTTTCGTTTGAGTGGACGGTCTCGCCTCACGCCGCGGCGGACTCCGAACTCGCAGGATCGTAGTTGAGGACCGGCGCGAGCCAGCGCTCGGCCTCGGCGACCGTCCAGCCCTTGCGCCGCGCGTAGTCCTCGACCTGGTCGCGCTCGACCTTGCCGACGCCGAAATAGTGGCTGTCGGGATGCGAGAAATAGAGGCCCGAGACGGAGGCGCCGGGCCACATGGCATAGCTCTCGGTGAGCGCGATGCCGGCCGTCTTCTCGACGTCCATGAGCGTCCACAGCGTCGCCTTTTCCGTGTGATCGGGCTGCGCGGGATAGCCCGGTGCCGGCCGGATGCCCTGATACTTCTCGCCGATCAGCTCTTCACTTGCGAGCTTCTCAGCCGTTGCATAACCCCACAGCTCTTTGCGCACGCGCTCGTGCAGGCGCTCGGCGAAGGCCTCGGCGAGCCGGTCGGCGAGCGCCTTCAGAATGATCCTGCTGTAGTCGTCCATTGCCTTGATGCGGGCGAGCGCCGCTTCCTCACCGATGCCGGTCGTGACCGCGAAAGCGCCGACGTAGTCCGCTAGTCCCGTTTCCTTGGGCGCGACGAAATCGGCAAGTGCGGTGTGCGCGCGGTTCCGTGAGGGGTCGCGCGCGATCTGCTGGCGCAGCGTATGCAGCACCGCGAGCCGCTGTGACCGCGTCTCGTCCGTATATAGCTCGATGTCATCGCCAACGCCGTTTGCGGGCCAGAAGCCGACGACGGCGTTCGCGGTGAGCCACCGCTCGGTCACGATGTGCTCGAGCAAATCTATGGCATCGGCGAACAGCTTCCTCGCCTCGACGCCCACCTTGGCGTCGCTGAGGATCGCCGGGTAGCGGCCCGCGAGCTCCCAGGTCTGGAAAAAAGGTGTCCAGTCGATGTAAGGGACGAGCTCGCCGAGCTTGTAGCCGGGAAACGCGCGAGCCCCGAGGAACGTGGGCTTGGGCGGCGTGTAGCCCGCCCAATCGATCGCGTACCGGTTGGCACGCGCCGCCACAACGGTGATGCGCTGCTTCTTGGCCTCGTTGGCAAGGTGAGCGTCCCGCACGCGCACATACTCGCCGCGAATGCCCTGGATGTAGCCCTCGCGCCCCGTCTCCGACAAAAGGCTCGAGACGACGCCCACGGCGCGGCTGGCGTCCAAGACGTAGATGGCCTGGCTGCGCTTGTAATTCGGGCTGATCTTGACCGCCGTGTGCACGCGGCTCGTCGTCGCCCCGCCGATGAGCAGCGGGCACGAGAAGCCCTCGCGCTCCATCTCGGCGGCGACGAAGCACATCTCGTCGAGCGAGGGCGTGATGAGGCCAGAGAGGCCGATGATGTCCGCCTTCTCTCTCTTGGCCGTCTCGAGGATCTTAGCCGCCGGCACCATGACGCCGAGGTCGATCACTTGGTAGTTGTTGCACTGCAGGACCACGCCGACGATGTTCTTGCCGATGTCGTGCACGTCGCCCTTGACGGTCGCCATGACGAGCTTGCCGGCGGACGGCATTGCATCGAGGCCCGACGCCTTCTTCTCCGCCTCGAGGAAGGGTTGCAGGTAGGCCACGGCCTGCTTCATCACGCGCGCGCTTTTCACGACCTGCGGCAGGAACATCTTGCCGGCCCCGAACAGATCGCCGACCACGTTCATGCCGGCCATGAGCGGGCCCTCGATGACCGCGAGCGGCTTCGCGAGCTTCTGGCGCGCCTCCTCGGTGTCGGCCTCGATGAAATCCGTGATCCCGTGCACGAGGGCGTGGCTGAGGCGCTGCTCTACGGAAGCTTCGCGCCAGGTGAGATCCTTTTCCTTCTGTTTGACGCCGCCCTCGCCCTTGAAGCGGGGTGCGGCCTCGAGCAGGCGGTCGGTCGCGTCGGGACGCCGGTTCAGGATCACGTCCTCGGCCAGTTCGCGCAGGTCGGCCGGGATGTCGTCGTAGAGCGCGAGCTGGCCCGCATTTACGATCCCCATGTCCATGCCGGCTTGGATCGCGTGATAGAGAAACACGGAGTGCATCGCCTCGCGCACGGGCTCGTTGCCGCGGAAGGCGAAGGAGAGGTTCGAGACCCCGCCCGATATGTGCACGAGCGGGAACATGTCCTTGATCCGGCGCGCCGCCTCGATGAAGGCCAGGCCGTAGTTGTTGTGCTCCTCGAGGCCGGTCGCGACCGCAAAGATGTTGGGATCGAAGACGATGTCCTCGGGCGGAAAGCCGACCTTCTCGGTCAAGAGCTTGTAGGCGCGCGCGCAGATCGCGACCTTGCGCTCGACGGTGTCGGCCTGGCCTTGCTCGTCGAAGGCCATGACCACGACGGCGGCACCGTAGCGCAGCACCTTCTTGGCATGCTCGAGGAACGGCCCCTCGCCCTCCTTCATGCTGATCGAGTTGACGATCGCCTTGCCTTGCACGCACTTGAGCCCCGCCTCGATGACGCTCCATTTGGAGCTGTCGATCATGACCGGCACGCGGGCGATGTCGGGCTCGGCGGCGATGAGGTTCAA
>DATETZ010000041.1:0-15640 GCA_035283385.1 Hyphomicrobiaceae bacterium
AGACCGCCCTGCCACTGGCAGCCGAACCAGACCTCGCCCCGGGCGCCGGCCGCGAGGTGGCGGATCGACAGCAATTTGAGGTCGGAGGAAAGCTCGTGCTTGGCCCGCAATTCGCCCGTCGCGGCATCGATGAACGCCAGCGACGGCTCCATCGCCGGCAGGTCGATGGCCTCGCGCCCGCTCGCCGGATCGCTCGCAATGCCGCCGTTGGCGACCGCGAGCGTCCTCCCGTCGGCGAGCAGGATCGCCTCGTGCGGGCCGACGCCGTGGCTGAGAAACTCGCCCTCGCGGCGAAAGCCCCCCGCCGCGTCGTAGATCCCGATCAGGCCCGCTCCGGTCTCGATGTCGTGCTCGCTCGTGTAGAGAAGACGTCCGTCGGGCGAGAACGCGCCATGCCCGAAGAAATGCCGGCCCGCCTCGGGCGCGAACAGGCGCGGCGCGCGCTTGCCCTCGAGATCGAAGGCGACCGCGAAGAAGCCGGGCCGGCGCGCGAAGGCCACCGCGCGTCCGCTCGCGCGATGGATCGCGATGTCGTGGCCGCGCGCCGAAAGCGCAATCTCGCGCACGATCCTGCCGTCGCTCGTCACGAGCACGATCGCGTAGTCGCCGTCGGGACGCCGGCACGCCGAGACGAAGACCGCGGCCTCCCGCCGCCAATCGTCAACCGCGAAAACCGGTTTCGCGCTCGCGAGCGCGAGTGCCGAGCCGACGAGAAAGCGTCTGCGATCAATCGCCATCGAGCTCATTGAACCCCAGAATCAAGCCGGCCGCCGGCGCCAGCACGCGATTGACGATCTGGCGCAGGCCGTTGAGGTTGAATCGCATCCGGCGCAGCATCGCGAGCGTCTTGGCATCGCCGCTCGGCTCGCGATCGAATTGCCGCACGGCGGCGGCGTCGGTCAAGAGACTGTCGAAGGCGCGCCGCACCCAGTCCCTGATCCACGCCTTGTCCGCCGGCGTGTACGCGATGAGCCCCGTCGCCTCGAACATCGCCTCGAGAGAGCGCAGCGCCGACTCGAGGTAGTCGGCGCCGAGGTGCGAGCGCGCAAACGGCAGCCGGGCCGGCTTCGGCGGAGCCGCCGTCACGGACTCGAGGCGCGGCACGACCTGGCGGTCCTGGGCGAGCTGCAGGCCCACGAGCAGCGATTTCACGATCTCGCGGGCGCTTTCGGAAGCGTCCCTGTAGAGGGGGTTGTCGGAGCCCGGCTCGAGCATCTTCGCGCGCCAGCCATGAGGCCCGCTCCACGCCGCCCTGATCTCGCCGGCGATGGCGGCAAGGTTCTTGCCGACGGCGGACGCGAACGCGCATTTGTAGTGTGCGTCCTCGCCCTCGGCGGCGAGCGGCTGGGCCGTATCGTCGAGAATGATCTCGAGGGCGCCGAGGCCTTGAACGGCGGCGCTCCGGCCGGCGAATGCTCCCGGCTCGAGCAGCGCGGGGTTGCGCTCGGCTAGAAGCGCCGCGAGCTGCCGCGAGGCGACCGAGCGCGGATCGGGCCAGAAGTAGAACCGCTCGAGCCGGGTCTTTTCCGTCAACGGGCCGAAGCGCAGAAAGTCGACCGCGCCCCAGGCGCGCACGGTCTCCTTGAAGCTCGCGCCGGCGCGCGATTTCGATTTTGCCTCGCCGGGGGTTGCGCAGAAGGCCTCGAGATCCGCGGCGAGGCGCCCGGCCGCGGTCTCGAGCTCTTGGACGCGCGGCAGGATGTGGCTGTCGATCACGTCGAGCGCGAGCTCACCATGGCTCTTTTGCCCGGCGCCGGCCGCTCCCTGTGAGAGACAGAAGCATGCGAGGCTCGCCAGCGCACCCGCACATCGCTTGGAAAACGCCACCTGTCTCGCCCCACCTTCGCGTTGGTTCGGCGCGCCTAATATCGGCGCGCGGGCCGCCCCTTCTCAGCCGGTCTTCTCGAGCTTTCCAGCGCGCGGAGCAACACTGCGTCCGCATTTGGCTTTGTGGCGCATCAAGCTTTCTCGTGTGGAGAGAGAACGGTAGGGGCACACGAGGCCCTTTTTCTCGAGTGCCTCGAGCTTGGCGTAGATGGTGTCGACGGCGAGCGGTGCGCAGCCGCAGCAGCTCATCCTCTTGGCGAGATGGCGGTAGACCAGACCCGGCGTGGGGATCGGCGCATCAGGACGATTGAGCAGCTCCAAGAGCGCGAGCTCGATCTCATGGTCGGAGACGGCGGCGCAAGAGCACACGATCATTCTATTCCGGTTCCCTCGGCTCTATTGTCGCAAGGCCGTTACGGGTCGGGACGCGAGCGCAACGGCATTCACGATTATGCCGGCGGAGAGGACCTGGTCCAGGCCTCGCATGGTGATCGCGAAGCTCCCGGCGTGGTGAACAACCTCGTCGATCAGCGAGCTCTCGATCAGCGCGAAGGCGCAGGCTCGCATGGCGGGGCAGGTGTTGTGCTGGCAGGCAGCGATCATCGAGACCGCCAAGCACTCGTCACGGCAGAAGCTCGCGCACTGACGCGGCGCGACCTCGATCTCTCGCCGCGCCGCTGCGCTGACGGCGCGAACCCATGCCGAAAGCTCGCTGACGGCGCTCTTGGCGGCGCGTGGCCCCAAGGCGTCGGCATAGATTCGCCAGCCCTCCTCCCAGCAGTTGATGTCGCCCGACTGATAGCCGGACATCCAATGGCGGAACCCGAGCCCGACCAGGCGTTCGGCCCCGGCAAGGCAGCGGCCGAATTGGGCCTGGCCGGCGCGCGGCCCGGAGGCTGGAGTCTCGATCGGCATCGCTAACCCCCCACGGTTCGGCGCACGGCCGCCGTCTTGCCGAGGGCCGCATGGCGCCCGCTCGATCGTACAAATTGCCGTTTCGGAGAGGCCGCCGGCGCATCGGACGGGCTGCGAGACGCGTGGGAGGAGAGGCAAGCCGCTCGAGGCTTGAGGCCCCGCGCGCGGCACCGGTGCGCGTGATCGGACATCGCTGTTCCTATTGTCGGGGTTCAAAGCCCCGAAAAGGATCGGACCCAATTCTTCACTCGTTGAACCTCAAAAGAAAAGCAACATGGTTCGCAAAAGCAAGTCAAGCGATCATTTGACGCATTTATTATAGTAGAATGATTCCAATCCGTCCTTTGAAGCGTTCTAATCCGCAGTGTTTCAAACGATAATCATCTGAACTTCTGCAATTATGATTCGTTGCTTCGTGAAATCGTAGCATTGATCCTCGCACTCACGCGCCTCAACGCTAGAGCTCGGCGAGTGCCTCGATCGAGGAGAGGTCGGCGCGATGGGGGGCAAGGGATCAGCGAAACGGAGAGGGCTGGCGCTTCGAATGCCCGCTGCGCTGGCGCGCCGTCTTGGCGCGAGCGCGAAGCCGCGGAGCCCGCCGCTCCGGCACTTGATCCTCGCGCCGTGCCATCGCCATGTCGTGCAGCGTATGCCCATCGAGCACGCCGATAAAAGCCTCGAGAGCCGCGTCGAAGATGTGGTCGATGTCGGCGAGCGCCTGCCGGGCGGACCTCCTCATCTGCGAAGGGTCCGGCTCCATCTCGACGCGCGTCGTCTCCATGGCTCTCACCACGTCGCCGATGCGGATCGCGGTCGCGGGGCGCGCAAGGCGCACGCCGCCGTGGCGTCCGCGCACCGCCTCCACAAAGCCCGCGCGCGACAAGAGATGGACGATCTTGAAGGTATTCTGCGGCGTGATGCCGCGCCGCGCCGATATGTCGGCGACCTTCACGAGCCGGCCCTGCGCCTGAGCGCAGTCGATCAGGATTCGGATCGCGTAGTTTGTTGTCTTGCTGAGGCGCATCGAACGGTCCGTGGCCGCACTACTCAGGTCTGTTGCCGAATCAGGTCATTACAACAGGCCCCAAGCCTATAGCAACGCCGCGGTTCCATGCAATTTTCAGCGCGTGAGGTCGTTCCAGCGCATCGCCGGGCGAGAAAACATTCTTGACTAGAAATGTCAATTTAACCTATTAGCATCTGCCGAACGACATTAGTGGCCACCGGCTCGAAGCCGCGCCACGGACATTCCCTGATCCAGGGTTTTTATCCCTGCCCATGGGAGGACCGACGTGAAGTACCGCTACTTGCTCGACGGCGCGGCTCTTGCCGTCTCCGCTGTCATCGTTTCTGTCGCGATCGCACCGCCACTCGCCGCCGCGCCGCCGCCGGCGGTCGTCGAGACGTACGCCGATATCGCCGAGGCCGGTTACGCCGATTCGCTCGCCGCCGCCAAGACGCTCGAGGCGGCGGTCGAAGCGCTGCTCGCAAAACCGACAGAGGACACTCTCAAGGCCGCGCGCCAGGCGTGGATCGGCGCCCGCGTCCCCTACATGCAGACCGAGGCGTACCGGTTCGGCAACACGATCGTCGACGACTGGGAAGGCAAGGTGAACTCCTGGCCGCTCGACGAGGGGCTCATCGACTACGTCGCCAAATCGTACGGCGCGGAGTCGCCCGAAAACGAGCTCTATGCCGCCAACGTCATCGCCAACACCTCGCTCAAGATCGCCGGCAAGACGGTCGATGCCTCGAAAATCACCGCAAGCTTTCTTGCGGACACGCTCCAGGAGGCGGGGGGCGTCGAAGCCAATGTCGCGACCGGCTATCACGCGATCGAGTTCCTGCTCTGGGGCCAGGACCTGAACGGGACCGGGCCCGGCGCCGGCGTCCGTCCGGCCAGCGATTACGACGCGAAGACCTGCACCGGCGGCCACTGCGACCGGCGCGCCGAGTACCTTCGCGTCGCCACGAGCCTCTTGGTCGACAATCTCGCTTGGATGGCCAAGCAGTGGGGCAGCGACGGCGACGCCCGTGCCGAAGTGATGAAGGAAGGCGGCAACGCCGGCCTGGTGGCGATCTTCACCGGCCTCGGGAGTCTGACCTACGGCGAGCTCGCCGGCGAGCGCATGAAGCTCGGCCTCATGATCCACGATCCCGAGGAGGAGCACGACTGCTTCTCCGACAACACGCACAATTCGCACTATTACGACGCGGTGGGCCTGCGCAACGTCTACCTCGGCAGCTACAAGCGCAGCGACGGATCGGTCGTTTCCGGTCCCAGCGTGTCCGATCTCGTCAAGGCCAAGTCGCCCGAGACCGACGCCCGCGTGCGCGCTGCGCTCGACAAGACGATGGAGCGCATGACGGCGATCGTCGAGCGCGCCCAGACGACCGAGGCCTACGATCAGATGATCGGCGAGGGCAACGAGGTGGGCAACGCCCTCGTGCAAAGCGCGATCGATGCGCTCGTCGCTCAAGCCAAAGAATTCGAGCGCGCGATCGCGGTCCTCGATCTCAAGGCGATCAAGTTCGAGGGCTCCGATAGCCTCGACGATCCGGCGAAGGCTCTGGCGGACACCAAGAAAGGGTGATGACGGACAACGCACGAGCGCAGCAGCACCGAATCTAAGCCAGGGCCGGCGCCTCGCGTACGCTTGTTGGGGGGACGAGACGTGACACGGATTATCGGCGACGTTCGAGCAGTGCTGACCGCAGGCCCGATGACGCTAATCGCACTCTCAGTGCCGGTGCGTGGGGCCGAAGCCGGGGAGGAGAGCGGCGCACCCACCGGCATCCCGGACCCTTCGATCGCAACGAGCCTTCCCGCTCATGGAGACCCGACCGGCCTTCGCAAGGCGCTGGCCGGCGTGGGGATCACCTATGGTGTCAACTACACCGGCGATGTTCTCGGCAACGTTTCTGGCGGCGTCAGGCAGAGCACGCACTACACAGGTCTCGCCGAGCTCTATACCGACGTCGACTTCGACAAGTTGAGCGGCTGGCGCGGGCTCACGTTCCATGCCAGCGGATATCAGATCCACGGCACGAGCATTTCGGGCGAGAATCTCGGCAGCCTTGCCGCGGTGAGCAATATCGAGGCCTACCCCTCGACCCGCCTGTTCGAGCTGTGGCTCGAGCAGAAGCTTCTCAATGACAAGCTGGCGATCCGTTTCGGCCAGCTCGCGGCCGACGCTGAGTTCTTCATCGCCGAGGGCGGCGGCAACTTCATCGACTCGACGTTCGGCTGGACGACGATCAGCTCCGACAACATCCCCGTCGGCGGGCCGATCTATCCGATCGCCACCCCCGGTGTTCGCGTGAGCTTCGAGCCGAGCGACAGCGTCAAGATCATGGCCGGTCTTTGGAACGGCGATCCGGTCGGCCCATGTCCTGAGGATTTGGATCCCGGCCAGTGCAACGAGGACGGTCTCGATTTTCGTCTCAAGGATCCGCCCCTGCTCATCGTCGAAGGCGCCTATTCCTACAACAAGGAAGGTGCCGGGCTACCAGGAACGATCAAGATCGGCGGCTGGCGCCATTTCGGCGACTTCGACGATCTAAGACGCGACGAGAACGGAGGGCTGCTCGGAGCCTCAGGCGGCGATCCGCTGCGCCACAATGGCAATCACGGCCTTTACGCGGTGATCGATCAGATGATCTACCGCCTTCCGGGGGTTGACGCGACCAAGGGCATCTCAATGTTTGCGCGAGTAGCCGGCAGTCCGTCGGATAGGAACCAGATCGACTTCTATGCCGACGCAGGGCTGGTTTTCACCGGGATGATCCCGGCTCGTCCGAGCGACGTGCTCGGCATAGCCTTCGCCTACTCGAGGATATCGAACGACGCCTCCGGCTTCGACAGGGACTCGGTGCTGTCGATTGTTCGCAATTACGAGTCCGTTCTGGAAATCAGCTACACGGCCGAGATCATGGGGGGTTGGACGCTGCAGCCGGACTTCCAATACTTCTGGAACCCCGGCGGCAACGTCCCCGACGAGACGGGCTTGCGTTCGGTCGACAATGCGACGGTGCTGGGCCTTCGCACGAGCATCAGCTATTAGCGCCCGTCGCGCCCGCGTCCGGCGCCGCGGCCCGGCCGGTGCCGGTTTGAAATTAGGTTTCGGGCGGGCTCGCCGCTGCGCTCGGAACGCGCGAGAGCTGCCGAGCATCCCTCGGCAGTTCTCGTCTTTTCCGTTGGGCCTCATCGTGCAGGCTCGCGTGACGGCAAGGTTCGAAGCATGCGCATAGGACCACGACGATTGCAGCGACCCTGGGCTGGCGCGGTTGTGCTCGCGGGCCTGATTGCGCTCGCGGCTGGCACCGCTAACGACCGCAGCCAGAGCGCCGATGCGACGCTCGGCCATCTCGAGCCGGGAGAGGAATTGCCGGGCGGCTCGGCGACCTCACAGGAAAGCGTCGACAACCGGGACGCCTTTTCCCATTTTTCGCACGGCATCGGGTTCGAGGGCGAGGGGCGCTTCAAGATCGGCAACGCGATTTTCCGGCGGCTCTGGGTCTCGGCACCCTCCTCGACGCAGTCGGCGGACGGCTTGGGGCCGCTCTACAATGCGCGCGGCTGCCAGAATTGCCATTTGAAGGACGGCCGCGGCCATCCGCCCGCGGCCAACTGGCCCGCAGACGACGCCGCCTCCATGTTCCTACGTCTCTCGATCCCGCCCGAGACGGAGGAGCAGCGCCGGCTGATCGCCGGGCATCGCGTCAAGGCCATCGACGAGCCGGCCTACGGCGGGCAATTGCAGAACGTCGCCATCCAGGGCCTCGATGGCGAAGGGCACATGCACATCGAGTACCAGGATGTGCCGGTGCGGCTTGCCGGGGGCACGGCCGTCACGCTCCGGCGCCCCACGTACTCGATCACCGAGCTGGCCTACGGGCCTCTGCACCCCAAGGCGATGCTGTCGCCGCGGGTCGCGCCGCCAATGATCGGGCTCGGGCTTATCGAGGCGATCCCCGAGGCCGCGATCCGTGCCAACGCCGATCCGGACGACGCCGGCAAGGACGGCATCTCGGGCCGGCCCAACGAAGTGTGGTCGCTCGCGGATAACCGCGTCACGCTGGGCCGCTTCGGATGGAAGGCCGGCAATCCCACCATTCGCCAGCAGAGCGCGGACGCGGCCGCGGGCGACATCGGGCTCTCCAATCCGCTCATCCCTCGCGCCTCGGGCGATTGCACCGCCGCCGAGCAGGCGTGCCTCGATGCGCCCAACGGCAACTCGGAGCGCAGCGGCGGCTTCGAGCTCGGCCAGGAGCTTTTGGATCTCGTCGTCTTCTACGCCCAGAACCTCGCCGTCCCCGCGCGGCGGGGTCACGACACGCCGGCCGTGCTCACCGGCAAAAACCTGTTCCACGCCATCGGCTGCGCCGCCTGCCACAAGCCGTCGTTCACGACCGGGGAAGTCGAGGGCCAGCCGCAGCTCAGCAACCAGCTCATCTGGCCCTACACCGACCTGCTGCTACACGACATGGGCGAAGGGCTCGCCGACGGGCGCCCGGAAGGCGAGGCGGACGGGCGCGAATGGCGCACCGCGCCGCTGTGGGGAATCGGCCTCACAGAGATCGTGAGCGGTCACACGCTGTTGCTGCACGACGGCCGGGCGCGGAACGTGGAGGAGGCGATCCTCTGGCACGGCGGCGAGGCGCAGGCGGCCCGCGACGCTTATGCCGGGCTTCCGCAAGCCGAGCGCGGCGCGCTTCTGGCGTTCGTCAACTCGCTATAAATTCTCCCTCTCCCCATCGCGAACGCGATGGGGAGAGGGTCGGGGTGAGGGGCAGGATCTGGTGCTGAGGGTCGCGGTGAAGCCGCGCGTAGAACAAGCGGCTGCCCCTCACCCTCTCCCCGCAAGCGGGGAGAGGGAATGCAGCGTCCAGCCATAAAGCCAATCGTAGCCGGCCATGATGCGCTCGGGGGGGACGGCGGCGAGAATGCGATCGCGCAGCAACGCCGGCACGCCATTCAAGTGATACATGCGGCCGTTGAGGCGGGAGGCGCGCTCGACGCGGCGAACGCGGGACCTGCGGCGGCGCTCGTAATCGCCGAGGCCGCGAGCGATGTCCACGCCGGCGGCGGAGAGACACTGGGCCAGCACGACCGCGTCCTCGAGCGCGAGCACGCCGCCCTGGGCAAGGAACGGGAGCACGGGATGCGCCGCATCGCCGAGCAACGTTATGCGGCCCCTGGTCCAGCTCCGGCGGCTTGCCAAGGCATGCAGCGACCATTTGCGCCAGGCCTCGGGCCGGGCGATGAGCTCCCGCAGGTCCTCTGCCGCCGGCCGCGCGCGGTCGCGAAGCGCGGCCGGGTCTATTGCCGAGCCCCACTCGTCGGAGGGATTTGGATCATCGAAGATGACGACCATCGCGACCTCGGCACCGGCGCGCACGGGATAGTGGACGACGTGGAGTCCGGGGGCGAGCCAGAGGTGCGTCTCGTTTCGGCGCAGCTTATCGGGGACGGCCTCGCGGGGGATGACGCTGCGCGCGGCGCTCTTGCCCATGAAACGCGGCGGCGCGGGATCGATGAATCTCGAGCGCAGCCGCGACCAGAGCCCGTCGGCCGCGACCAGCGCGTCGCCGGCCGAGGTCCGGCCGTCCGCCGTGCGCGCGGCCACTCGGTCGGCGTCGGCGAGCACGGCGACGACTTCAGCCCCGGCCGTGACCCGAACGAGCGGCTCTTCGCGCACGCGGGCCAGAAGCGCCGCGTGAAGATCCTGTCGGTGCGCCACCCAGTAGGGCGCGCCGTGCCGCCTCTCGATCCAGGGCCCGAGCGGAAGCCGGGCGAGGTCGCGGCCCGTCGTGGCATCGAGAACGCGCAGGGCGTCCGGGCACGAGACGAGAGGCCTGAGCTGATCGGCAACACCGAGGCCGGCCAGGATCTTGGTGCCGTTGGGCCCGATCTGGATCCCGGCGCCGTCCTCGGCGAAAGCCGGCCGGCGCTCGAGGACATGGGAGGCGATGCCGCGCTTGGCGAGCGCGAGCGCTGCGGCCAGTCCGCCGATGCCACCCCCGGCGATCAGGATGAGCTTGCCGGGACCGCGCCGCGCATAGCCGGGCTCCGGCTCGGGGGGCTCATTCGCGAGTGAGACGGGCGGAGACAGCATAGCCACGCCTCGAGCGGTCACGGGCGGCTAAACGGGCTCCTCCGCGGCGACGCCGGCGAGGCTCCCTTTGGGATCGCTCTCGTCGGCGGCGAGGCGCGAATCGTGGACGAAGAGGGTCGAGCAGTAGGGGCACAGGATCTGGCTGTCCGCACCCATATCGAGATAGACGTGGGGGTGATCGTGAGGGGGCCTGGCGCCCATGCATTTGAGCTCCTTGACCCCGATGAAGATCTTCTCGACGCCCTGATCGTTGGCGAAATGGGGCACTAGGCTGTGAGCCATGCGTCTGCCTTCAAGCTCTATACGTTCCTCGGCGGAGGATAGCCGCGGCGATCCCGAAATGATAGGGGAGGGCCGCGCGAGGCGAACTAGCGGCAGGGACTGAGCCTCTTGAACACGTTCAACTCGGACGGCGTCACGATCGCCTTCATCGACGAGACGAGGGACCGGACGCAGAGCGAGCCGGTGCTCCTGATCCACGGCTTCGCCTCCAACGTCACGACAAACTGGATCGACACCGGCTGGGTCAAGGCCCTCGCGGAAGCCGGATTTCGCGTGGCAGCCTTCGACAATCGCGGCCACGGCGAGAGCGAGAAGCTCTACGAGCTCGCCGACTACGGGGCGCCGATCATGGCCGAGGACGCGCGGCGCCTGCTCGACCATCTCGGCATATCGCGCGCGCATGTGATCGGCTACTCGATGGGGGCGCGCATCGCTGCTTTTCTCGCCCTCAATCGCCCCGAGCGCGTCGCGAGCCTGGTATTCGGCGGTCTTGGCATCAACATGGTGCGCGGCATGGCCGGGACCGGGCCGATCGCCAATGCCCTCGAAGCGCGCAGCATCGACGACGTGAAGAGCCCGACCGCGCGCACGTTTCGGGCTTTTGCCGAGCAAACGAACAGCGATTTGCGCGCGCTCGCGGCCTGCATCCGCTCTGCGCGCGATCCGATCACAGCCGAAGCGTTGGCGCGTCTGGCATGCCCAGTGCTCGTGGTCGTCGGGGCGGACGACGTCGTTGGCGGCTCGCCGGCCGCGCTCGCCGCGCTCGTCCCCGGCGCGCGCGCACTAGAGATCGCCGGCCGCGATCATATGAAGACCGTCGGCGATCGCGCGTTCAAGGAGGCCGTTTTCGCCTTCCTGGCGCAGCACCGCTGATGCGATGGGACGAGAACGGCAGCTCTCGGGGGCTTTGGCCCTCGAGGCCGCTGCAACTCTGGGCTGACGAACAACCGGGCCGGCGCAACAACAAGGCCCCAGCAAGGCCACCGTCCTCTCCTCGCAAGACAATCGCGCTGGTTGTCGATGGAGAGACAGAGGCGAACCGCCGGGGCCTCGACGCCACGATACGACGCACAACGCGTACGCGCCCGATTGTCCTGCGGGACGCCGACGCCAGCTCCGCACGCCGGGAGTGTGATCGGCCTCGCTGCGCGGCAACGCACTACATCCGAGCAGCACCAGACTAGCAAAGCGCGGCCGGGGTGTCCTTTCGAAAGCCGCCCCGGCGGCCAGGCTCTTGTGGATAACCGCGCTTCTTTTCTTGCTGCTGCCTCTCTTGCCACTCCTTGCGCTGATTCGGGTCCGTTGACCGCGGGCTTGCGCTGCCGCCGCGGCGCCGCGCGAGAGGCGCAAATCGGCCGGAAAGGTCCGCCAGATTGGGTGAGGGGAAGATGGAGCGTTCACCGGCCATTAGCGTTGCCCGCCGTAATGTGCCCATCCATGTGGCTCCGTCGCGTTCTTGTCCTTTTGCCGGCTGGCGTAGCGCTGCTGCTCTCGGCGTGCAGCACAGGGCCCGACTTCGTCGCCAAGAACGAACCCTGGCGGGCCGAGGAGGAGAATGCCTGCCTCGTCTCCGGCATTGTGCACGCGTCGGCCTTTGTCCAAGGCCGCTCCGCACTTGGCGGCCCGAGCGTTTGCGGCGCGGCGCGGCCGTTCGAGATGTCGGCGGCGGGCGGCGGGCGCGTGGCGTTGAAGCCGCCGGCTCTGCTGCGCTGCCCGATGATCCCCGAGGTCGAACGCTGGGTAGTGGAGACGGTCGAGCCGGCCGCCCGCTATTATTTCGGCGCATCCCTCGTCGAGCTGACGGTAGCGGCCTCGTATTCCTGCCGGCCGATGAACAACGTGCACGGCGCCAGCCTATCCGAGCACGGTTACGCCAACGCGATCGATATTTCCGGCTTCACGCTCGAGGACGGTCGCCGCGTGACCGTGAAAGGGGGCTGGTCGGGAGAGGAGCGCGAGCGCGCGTTTCTGCGCGATGTCCATGACCGCGGCTGCCGCCAGTTCACGACCGTGCTCGGACCCGATCACGACGGCAACCACCGCGACCACTTTCACCTCGATCTCGCCCGTCACGGCCGCGACGGTCTGGTGCGGATCTGCAAGTGAGCGCCGGCCTCGATCGGGCGAGGGGCAAGCGACCCTACGCTTAGCGGAAAGGCCGGCAACACGAGGTGACGGGGCCGGGCCGCCGCCGGCGGCAGGCGGATGCGGCCAATTGAATCATTTCGGTCAACCTTCGATTAAGGAAATCCGTCAATCGGATCCTCAGCCTTCGAGCGTAAAATTTATTAAGATTGTAGTGCCGCGGACCCGCACGGAGGAACGCGTGGATACGAGGTATCAGCTCATCGCAGTCCGCTCGGATGCGGATAACGCGCACCGCCGGAAGAAGCCCCGGGCGCAGGTCTACACGATTGCGGCGCTGGTATCGGCGCCCGGTCTCGCGGCGCCCTTGTGGTGCACCGTGAGAGACCTGTCGGAGCAGGGCGCGCGGCTCGAGTTCGACCGCGACGCGAGGCATCCGGAGAGCCCGGTCGAGCTGCCGAAGGACGTGACCGTCTACTTCTGCCCCACCGAGACCGAGGTGGCGTGCCGCGTCACGTGGCAGGACGGCGCCCATTTCGGCGTCGAGTTCGACGGCAAGATTCGAAAGTCGGCGCGGCGGCCGCACTAGTGTCCCGGATCCGAAGTTCGCACACACTTTGCGGCCAGCGGGGTTGCGAACTTCGGATACAAAGGGACACTAGGTCCGCCCCACAGCCCGAGCCGCCACGCCGAGGACGGCATCAGGAGAATGATATGAGCGCGATCACCGCGGCCCTAGCCGGCCGGTTTTCGATCGGGGGCGACATCGAGGTGAATCGCCTCGGCTTCGGGGCGATGCGCATCACCGGCAAAGGTGTTTGGGGCGAGCCGCCCGATCGCGGGGAAGCGTTACGCCTCCTGCACCGGCTCCCCGAGCTCGGCGTCAACCTCATCGATACCGCCGACAGCTACGGCCCGGAGGTCAGCGAGCGGCTGGTCCGCGAGGCGCTCTATCCCTACCCGGAGCTGCTGATCGCGACCAAGGGCGGACTGACACGGCCAGGAGCGAGCCATTGGGTGCCCGACGGCCGTCCGGAGTATTTGAGGCAATGCGTCGAGGCGAGCAGACTGCGCCTCGGCGTGGACCGGATCGATCTTTGGCAACTGCACTGCATAGATTCGAAGGTGCCGCGCGACGAGCAGTTCGACGTGATCCGCGCCATGCAGAGGGAAGGGCTGATCCGGCACGTCGGCTTGAGCAACGTTGGCGTGGAGGACGTCGAGGCGGCCGAGCGCTTCTTCAAGGTTGCGACGGTGCAGAACCGCTACAATCTTGCCGACCGGTCGAGTGAGGATGTGCTCGCATACTGCGAGGCGAGCGGCATCGGCTTCATCCCCTGGTTTCCGCTCGCGGCCGGCAAGCTCGCCCAGCCGGGCGTCGCCCTCGAGTCGATCGCGAAGGCTCACCGTGCCGCGCCGAGCCAGATCGCGCTTGCGTGGCTGTTGAAACGCAGCACCGTCATGCTGCCCATTCCGGGCACGGGCAAAGTTGCGCATCTCGAGGAGAATGTCGCCGCTGCCGCAATCCGCCTTTCGGATGAGGACTTCCGCGTTCTCGACGCTCAAGGGCGTGAGGGGTCGCGCGACCGCGCTTGATCCACCCAACAAGAAGGCCGGCCCCGTCGAGGGTCGGCCTGCTTTAAGATTCGTCGCTGCTCAGGCTTGTGGCGCGGGCTCGGCACCCGGCGCATCCGAAGCGGGCCGGCCCCTGCGGTCGGCCATGAACTGGTCGAACTCCTGGCGGTCCTTAGCCATCCTGAGCCGCTCGAGGAACTCGCGGAACTCGCGCTGCTCGTCCTCGAGCCTGCGCAGCGTCTCCTCGCGATACTCGTCGAAAGCGCGATTACCGCTCGTGGGATTGCCGCGCGCCTCGCGCCCCCAACGATCCATTGTGTGCCCCCACTGGTCCTGCATGCGCCGCTGCCAGCGGGTGAAGTCACCGTGCCGTCCACATCCCATGCGTCCACTCCAGAGTAGAAAGGCCAAGATCGCGAGCCCAACGGGCCACCAGAGGACGAAGCCCACGATCATGAGCGCAATCCAGGCCGGCTTGCCGATGTCGTCGAGCTTGAGCACCAGGTCGTACATCGAACCCTCACTATATGTGAATGTTCTTTACATTCACATATGTGGCGCGGCGATCGCGGTTCGTCAAGAGGCTAGGGTTGACACGTCCGCCGGGTGTGAGCGCCCCCGGGACGGAATGGCGGGCCGGCTCACTTGCGATCCCGCGGCACGCCGAGGCCCTCGAGGTAGATGAGGGTCGCGGCTTCGAGCAGCTCCTCGGGGGTCATGGGGATCGGCCGGCGCGCCCGGTCGCCGCGGCCGAACAGAGCCGCGATCCCGTGCGAGAGCGCCCAGATGTGCAGCGCCATCATCAAAGCCGGCGGCCGCTCCTCCTTGGGCAGCGTCGCGGCGATGGCCTCGCAGGCGTCGCGCAGCACGGCGAAGGCTTTGTCGCCCTCGGCGCGCACCTCCGGATAATCGGCGAATGAAATCCCCGATTCGAACATGGCCGAGAAATAGGCGGGCTCGGCGCGCGCAAAGTCGAGGTACGTGCGCCCGACGCGCCCGAACGCGGCCCGCGGCGACGGCCGGCCGCTATCCCAAGCGGTGGCGAGCGCCAGCGAGAAGGCGGCAAAGCCGCGCCGCGCGACGTCGGCGATCAGCGCGTCGCGGTCCTTGAAATGACGATAGGGTGCGGCCGGGGAGACGCCCGCCGCGCGCGCGGCCTCCGCGAACGTGAACCCGCCGGGCCCCTTTTCGGTGATGAGGTCGAGCGCGGCCTCAATCAGGGCCTCGCGCAGGTTGCCGTGGTGATATCCGCGCCGCCCGCCCGGGCCGCGATCCTTGTGCCAAGTCATGGAGCGCTTCTAGCCCAAAGGCGCGCCGAGTTCACCTGCCGGCCGCCCCTAAAGGTCGGCGCGGGGGGCTCCGCCGCCGCACTCGCCAAATCCAGGCTCTTTTCGGAAAGATAAGCCGGCTGCGACACCATATGGCGGGCAGGCCCGCGAGGGCCCAAACCGGCCAAACGCGTCACGTCCTCGAGATGATGGTTAGTCCCCCGGGACCGGAGGGCGGTCGCAGCCCCACGCCCCCCAAGGCGGCCCGGCGAGCGGCTTGGATTCGGCGCGCCGTTCCGGGTTCACTGCGTGCCTTGAGAAACCGAGATCTCTGGGCTTCTGCGGATTACCCTGAGTGAGAACAGCGAGAAGACCACGACATCAATCGCCGCGGCCAAGCTCCACAGGCCCAGCGTCATCCATTGAATAATCGTCATTTGCAGGCTGCCGCGCCCCCAGTCGATCACCGCATAGCCGAACACGAGCAGCGGGAGGGTGGAGAACAGGAGGTCGATCAGAATGCGCCGTTCCGAGCCCACGGGCTGGGCAAATGTCGCCGCACCCTGAATG
>DATETZ010000042.1:0-3837 GCA_035283385.1 Hyphomicrobiaceae bacterium
TAAACTTAGAAATTAGAGCGTGATTCACGTCTCGGATGAGTCCATCCGAGACGATCACGCTCTAGGCACGCGCCCAAGGAGCCGCGCCACTCATGACCGATAGCCTCGACATCGTCTTCGCCCCCGTTTCGGCGGCCCCCGAACCGACATGCGTTGCCTTCGCCGGCCACGAGCTGGCTCTGGGGCCGACCGTCCAGTCCTGGAACGCGCGCTCGGGCGGAGCGATCCTCAAAGCGGCCGAGGCGGCCGAGTTCAAGGGCAAGCCGAAGACGGCAATCGAGATCCTGGCACCGGCGAAGCTCGACGTGGGCCGGCTCGTACTCGCCGGCGCCGGAAAGACCGGAGAGCTGTCCGAGACCGACTGGGCGCTGCTCGGCGGCTACGCTTTGGGCCAGATTACAGCACGCAAGACGGAGCGCGCGAGCCTGCTCGCCGAGGTCGCCGGCGCCGGCAACACGAAGCCGGAAGCGGTGGCGGCCTATCTCGCCTTCGGCGCGCTCCTGCGTCACTACGCATTCCGCAAGTATCAGACGAAGAAACCGGGCGAGGAGGGGGAGTCCGACGCCGCGAGCCCCGCCCCGCCGCGCGACGGCCTCCAACGCCTCGTCATCCACTGCGCCGATCCCGAGCGGGCGCGGGCGGCCTTCCAGCGCCAGCGCGCGGTGGCCGACGGTGTCTGCTTGGCGCGCGACCTCGTCAACGAGCCGGCCAATGCCTTGGGTCCGATCGAGTTCGCCGAGCGCGTCATGGAGCTCGGGCGTGCCGGCGTCGACGTGGAAATCCTCGATGTCGACGCCCTCGAGGCGCTCAAGATGAACACCCTGCTCGCGGTCGCGCAGGGGAGCGAGAGGCCCGCCCGCGCCGCCATCATGCAGTGGCACGGCGCCAAGTCGAAGCGCGCTAAGCCGCTGGCCTTCGTCGGCAAGGGGGTCGTGTTCGACACCGGCGGCATTTCCATGAAGCCCGCGCAGGGCATGGAGGACATGAAGGGCGACATGGGCGGCGCCGCCTGCGTCACGGGCCTCATGCTGGCTCTCGCCGAGCGCAAGGCGAACGTGAACGTGGTCGGTCTCATCGGCATGGTCGAGAACATGCCCTCGGGCTCGGCGACGCGCCCCGGCGACATCGTGACCTCGATGTCGGGGCAGACGGTCGAGATCCTGAACACGGACGCGGAGGGCCGGCTCGTGCTGGCCGATCTGCTCTGGTACGCGCAGGAGCGGTTCAAGCCCAAGCTCGTCATCGATCTTGCGACCCTGACCGGCGCGATCATGGTCGCGCTCGGCAAGGAGTACGCCGGCCTCTATGCCAACGACGACAAGCTCGCCGATGCCTTGCTCGCGGCCGGAAAGGCGACCGGCGAAAAAATGTGGCGCATGCCGCTCGACAAGGCCTACGACAAGCTGATCGAGAGCAAGAACGCCGACATGAAGAACATCGGCGGGCGCTGGGCGGGAGCGTGCACGGCCGCCGCCTTCATCCAGCGCTTCGTCAAGGACACGCCCTGGGCCCACATCGACCTCGCCGGGACAGCGATGGATGCCCCCAAGAGCGAGATCAACACGAGCTGGGGCTCGGGCTGGGGCGTCCGGCTCCTCGACCGCTTCATCGCCGACAACCACGAGCGCGGTGAAAAGTGAGATCGTCCCTGAACGCCGCCTTTGTTAACTAACCGTTAATAACAGGTTTAATTCGATATATTTTCCATAATATATCTTATGCGAATGACGGTGGGGCGGGCTCATCGCATCGGGCAAAGCTCGCCGCTCGCGTTCGTCCCTCCAATCCTCGGACCACCCGCCAGGGGCCTCGGCGGCGGAAACAACGCTCACAGCAGAGTGTCCTCGGCGCGGCGCACGGCCGAGGCGATCACGGCGGCATAGACCGAGGCGACGAAGCCCGCGAGCACGTTGACACTGACGGCGATGCCGAGGAGCTTCGCCCACTCGCGGTCCATGACCGCCGAGAACAGCGTCACGATGAAGTCGTCGAAGGCCTGCTTGAGCTGAAACAGGAGCTCGCTCACCTGCTCGACCGACGGCTTGGCCGGCATCTCCCAGACCATGGTCCAGCCGATGTCGCCGACGCTCGCCGACACGACGAGGCCCCACGCGGCGAGCGCGGCAAGCCCCGCGGAGAAGAGCAGCCCGAGCGGCGGCGCGAGGCGGAAATAGCCCCAGCGCGAGGGAGTGGCGTCGAGCCTGAGCGAAAGATAGCGCAGCACGCTCGAGCCGGCGTAGACCGTGAGACCGAACACCACGGCGACCCAGTACAGGCGATCCATGTTGGTGCCCGAGAACGTGAACAGCGCCGCGAGCCCGGCCAGCACGCCCTTGAGCAGCGCCTCGAGCGCCCCGACGATGGGCACGAGGGCGAACGAGCGCGCGGCGCCGGCGCCGAAGTAGAACGGCAGCTCGTTGCGAAGCCGCTTGGCCTCGAGGTTGAGGCCCAGGCCAAGGCTCAACGCGGCTGTCGCCGCGGCGAACAGGAACGGATGCTGGTAGCCCGCCGCGGCGACGCCGGCGACGGCGGCGATCTCCGCCGCCATGATGAGGCCGTTCAGAAGAATGCGTAGCACCATCGTGGGTCCCTCGCCTTTCTCCGCGACGCGTTGACCCTAGAGCAGGATCGTCTGACATGGAATCGCTGCGGCGACACCATGTCATACCGGCCAGCTTAGGTTTCGACCCGCGCAAGCCCCCTCACCCGGAAGCTCGCTTCTCTCGCTTCCGACCTCTCCCCACCGGGGAGAAGTGAAGTGGGGCGGTTTTGACTTGCCTCTCCCCGTCCATGCGAAGCATGGCTCCGCCATGACGGGGAGAGGCCGCGCTGCGTCGTGCCTGCGCCACGACGCATCGCGGGTGAGGGGGCAAAGACGGGTTGAAGGTTTCGCTCACCGGTATCAGACGTGAATCGCGCTCGAGCACAAAGCCGCGGCCCGCGACAGTCCGATAGCCCCCCAGGCTTCGTTCTCGCGCCGCCACCCTTTGTCATCCTCGGCTTTATGCCGAGGATCCATGGTCCAACGGGATCAGAGTTCGAGATTGTGCACGGCAACTACCACCAGAGCACGTTGACGGCTGGATCCTTGGGACAAGCCCGAGGATGACAGCGGTGGGGGCGGCAAGCGCAGCGCCCTCGCGGCCCATGAGCCCGAGGGGAGGAAAAGGTCCGGGGAGCGGGGCGCGGGATTGCCGCGGTCTTCCGCATCTGGATTGAGAGGCGCACCGGCGCCCCGCCTTCCGAGTTTTACGCCGGGTGAGGCCAAATCCCGGTGTCCCGCGCCTCACTTGGCCGCAGCCTCTCCGGTACCGATGTTGCCACCGGCAATCGGCAAACGCGCTAAGGGATACCGGCGCGTCGCCGGCACTTCCCTTAAGACTCGGCCCCGCCCCTCGCCTTTTGGACGCCTCCGGAGACGACCCCGGGCGGAGCGGGATGGGGGAAGTGTACGGGACGTGCGAGAGGCGGGGACAAGATTGCGCGCTCCACTTCCCTCCCCCTTGAGGGGGGAGGACGCCGCGCCATCACTTGGCGCTCTTGCGCTAAGTGATCTTGGCGCGGCTAGGTGGGGGTGATCGTTTGCGCACCGAAGGCAGACGCAGCGCTTCCACGCGGATCTGCTCGGTCACCCCATCGAGATTCTCCAACACCTCGTTCGTCCAAACGCGAACCACGCGATAGCCCTCGCTCTCGAGCCATCGGGTGCGGCGCGTGTCGTGGGCGGCTTGCGTGGGCTCGGCGTGCTGGCTGCCATCGACCTCCACAACGAGGCGCTTTTCGAGGCAAGCGAAATCGGCAATGTAAGACCCGATCGGATGCTGACGTCGGAAACGC
>DATETZ010000043.1:0-10939 GCA_035283385.1 Hyphomicrobiaceae bacterium
TCGGTTCCCGAGCCGGTGAGAAAGCCCGCCGAGGCTAAGCCCGAGGACGGGGCCAAGTCCGCTGCCGAGCCCGTGCCGACCGAATGGCCGGCTGTCGACATCGAGCTCGCCAAGGCCCGCTGCACACAGCTCTTGAAGGGCATCGAAGCCGTTGCCGTTCCCGAGGCGCCGGTCCGGCAGGGCGAATGCGGTGCCCCCGCCCCGGTGCGCCTGGTCAGCATCGGCAAGGCCCCCGAGGTCGCGCTGTCGCCGCCGCCGCTTCTCACCTGCGACATGGTCGCGGCGCTCTACCGGTGGATGAAGGACGACGTGCAGCCGCTCGCCAAGAAGCATCTCGGCGCCAGCGTCATCAAGATCGAGAGCATGAGCGACTACTCGTGCCGCCATGCTTACGGCCGTGCGGGCAACAGGCTGTCGGAGCACGGCCGCGCCAACGCGCTCGATATTCGCGGCTTCGTCACGACCAACGCGCTGACCGCCTATGTGCTCCAGGAATGGGGCCAAACGAAACGCCAGATCGAGGCGCAGATTGCCGCCGCCAAGGCCGCCGCCGTCAAGGCCGAAACCGAGCGGATCGAGGCCGAGAAAAAGGCGCAGGACAATCTGCGCGACCCGAAAGCCGCCTCGCCCGGGGAGACGCGCCCGCTTCCGCCGGCCGCAGTCGGCACGACGAGCGGCGCACCGGCCGGCGGTATCGCGAGGACGACAATCATCGACGGCGTGCCCAGGCTCACCGTCACACTCCCCGGCTCCCAGACCGCCCCCAAGCCGTCGAATGGCCTTGGCGCCGCGCCGAGGCATCTCGGCGGCCCGAAGCCCGCTTCGCCCTCCAATCTCTCCGAACCGCCGGCAAAGGCGGGCACCAAGCGAGGCACGAGCCCGACCCCTGCCGGTCCCGTCGCCGCCTCTCCTCCGTCCGACACCGCCCCCCCGGAGCCGGCCGGGCCACCCAGCAAAACGTCTCTTTTCCTCCACGGGGTGCATGGGGCAGCGTGCCGCATCTTCGGGACCACGCTCGGGCCGGAGGCCAACGACGCCCACTTGAACCATTTCCACGTCGACATGGCCGAGCGGAAGCTCAGCAAGGTCTGCGACTAACCGATCGGGCACGGATCCTCTTGCGCCGCCGCGCGCGTGCGGCGAAGGTGGCGAAAACGCATGAGGTTGCTCGAGTTGCCGAGCCCATGAAGCCGCCTGCCAAGGATCCGGCACTCCCGCGCGCGCCGGTGCGAGCCGCATCGCCGCCTGCCAGCGTTGCCGCGACACCGGTTGGCATTCCGGCGGCCGAGGGCGCCTATCCGCTCGTGCGCCTGCGCCGCAACCGGCGCGCAGAGTGGTCGCGCCGCCTAGTCGCGGAGCACAGGCTCTCCGTCGACGACCTTATCTGGCCCTTGTTCCTCATCGACGGCACGGCGAAGCGCGAGCCGGTTGCCTCCATGCCGGGCGTCGAGCGGCTCACGATCGATCTCGCGGTCGCGGCAGCGGAAGAGGCGTCGCGGCTCGGTATTCCCGCCCTTGCGCTGTTCCCACACACGGATCCCAAGCTCAGGACCGAGGACGCGCGCGAAGCCCTGAACCCCGACAACCTCGTGTGCCGCGCCACGCGCGCCATCCGCCGCGCCGAGATCGAGATCGGCGTCATCCTCGACGTGGCCCTCGATCCGTACACGAGCCACGGCCACGACGGCCTCTTGCGCGACGGCACCGTCGCCAACGACGCCACGCTCGCGGTGCTCGTGCGCCAGGGGCTGGTCCAGGCCGAGGCCGGCGCCGACATTCTCGCCCCCTCCGACATGATGGACGGGCGCATCGGCGCGATCCGCCGCGCGCTCGAGACGGCAGGGCACACCGAGACGCAGATCATGGCCTACGCCGCCAAGTACGCGAGCGCCTTCTACGGACCGTTCCGCGAGGCGGTCGGCTCCGGGGCGGTGCTCAAGGGCGACAAGCGCAGCTACCAGATGGACCCGGCCAACTCCGACGAGGCGCTGCGCGAGGTCGCGCTCGATATCGCCGAGGGCGCCGACATGGTGATGGTGAAGCCGGGGATGCCGTACCTCGACATCGTGCGGCGAGTCGCCGAGACCTTCCGCGTCCCGACCTTCGCCTATCAGGTCTCGGGCGAGTACGCGATGCTGATGGCGGCTGCCGAGCGGGGCTGGCTCGACCGCGATAAGGTGATGATCGAGAGCCTCTTGGCCTTCAAGCGCGCGGGCGCTTGCGGCATCCTCACCTACTTCGCGCCGCAAGCGGCAAAGCTGCTCGGTGGTGCCTGACCTGCGTTCCACCCGGAAAGTCCTCGCGCCTTCCGCCGCCATCGGCGCGCTTACACTTTCGCCCATTCTGCGATAGGATGGTGTTTTCGGCATTGATCATTTCAGTAGCGTGACGACTTCCGTGCGGCGCTTCTTGACATGTTGTCTTGCGTTTGGCGGGGCCCTTTCCGGCATCGATCGAGGCCTCGCCGAGGGCCTGTGCGGCCCGTCCTATCCCTTACTGCCCGAGATCAAGCCGTGCGCCTTGCCGCAAGAAGACCTCGGCTTGAGCAAGGAGGACGACAATAAATGGAGCGTTTGCGAGAAGTGGGTCTGGTCCTGCATCCGCAAAGGCAAGGAAGCCAATCTTTTTGCCAAGGAGTGTGCGGAGCCGCGCCCGGACGCCGATGCCGTAAACCACCGAAAGCCTTATATCTGCGCGCCGCTTATCGATCCCGACCGCTATGCCGAGACGAACGGTATCGGCGACGAGTTCCTGCGCGCGCTGCTCTGGCATCCGGACTATGACGCGAAAATCCCGCCGAGCGGAATCAGGATCTTCGGCGCCTACTTCGCGGGCCCGGTAAACCTCGAGAACGTTACGACAACAAGAAACCTGGTGCTCGACGGCTCCATGTTCAAGCGCGGTGCGCGCCTCACCAACTTCCGCAGCACCAAGAATGTTTCCTTCGATGGCTCCAACCTCCGCGGCAAGCTGCAATTCATGCGCGCGCGGATCGACGGCTCACTTTTCCTGGAGCGCGGCGTCTTCGATTTCGTGGACGCACGCGACGCCCGCATCGGATCAAGCCTTGAGGCCTCTCGCTCTGTCTTCAATGACATCCTCCGCTTCGACCGCGCCCGCATCGAGGGCAAAGTCTTTCTCGTCAAGTCGCGGCTGACGGCGCTCAACGCTTGGGACGCCTACATCGGTGGATCGATCGAGCTGAGGCTCGCCGACATTCGCCTGCGCATGGACCTCACCGGCTCGACCGTCAACGGCGACGTGCGCCTTCAGGAAGTTACATTCGGCCGCCGAGTCACCGGACAGATTCCGAGCTGCGACTGGGATCCGGCCCCCGAAATCGATCACGTTCTGCACGAGGCGTACCGGCCGGCGCTGCAACAGGATCCGACCATCGCCGACAGGCTGCTGAACGAAACGGTGCGAACACGGCCGACGGCGGCGGGCAAGCAAACCGAAAGCGTGTGCGACGAGGCGCTCAAGGACGAGAAGCGGACTGCGCGTCACGAAGTGCTACTGAGAGACATGAAGATCAACGGCACGCTGTGCGTGATGGACACCACAGGAGCGATTCCGCTTCTCGCCAGTAGCGTGCCTGCCCGGTCCCTGGAGCAAACCAATGCTCAAGCGGCAATCGAGACCGTCTCCTTGGACGGGACTCAGGCCAATTCGACGGTTCTGAGATGGATGAAGTCGGACAGCACCACGCTTTGGCACGCGGTCAACTTCAAGTCGGGGCATATGTTGATCAGCCTAGTGGACCAGCCTTTGCATCACTTCATCGACAATTTCGACGTTGGCTTTATCGCCTTGATGCGCCGCATTGACTCGAAAAAGTCCGAGGTCCGTGATGACGACGACGACAAGTATCTGTGCGACGTGACGCCCAAGCGCAACAACATCGACCCTGCCGACAGCCGCGACGCGCAAGACCGCCTCATCACGTTTTTCCGGAACAACGAGTCGGAGAGTGCCCAGCCGTTCGCCAACGTCGTCGCGCGACTTGAAGCGAGCGGCGTCAACACAAACTACCTTAAGAAGGCGCTGAGCGAATATAAGCTTCGGGACTTCTGCACCACCTCGCTGTTCAACAAGAGCTGGAAGGAGCGGCACAAGCCGTCATGGGCCCAGAGCGAGCACCCTTGGCGCCAGACTTGGAAGGCAATAGTCGCAAGCTGGCGGGACGTGACAGCAATTTCGGGTGTCTCCCCCGTCGATGAGACGCGCAAGCTCGGGCTCGATTGGATCTGCGCAGCGAGCCTCCCCATTGCCAAGTTCACGGTCTCTTACGGCCATGAGCCGCACAATCTGTTGTACTGGGTTGCGGGCTTCATCGCCCTTTTCTGGCTGCTCCTCAAGTTCGACGAGGCACCGAGGCTAGGGCTCTTATATGCGATCGATACGTTCATCCCCTTGGCGCAACTCAGAATCAATAAAAGGTCGGCCAACGCGGTGCCCAAGCGCCGGTTTCTGCAGCGCTACCTGAGCTTCGTTCATCGCCCCGCCGGGTTCGTCCTGTGCCTCGCGGTGTTTGTTCTCGTGTTCAAGGCGGTTTGACGCAAAAGCAGCGAAGCTGCTCGCTCAGTCGTCCTGAGGAGCAGCTTGAAAAAAATCGCAGCGTTCTGGCTACGGGATCAGGCAGCGCCGCCGAGGACGCCGTTCGAGCGCCACTCGAAGGATTGGCCGAGCAGCTTCTTGTAGAGGCGCGGGGCGAACGGGAGCACCGTCCAGCCGATCAGGTTCGCCGCGGCGGCCGCGACGTGCACCGGGCCGAACTCGACGCCGAGCGCCGGCACAGCGATCAGCGTCACGGTGAGGCTCACCATCAAGAACGACAAGCCGATGTAGAGGATCATGAAGGTCGCGTCGGTGGCGATGTTGCGCGAGTTGGTCATGTGATGCTCCTGGTATTCCGTCCTCACCTCGAGCAATCGGCCCTGGGCCGATGCGTCATGTGAAGAAGGCTAACAGGAGCCGGCGCCGCCCGCTGTTCCGCTGGGAACAGAGGTCGCTGTCATGCCCGTCTCGAGATCAGCGCCGGACGCGGCGGCGCGGAGCCTCCGGCTCCTCGGCGGCACCACCGCCCTCGGCCCCAGTCGCGGCGGGCGCGCCTTTCTGAGCCACGGCGTTCTTCGGCTTCTGGCAATCGGTGAGCCAGACGTCGAATACCGGGTGCTCGACCGCGTTGAGGCCGGGGCTCTCGGCGAACATCCAGCCCGTGAAAATGCGCCTTTGCTGCCCGTCGAGCTGGACCTCGTCGACTTCCACGAACGAGGTCGTCTTCGGCTGCTCGGTCGGCGGGCGCGAGTAGCAGACCCGCGGCGTCACCTTGAGGGCGCCGAATTCGACCGTCTCGCCCAGCGGGACCTCGAGCTTCTTGATGGTCGCCGTCACCTTGTCGAGCGCGGAGAACACGGCGACCCGGTTCTCGATGCGCTCGGCGCGCGCCGGACCGGGCACAAGCGAAAGCACAAGGGCCAGTCCCAGGACCGCCACTGCTTGCGAGTAAAATGCCGTCCCCCGTGCCGGTCTCGGTGGCTGCGCTGTCATGGGTTCGTGAGCGGGCTCGCTGTCGGCGCCAAGACGAGGGCCGTGCTTACCACGCCGTCGGCTCCTTGCCCATTCGCCACGCCTTCGCGGCAACGCGCGCCGAGACTTCTCTTCAATGGTGGCTTCAGCAAGGCTCGATGCTGCGCGATTGCCCGGCCCTCTGCTCGCTTATTCCGGCCGCCACGGCTTGTAGTCGCCCGTGGCTTTGGGGCGAAGGGCCGGGCCCAGAATCGAGCCCGACGGCCGATAGGCCTGGCGCGTGCCGGTCATGTTCATCTGGTGTGCCTTCTGCCACGGCCGCGGGCGATAGGTCGCCTCCGTGGGTGGATCATCGACCGTGTAATGAAGCCAGCCGTGCCATTCGGGCGGCACCTGGGAAGCCTCGGCGAGATTGCGATAAATCACCCAGCGCCGCGGCACGCCGAGCGGCCCCACGCCTTTCGACTGCACGAAATAACGATTGCCGAGTTCGTCGGAGCCGACGAAGCGGCCGCGCAGGCGCGTATAGATCCGGTTCGACCAGGTGTTGCCCCCCCACCAGCTGAAGATCTCGGAAAGAATGCTCATTTCCGTGCCTCGTGGCCCGCCCCGATGCGCTTAGCGCGTGCCTCGCTTAGCTCGGCCGCCGCATAGCTGTCCAGTTGCTCCCGTCCGCGGCCCGTTTGCAACACCTGCTCGGCCGGAATCGGGATAGCGTTCAATTTGATCGCTCGGAACGGCACCGGCTAATGCCTCGTCCACAGCCGCCCAAATGCCACCACATTCGCGAACGCCCGCAATTCGGGGCTTCCGGCGATGTCAATCCCCAACTTGCCAACAACACAAGATGTAGTATTAGGTGCCATCTACCACCCACAAGGGGTCGTGACGACCCCGGCGAATCGTCATAGCTTTGCAAATGTGTCGCGGGGTGCACCGAGCACTCCCGGGGCCGGCCTCGAGTAGCGTTTCTCCAACAATACGAGACCGATTGGGCCAAGGCGCGAGCTTTCTCGCGACGGGCCACGGGGGAGTTGCGTGCCGGAGCTGTTGTGTTCGCGTGACAGGGACACCAAACGCGACGCCACCTCGTCATTTGTCGGCGCGCACCGGGTCGATGCCGACAAAGAAACGAGGGGGAACTATGAAAATCGCGCGGCGCTTCACCGAGGCCGGAAGATCACCTTACGACAAGATTTCATTCCGCCGCGCGAGCTCGGAAATCAAGAACCCGGACGGCTCGATCGTGTTTCGCCTCGACGGCCTCGAGGTGCCCGAGCACTGGAGCCAGGTGGCCGCCGACATCCTCGCGCAGAAGTACTTCCGCAAGGCCGGCGTTCCTAAGCGATTGAAGAAAATCGAAGAGAGCCAGGTGCCGTCATGGCTGTGGCGCTCCGTCGCCGACGAGCGCGCGCTGGCCGAGGAGCTCCCTGAACACGAGCGCGTCCGAGCAGAGCTCGGCTCCGCCGAGACCGGCGGCGAGACCGACGCGCGCCAAGTCTTCGACCGGCTCGCCGGGACGTGGACCTACTGGGGCTGGAAGGGCGGCTACTTTTCGAGCGAGGAGGATGCTCGCGCCTTCTACGACGAGCTGCGCTTTATGCTCGCCATGCAGATGGGCGCGCCGAACTCACCGCAATGGTTCAACACCGGCCTCCATTGGGCATATGGCATCGATGGGCCCAGTCAAGGGCACTACTACGTTGACTTCGAGACCGGAACGCTCACCGTCTCGGCCTCGTCCTACGAGCACCCCCAGCCGCACGCCTGCTTCATCCAGTCGATCGACGACGACCTCGTCAACGAGGGCGGGATCATGGACCTGTGGGTGCGGGAAGCCCGCCTTTTCAAGTACGGCTCGGGCACCGGCTCCAATTTCTCGCGCCTGCGCGGCATGAATGAAAAGCTCTCGGGCGGCGGGCGCTCGTCGGGATTGATGAGCTTCTTGAAGATCGGCGACCGCGCCGCCGGTGCCATCAAGTCCGGCGGCACGACGCGGCGCGCCGCGAAGATGGTGGTCGTCGATGTCGATCACCCCGACATCGAGGAGTACATCGACTGGAAGGTGCGTGAGGAGCAGAAGGTCGCGGCCCTGGTCGCCGGCTCCAAGATCTGCCAAAGGCGGCTCAAGGCGGTCATGAAGGCGGCCATCAACTGCGAGGCCGATGGCGACGACTGCTTCGATGCGTCGAAAAATCCGGCGCTCAAGCGCGCCATCAAGGAGGCGCGCCGCGACGAGGTACCGTCGAGCTACATCGTGCGCGTCGTCCAGTTCGCCAAGCAGGGCTATAAGGACATCGACTTCGCGACCTTCGATACCGACTGGGACAGCGAGGCCTATCTCACCGTCTCCGGTCAGAACTCCAACAACTCGGTGCGCGTGACCGACGCGTTCCTGGCCGCGGTCGAGGAGGACAAAGAGTGGCAGCTCGCCGCGCGCACCACGGGCAAGGTTACTAAGACGCTCAAGGCGCGCGACCTGTGGGAGAGGATCGGGCACGCCGCTTGGGCCTCGGCCGACCCGGGCATCCAGTTCCACACCACCATCAACGACTGGCACACGTGCCCGAGGTCGGGGCCGATCCGGGCCTCGAACCCGTGCTCGGAGTACATGTTCCTCGACGACACGGCGTGCAATCTCGCCTCGCTCAACCTGATGGCGTTCCGGAAAGTAGGCAGTAGTGAAACAACGCCTGCGGCTACTGCCGACTGCCTACTGCCTACTGCCCAATTCGACACCGCCGCCTTCGAGCACGCCTGCCGCCTGTGGACGATCGCGCTCGAGATCTCGGTGCTGATGGCGCAATTCCCCTCGCGCCAAATCGCGGAGCTCTCCTATCGCTATCGCACCCTGGGCCTCGGCTTTGCCAATATTGGCGGCCTGCTCATGGCCTCGGGCATCCCCTACGACTCCGAGGAGGCGCGCGCGATCTGCGGCGCGGTCTCGGCCATCATGACCGGCGTCAGCTACGCCACCTCCGCCGAGATGGCCAAGGAGCTCGGCCCCTTCCCCGGCTACGAGCCGAACGCTCAGGACATGCTGCGCGTGATCCGCAACCATCGCCGCGCGGCCTATGGGCAAAAGGACGGCTACGAGAGGCTGTCGACCGCCCCGGTGCCGCTCGATCATGGGAGCTGCCCGGACCAGCGCCTCGCCGAGGCGGCGATGCGTGCCTGGGACCGCGCCATCGAGCTCGGCCAGGAGCACGGGTTCCGCAATGCGCAGGCCACCGTCATCGCGCCGACCGGGACCATCGGCCTGGTCATGGATTGCGACACCACCGGCATCGAACCCGATTTCGCGCTCGTCAAGTTCAAGAAGCTCGCCGGCGGCGGCTACTTCAAGATTATCAACCGGGCGGTTCCCGACGCGCTCTCCGCGCTCGGCTACAAGGAGAGCGAGATCGCTGACATCGAGACCTATGCGGTCGGCCACGGCTCGCTCGCCGAGGCGCCGGCCATCAACCGCGCCGCCTTGAAGGCCAAGGGCTTCGACGACGAGGCCATCGACAAGATCGAAAGCGGGCTCGGCACGGCCTTCGACATCAAGTTCGTGTTCAACCGGTGGACCCTCGGCGACGAGTTCGTCACTTCGAAGCTCAAAGTGCCGGCGGAGAGGCTCAACGAGCCCGGCTTCGACCTTCTCTCCCATCTCGGCTTCTCGAAAAAGGACATCGAGGCCGCAAACGAGCACGTGTGCGGGGCCATGACGGTCGAGGGCGCGCCGCACCTCAAGCCCGAGCACTTGCCCGTCTTCGACTGCGCCAATCCGTGCGGCCGCAAGGGCAAGCGCTATCTCTCGGTCGACAGCCACATCCGCATGATGGCGGCCGCGCAGCCGTTCATCTCGGGTGCCATCTCGAAAACCATCAACATGCCGAGCGACGCCACCATCGAGGACTGCAAGCAGTCCTACATGCAGTCGTGGCGGCTCGCCCTCAAGGCCAATGCGCTTTACCGCGACGGCTCGAAGCTCTCCCAGCCGCTCAACGCGCAAGTGCTGGCCGACGACCCGGACGAGCAAGAGGAGGCGGCCGAGCAGCTCACCGCCGACAAGCCGATGGCGGCGCGCGCCGCCGCGGCGGCCGAGAAGCTCGTCGAGCGCGTCATCTATATGAGGAGCCAGGAGCGCGACAAGCTCCCCGGACGGCGCAAGGGCTACACGCAAAAGGCCCTGGTCGGCGGGCACAAGGTGTATCTGCGCACCGGCGAGTACGACGACGGGCGGCTGGGCGAGATCTTCATCGACATGCACAAGGAAGGCGCGGCGTTCCGCTCGCTCATGAACAATTTCGCGATCGCGATCTCGCTCGGCCTCCAATACGGCGTGCCGCTCGAGGAGTACGTGGAAGCCTTCACCTTCACGCGCTTCGAGCCGGCGGGCCTCGTCCAGGGCAACGAGACCATCAAGAACGCCACCTCGATCCTGGACTACATCTTCCGCGAGCTCGCCGTCTCCTATCTCGCGCGCCATGACCTCGCCCACGTCGACCCACGCGAGATCGTGGGCGAGACCGGGCTCGGCTCCGGGGACGAGGCCACCGACGGCCAGCTCGACCTCGACCTCCCGGCGCAGAAGTACGTGTCGAAGGGGCTGGTGCGCGGGGGCGTGGTCCGGATGAACGGCCGCAACGGCCATGCCGAGCAAGGCAATGCGGTCGTGGCGCTGCAGGGCGAGATCGGCTCCGCGTTCCCGATCACGGAGGGTGCGACCGCGCTCAAGCCCGCCACCGAGGTCGTCTACGCGCGCGCGGCCGTCAAGGAGCAGGCGCAGGTGACGGTGCGCGCCCGCACCGAGGCCGACCGGCGCGCGGAGGCGCGGATCCGCGGCTACGAGGGCGAGGCGTGCCGCGAGTGCGGCAACTTTACGCTGGTGCGCAACGGCACCTGCCTCAAGTGCGACACGTGTGGCGGCACCAGCGGGTGCTCGTGACTTAGAGTAGGTCAAGACCCGTCGGAACTGACGCCATGCGCTTTCTTCGTCATGAATACTCCTTGAAGCTTGCATGGATCCCGACCGCCGCTGGGATGACGTATGAGGTGTGGCAAGCGCTCGCCTCCCCACCACCGTCATTCCCGCCTGCGCGCGAATGACGTTAGTGAGAAGGTGAGCCGCTGCCACACCCGGCTCCGCGCGCGGCCGGCCGGCCGAAAGCCTCGCGCAAACCTCGACAGCCACAGTCTGAATAATTCGCACGGCCAATCGCGCCGAAGGTGTGGATCATGGCCGCGGGGGGCGTGACGGGAATCGCAAGCCGTCCTAGTCCCGATTGCGCATTCCCCGGTGCGACGCTCAATGAGGAGGGAGCAGTGCGCAGCTACATCCCGAAGCTGGCGCGCTTTGCGCAGCGCCCGAAAGCCGCGGCGCCGCCCGGCATCGCTGCCGGACGCATGGGCTCGCGGCGTCCCG
>DATETZ010000044.1:0-4109 GCA_035283385.1 Hyphomicrobiaceae bacterium
AGAGCATTTGATCCGATGGGCACGCCCCAAGTTCAAGCGTGGGCGCCGGTGACCACATCGCCTGGTCAAGGTCATAGGCGAGGGAGGGCTAAGTGCTGGTGCCGGCTGAGAGATTTGAACTCCCGACCAACGGTTTACAAAACCGCTGCTCTACCACTGAGCTAAGCCGGCGCTGGCGCCAATAGTACGGTCCATCCTAGTTACATTTCTAATACGGCCGCGCAAGCCGAGGGGCATATCGGCGAGACGACCGCTCATTCCCAAGGCTCGTCGGCGCGCGTCAACACGACGCCCGCGAGACAGTCGCGCGCCGCCTCGAGCGCTTCGCGGGTCGCTGCGAGGGCGTCGCGGCGCGTCACGCCCGCGCGGGCGACGATGATCACCTGATCGGCGGCCGCGAGCAGGCTTGCCCCCGAGCAGTCGGCGAGCAGCGCGCCGGCGTCGATCAGCACCAGGTCGTAGCTTGCCGCAAGGCCCGCGAGGCCCGTGACCAGGCGGCGGCGCTGCTGGCTCTTCAACGTCCTCAAGTCGGCGAGCGCGATGGGAAGGAACGCGAGGCCCGACCCCGGATCGCGCGTCGTGATGCGGGCGAGATGGTCCTTGTCGTCGAGGACCACCACCTGGTCCTGGTCGAGCTTCTCGGCGAAGACGGTCGACAGCTCGGGATCGGCCGATGACGCGTCGACGATGAGAACGCGCTCGCCGGCGAGCGCCGCCGCGTAGCCGAGGGTGAGCGCCGTTGCCGACGTGCCGGCCCCCGTGTGCGGGGACGCGAGCATCACCGTCACAGGTCTGCCGGGCGGCGTGCCCGCCTCGATCTTGTCGAGCAGCCTCAGGACGGCCTGCCGGTAGCCCGGCGCGAGGGTGCCGCTCGAGTCGGAGAGGGCGGCAAGGAGAGCGCCGAAGGGCGCGGCATCGATGCGCCGGGCCTCGGCCTCGAGCCGGCGGCGAGCGGAGCGAGAGGCAAGCTCGAGCTCGGGGATCGCGGCAAGGGCCTTGAGACCGGAATGGAGCGCGGCTTCGTGCAGACTGCGCACACTCGCATCGAGCCGATCGCGAACCAGGGCCTGGGCGATGCCGAGCCCTAGGCCCCCGGCGAGGCCGAGCGACACAACGAGCCAGGGCAGCGGCCGGCCGGGCCGGGCCGGCACGGCGGCAGGCGAGATGACCCGTGCCTCGCTGGTCGCCGGCTCGTTCAATTCGCGGCTCTCCTCGTGGCGCGCGAGAAACGCCCGCACGCGCTCGCGGCCGGCGTCGGCCTCCCGTTGCAGCTCGCGAAGCTCGATCTGTGCCGCGCTGGTGCGGGCGGCGTTCTCCTTGGCGCGCTCGAGGGAGCGGGCGATCTCGCGCTCGCGGCCGGCCGCGATCTCATGGTCCTTCTCGGCATCCTTCTGGGCGCTCTCGGCGATGCGCCCGAGCTCGGCGGCGATTTGCGCGCGAGCCTCGGCGAGTTGGGAGCGAGCCTCGATCAGGTCGGGGTGACGATCGCGCAGCTGGCTGCTCAAGGCCGCCTCGCGCAGCGCGATCTGTGCGTATTGTTCCCTGAGCTTTTGCACGAGCCGCGACGTGATGGCTCCGGGCAAGGTGTCGGGCCTCAAATGAGTGTGGCGTGCCGCGTCGGCTTGCTCCAAGCGAGCGTTGCTTTCGGCGGACGCGGCCCGCGCCGAGGCGAGTTCGGTTTCGAGCTTGTCGACCTGCGACCTCGGAGTGAGACCGCCCTCGGAGGTGACGAGTGCGTTCGCTTTCATGAACTCGTCGACGCGCGCCTCCGCCTGGCGCACATTGTCTCGAAGCTCGGCGAGGCGGGAATCGATGAGGCTCTTGGCGCGCCGGGCCTCGTCGGCCCGTGCCGACATCTGTTCGCCGAGATAGGTCGCGGCGATCGCGTCGGCGAGCCGCGCGGCTTTGACCGGGGAGGCGGCAGCGACCTCGATCTCCACGACATAGCTCTTCTGCGCCCGTCTCACTTTTAGCCCTTGCGAAAGCGTGGCGACGGCCTGCGCTTCGGGATCGGGCGGTGGCCGGGCGCCTCGCATCAACGCTGTGATGTTGGACATCGGCCCCACCGAAGGAGGCGGCGCGAACTCGGGATCCCGAGCCAGCTCTTGCGCGTCGACCACGCGCTTGAGGACCGCGTTGGACGAGATGATGGAGACCTGGCTTTCGACCAGCGCAAGGTCCGAATCGGGCCCGCCTTGCCCCGCGTCTCCGGACACGAGCTTGCGCGGGCGAGGGTCGATGAGCAGGGCCGTGGTGGCATAATAGGTGGGCTTTGCGACCATGAGGTAGACGACGGCCAGGGCGAGCGAGGCGAGAGTGGTGAGCGCAATCGAGCGCAGATGGCGGCGCAAGATCCGGCGCGATCCGCCAAGCCCTGCGCCGCCGCGATCCGGGATGCCGTTCTCGCCCGCGCCCGTGTGGGCGATCGCGGGGAGCCCCCGCGCCTTATCGGTGCCGGCTGAGCGATTGGCGTCGGCGTCTCCAGCCTTGTGGCCCATGTCGGCATCCAACGAACGCGGCGATGGTCGTGCGGGTTTGGCGATCCGAACCGGGGACACCCGTGCTGGTGCTTGCGCCCAAACTCCCTCGCCTCGCAAGACGATCGCCTTGCAGGAACACCGTCGCACTAGAAGGCCGCCGCCTGCCAAGGGGGGCCATGCCCGCTAGCGGCCAGCCGGCCGCGCCGCCCCGGCGTTGCCGCGCGAGCGGAACTCCAATCGTCGCGCTTCAGATTAACCGCTTGGCATGGCCGTGAGGGGAGCCGGAGTGAAGACGCGGTAAACAGCGCTCACCGGTGGGTCACCAAAAATGTCCGTTGCGGCTGGAGTCTGCGCTCCGAAGGCGACGAGCGCGAAAGCGCACCGGCGTATCCCGGCGCCACCGGGACGGCGGCGCCAGCGTGCCTGTTCCCGATTTGACCGATGCGGTAGCCGCAAGCGGCATGCGCGACAGCGGGTGTGGCCGAACGCGCACTCCCTTTGTGGCCCTCGCGGCGGCCGGCGTGCGGGCCGCTGGAAGCCGGCACCGGCGAGGAGTTAAGATAGCCTTATCCAATTTCTACCAGTATCAGCCGGAGTTCGTCTCAGCTGTCGAGGAGTTGGGTATGCGTGTTCCTGCTCTTGTTCTGGCCGGTGCCGTTCTCGCGCTTTCGCTTGCGGCCCCGAAGCCTGCCGAAGCCTGGTCTCGCCGCGCGCCCGCGGGCTGGGGGGATGCGCAGATCGTGCGCAATTGGGGCTACTACCCGCGCTACGAGCACGTCTATTCCGTAGACTATGCGACGGACCCCTACGCTTATCGCTACATGCCGAGCGGCTACTATCCGTACTACAATTCGGGATACTGGCGACCTGCGTGGGTCATGCGCTTGCGCCCGCGCCCCCACTATAGGCTGCCTCCCTATTATCAGGCTTGGGGCTATCCCGATCGCACCTACAATCACGCCAAATGGCACCTCCTGCACCACGGGGGCCACTGGCACCACCATTGGTGAGACGACCTCGATCGGGCGCGCGCCGATGCGGGCCCGATCCGTAGCCGGTGACGGACCCCGCGTTCACGCCACATTCATGTGGTCTGCTTTTTTTGAGGCAGTGCAACCGGACAGTTCCGAAGCTTGTTGAATCCGGAATGGCCTTTACGATGGCCTCGATGGGAGAAACCCCATGTTCAAAAAGATCGTGCAATCGCTCATGGTCCTGACGCTCGCTGGCGGCGTCATCGCCTCCTCGTCCGATGGGGCCGAGGCACGTCACGGCCGCTTCGCGGCAGGCGTCGCGGCCGGCATCATCGGGCTGGGCGTGCTGGGTGCGCTGGCCGACCGCCGGTATCATGACGACTACTACGATCGCGCCGGCGGCTGCTATCCGGGTCCCGAGCAATGCGGCTGGGTCAACCGGCGCTGCTTCGAGAACAGGTGGGGCGATTACGTGTGCCGCGGCGGCCGCTGGACCTGCTGGCGCCCGACGTTCTGCGACTGACGCCGGCGCATGTCCGGCCGGCATTGAGCCGGACGAGGTAGTGTTCGGTCACAAACAAAACGATCCTTGAGATGAAGTCGCTTCGCGAGTAGGGCTGCCGCCCTACGACCCGCCCGGTGGGACACCCCCCGG
>DATETZ010000045.1:0-6969 GCA_035283385.1 Hyphomicrobiaceae bacterium
GAGCGCGAGGGGCAGCGCCCCTCGCAATCGCGGATCAAGACCGACTACGAGCCCGTGCAGCCGACCTACGCGCAATCGACATCGCGCATCAAGAAACCGTCGCTCGACGACATGGGCCCGGGGACGGACAGACCGGTGCCGGCGCGCAAAGCCCCCTCACCCCAACGCTCTCCCCAGGGGGAGAAGGAGAGCGAAGGCGGCAGCCGTATTCGTTCCCTCTCCCCTCGGGGAGAGGGTTGGGGTGAGGGGGTGAACCAGACCCGAACAAGCAAGGTCGATCCGCGGACTAAAGCGGGCGCGTTCGGAGAAAAGATTCGCGGCCCGCACAAGCCGACGCTCGACGAGATGGGGCCGCACGCGTCGCTGCCAGTGAAGAAGTGGGCGGGATCGTTGCCGCAGAAGCCTGACCTGTCATCCCGGCCCAGCGACACTCCGATTCGCTCCAAGGGGAGCGCAGAGCCGGGACCCAGGAGTGATGCGACACAGCCGCCTAAGCCGGTGCGTGCCCTCGAATTCGACGACCCCGTGCAGAAGAAGTCCCGCAAGGGCCGCCGGCGCAAGACGGGCAGGCCGGGGGCCTGAGACGGGACAGCGGCGCGCGATGGGGCGGCGGGCGTGTCGAGAGCATTTGGCTGTCTCGGCTGCTTGGGCCGTAGTACTTATGGGGCCTCGGGGGACAGTGACCGACAAGGAGACATCCCATGGCGACGTATGTTGTGCTCACGAGCTTCACCGACAAAGGCGCCCACGACGTGAAGGACACGGTCGGGCGCGCCGACAAGTTCAAGGACATGGTCAAGAAGTCGGGCGCTACCGTGAAAGACATGTATTGGACGATGGGGCCCTGCGATGCGGTGGTCATCATCGAGGCCCCCGACGACGAGACGGCGACCGCGTTGTCCATGAGCGTCGCCTCCCGCGGCTACATCAGGACACAAACGCTGCGCGCCTTCTCGGCGGCCGAGATCACAAAAGTCCTGGGCAAGATGGTCTGACGGCGGAAGGCCCCGCCACGGGGCTGGCGGCGCGCCCATGAAATCGTTTGCCGGCGCCGCGACCGCCCGCGCGTGATCGGCCGGGCCGTCGCCGGGGCCCGAATGCAAATCGGGGGCCTTGGGCCCCCGAGAACTGGAACAGAGCTTCTGATCGAGGTCCGTCAGGCCGCCGCCGAGCCTTCGTCGCCCGGATCGCGCAGCACGTAGCCGCGGCCCCACACCGTCTCGATGTAGTGCTGGCCGCCGGTCGCCGCCTGCAGCTTCTTCCTCAGCTTGCAGATGAACACGTCGATGATCTTGAGCTCGGGCTCGTCCATGCCGCCGTAGAGATGATTGAGGAACATCTCCTTGGTCAGCGTCGTGCCTTTCCGGAGCGAGAGCAGCTCGAGCATCTGGTATTCCTTGCCGGTCAGATGCACGCGCTGGCTGTTGACCTCGACCGTCTTGGTGTCGAGGTTGACCTTGAGGTCCCCCGTCTCGATGACCGACTGTGCGTGCCCTTTCGAGCGCCGCACTATGGCGTGAATTCGTGCGACGAGCTCGTCCTTGTGGAACGGCTTCGTCATGTAGTCGTCGGCGCCGAATCCCAGGCCCCGGACCTTATCCTCTATCTGAGCAAGACCCGACAGAATCAATATCGGCGTCGAGACCTTGGCCACGCGCAGCGTCTTCAGGACCTCGTAGCCGCTCATGTCGGGCAAATTGAGATCGAGAAGAATGATGTCGTAATCGTAGAGCTTGCCGAGATCGACCCCCTCCTCGCCGAGATCCGTCGTGTAGACGTTGAAGCCCTCGGATTGGAGCATCAGCTCGATGCTTTGCGCCGTCGCGCTATCGTCCTCGATCAGAAGGACTCGCATGCTAGTTCCTCTCTTCCCTGCCCTGTCACGAGACCTGCTGCCCCGATTTGAAGAGAACGCTACCCATACCCGAGCACCACAATTCGACCGTAAGCGATCGTTAGGAAACTACCCTCGAGAGGTTAACAAACCCTAATTTTGTCTTGAACTCTGCCCTCAATCAAAGCCCCTTACAAAATCCTTTCCGGCGCCGGGCCGGCACACAGAACCCCCGTGCGCACGAGCGGCTTTGCCGCGCGCCAATGACTCGAATTGTTGCGTATGCCCTCGACCGCCGTTCGCGCCCCGCGAGCAAGTCCAGCCGCCGCCTCGGAGCTCGCCCCGAGTGCCGAAACAGAACGATTGGCGACTTGCCGACCCTGCGCGGAACGAATCCAGAGGTAACAGAATTCGCCGCCAGGCCCCAGGGGCGACACATCACAAATCGAGGCCCGCAGGAGCTTTTTTTAACAAACGCCGCTACTGCGTTGCTTTACCGCAACTTAATCGGCTTGTGCGACGCTAGCTCTTGGCGGCTCGAGCGGCTCGACGTCGAGCCTGGTCTTGACGCCGCGCCAGATTGGCAGGAGAGCGAGCCCCTGGGTCAACCTCGAGCATGGAACTGGCACGGTTCTTGTTGGGTTGCCGGCAGCGATTTCGCGAGTAGGGGTATCGAACGATGAAGTCACGCGAGACAACTCTCCGACTGAAGCGCTTTGAAGCCGACGAGAAGGCTCGCAAGGTCGCCGATCTCGAGCACATGATCCGCGAGTTCGAGACCGTGGCGGCCGACCTCGATCGGCAAGTCCAGGCCGAGGAGGACCGCACCGGCGTCAGGGACTCGACCAATTTCGCTTATTCGACGTTCGCCAAATCAGCGGCCCTTCGCCGCGACAATCTGCGGGCGTCGGTGGCCGAGTTGCGCATGAAGCTCGAGGCCGCGCAGCGGGCGCGCGACGAGGCTGCCGAGCAGCTCATGCGGGCCAACGCCGACGAGACGGGCGAGCGCGGGCGGCGGCGCACCGAGCGCAGCCCCAACGCTCTCATCCGCTGAGCCAAATTGACGCCCGGCGAGGCCGGCCTGCCCGCACCTTCCCATCCCCGCTCTTGATCGTGGGCCCGGCCCGTCTGGCCGCAAGGGCCCACTTGCCATCACCAGTCTCCCGTGCCAATCAAAACCGGTGTCTCCGTTTGGCCGGCCTCCTCCGCAGCCAGGGACGCCGCGCATGAAGTCGCAGGCGACGGGAGAGATGCACCGGTTGCGCGCAATCGCTGTGACGCTGGCCCTCGGTTGGGCCCTCGCCGCGTGCTCCAGCGGCCCGGGGTCGACGTCGCTCGGCTTGCCTTCCGCGGCCGATCTTACCGTCGGCGCCCTGCCCTCGCTCGCAACACGGTCCTCCGAACCGAGCCGCGTCACCGGATCGCCGATCGAGCTCTACACGCGCATCGCGCGCGGGGCCGTGACCTGCTGGTTCGGATCCTCCGGCCCTCTCAAAGGCACGTATGTCTACCACGCCGAAGCGGACCCGCCCTCCAAGGGCGGCCGCGCCGAAATCGTCATTCACACCAAGGACCCTGCTGTAGAGGATCCGCGGTCCCTGCGCGCCTTCCACGTTGCCATCACGCCGGATTCCGACGCCGCGCGCCTCGAGGTCGAAAACCACACGATTGCGGAGCCTCTGGCGACGCGCATGAAGGGAGATGTCAGCCGCTGGGCTGCCAAGGAAGAGGGCTGCGGCACGCAACCGATGACAACGGGCTGGTCGCCGCGGTCCGTCTCGGCCGCCAGGCCGGTCGACAAAGGGAACCAAAAGACATCGGACAAATAGGCCGGCATTCGCCGCTCGCGAGCCCGCGATGAGGCGAGCAACGCTCGTCTAATCCGCCTAGAGCGTAATCGTCTCGGATGGAATCGTCCGAGACGTGAATCACGCTCTAAATCATGAACTTAGACCATGATCGACGCCTCAGACCGATGGGGTCTAACGCGATCATGGTCTGGTACCGGGCCGGCAGACCGCCGGCGCCGCCTCAGCTCCGGTAATCCTGGATACGGGTCGCGCGCAGCCCCGGCAGCCCGTGCTTGTCGATGGATCTCTGCCACGACAGGAACTCGTCGACCGTGAGCTTGTAGCGATCACAGGCTTCTTCGATGCTGAGAAGGCCGCCGCGAACCGCCGCCACCACCTCCGCCTTGCGCCGGATCACCCAGCGCTTTGTATTCCGCGGAGGCAGGTCCGCAACCGTCAATGGGCTCCCATCGGGGCCGATGACATAGCGCACCCGCGCTCGAATGTGTTGTTCGGTCATGATACTCAATACATGCTACTGACCAGCTTCGGATGGTAACCCAAACACTCTTAATGTCGGGCTAAGTTATTGAGTAAACATACCATAAATCGGCGTGCAGAAACACGGATTTCGGCGCGTTAGAGTTACTCGCGAGTCCGGCCGGCCGTGGCACGACCAAGCAGGGGGCTTCAAACCCGGCCGATGCGCGGATTTCTCGCGCCCCCAGACGTGCGCCCCCGGACTTGCGCCCCAACAGCGGAAGGTCGTATTGTTTTCCTTAACGAGGACTGCTCCGTTACCAACTTGCCGTCCCGTCGTTCTGTTTCGGGACCGCAGGTCAGGCCAACGCTCAAAGCCCGCTCGGCGGATCGGGAAAGCGGGGGGTCGCCCCCATTAGCGAACTAACAGGGAACGGAAGTTGTCCAGTCTTGCATCCGCGCCATCGTCCGGCGCCAGGCGGCGTGTCGTTGTCGCCATGTCCGGCGGAGTCGATTCCTCGGTTGTGGCTGCACTCTTGAGCCGGGGCGGCCACGAGGTCATCGGCATCACCCTCCAGCTCTACGATCATGGCGAGGCGCACGGCCGCAAGGGGGCCTGCTGCGCCGGCCAGGACATCGAGGATGCGCGGCGCGTCGCCGACCGGCTCGGCATCCCCCACTACGTTCTCGATTACGAGAAGCGGTTCGCCGATACGGTCATGGGCTCGTTCGCCGAGAGCTACATCTCGGGCGAGACGCCGATCCCGTGCGTGACATGCAACCAGCAGATTAAATTCCGCAATCTCCTCGAGACGGCGCGCGAGCTCGAGGCCGCCGTCCTCGCCACCGGCCATTACGTCCAGAAGCGCGACGGACGCGAGGGCCCGGATCTTTACCGCGCCCGCGATGCGGACCGCGACCAGAGCTACTTCCTGTTTGCGACGACTCGCGACCAGCTCGAGCACCTTTGGTTCCCGCTCGGAGGGATGCGCAAGAGCGAGGTGCGCGCGCTCGCCCGCGAGCTCGCCCTGCCGGTCGCGGACAAGTCCGACAGCCAGGACATCTGCTTCGTGCCCCATGGCCGCTACGCGGATGTGATCGCGCGCCTCAAGCCCGGTGCCCTTCGCCCCGGCGACATCGTCCACGTCGACGGACGGCGGCTCGGGCGCCACGGGGGAATCGTCAACTACACGATCGGCCAGCGCCGCGGCCTCAAGGTCGCCGGCGGCGAGGCGCTCTACGTCGTGCGCCTCGATGCCCGCCGCAACGAGGTGATCGTGGGACCGCGTGACTTCTTGCGCACGCGAGAGCTTATCCTTAAGAACGTCAATTGGCTCGGCGACGGCCCGTTCGAGGCCGTTGCCGGGTCGCGCTTCGCGCTTTACGCGAGAATCCGCTCTTCGCAGCCGCCTCAGCCGGCGGCGCTTTCGCTCGACGCCGACGGAGCCATCAAAGTCACGCTCGAGGATGGCGAGGACGGGGTCGCGGCGGGGCAGGCTTGCGTCTTTTACGCGGACGGCTCCCTCGAGTCCCGCGTGCTCGGCGGGGGCTGGATCGCGCGGACGGCGTCGGACGCGAAGCACGTGGACGGCGGGTTGGCGCGCAACCGCTCCGGCGATGCGCACCGGGTTCCCGCCGGGGGAGTGGGGTCAAGTTGAGAGAGGAGCGCGTCAGTCACATGAGTCCCAGCCTGCATTCGGAGGCCCGGCCTCACAGAAGACCCAGTCTGCGTACGATGGCCCGGCGCTCGCCGGTGACCCTCGAGCGGGCCCAAGGCCGCATCATCGGCATCGGCCGCATCGACGAGGACGCGGTGAAAGTCGCCTACCGCCGCTGGGCTCCCGTCTATGACCACACGTTCGGGCGCATCTCGACGGAAGGGCGCAGGCAGGCGGTCGAGCTGATCAACGGGCGCAGAGGCCGCGTGCTGGAGGTCGGCGTGGGAACGGGGCTTTCGCTTGCCGACTACGGCCGCCATCTCGAGGTGGTCGGCATCGACCTGTCGCCCGACATGCTCGAGAAGGCGCGCGAGCGCGTCGGCTCCGAGGGGCTGGACCACGTGACGGGGCTGCACGAGATGGATGCCGCCGACCTGAGCTTCTCGGACGCGACCTTCGACACGGTGGCGGCCATGTTCGTGATGACGGTGGTGCCCGAGCCCGAGCGGGTGATGCGCGAGCTCGCGCGCGTGACGAAGCCGGGCGGCGAGGTGATCCTGGTCAACCATTTCAGCCAGATCGAGGGCGTGCGGGGCTGGGTCGAGCGGCGCATGGCTCCGTTCGCGGAGATCATCGGCTGGCGCAGCGTGTTCGATCTCGCGCGCGTCACGGTCTGCGAGGAGCTGCATCTCGTCGAGCGCAGGCCGCTCAAGCCGTGGGGCATCTTCACGATGGTGCGCTTCGCCAAGCGCGCTGAGCGGCCGGCGCGGGCCATCGCCGCCGAATAGCGTCGAGGGCGCTGCTCCGGAAGGGGCGGCCGGGCTCGGGACGCGCCGGCCTCACTCCCGCGCCAGCACGAAGCTGCCCTGGCCGGAGCGGAACTCGGGCGTCTGCTTGCCGGCCGTGCGCTCGCGCACCTTGAGGTTCACGAAATTGCCGAGCGTGTAGACGGTGACGCCCTTCTCCAAGGGATCGAGCGCGGCGGGATCGCCCTTCAAACCCTCGATCAACATGTGGGTGAAAACGCCGTGCCCGTCCTTCTTGAACCCGACCGCGACCTCGTCGGCGCGCGCGGCCGAGAAGGCGACGAAGCGATCGGTCTCCGCCGAGGCGAGCAGCGTGCGGTTGTAGGCGTTGCCGGAATGACAGGCGTCGAGGAATAACAGTTTGCGCCCCCGCGCGCCCGCGATCGCCGGCTGAATGTCTC
>DATETZ010000046.1:0-2595 GCA_035283385.1 Hyphomicrobiaceae bacterium
CTTGGTGAAGAAGACCGCGTGGGGCATCGGCGCGTTGTCCCACTGTTTGCTGTACCAGATCTCATTCATCGAGGTCGTCGTATAAGTCCCTGACGGGGTGGAATAGCCGCGGATGCCGGTGGACACAGGCCAGGTGTAGAGCTCCACGCCGTCGACGAAGACAGTCATCTCCTGGACCGACTTGTCGATATTGATGAGGACCGTGGACTTGGGCGGTTCGGGCGCAGCATCGGCGTCGGGGTTTGCGGATTGGGAGTCCCCGCTCGGGGCATTGGGGTCGGCCGGCGGGGACGTGCCCTCCCCGGCGGCAGCATTGGAGTCGGCCGGCGGGGACGTGCCCTCCCCGGCCGCATCATTGGGGCCGGCCGGCGCGGTGTCAGGCGTCGATTCGGCCTGAGGCGGGCTGCTGTCCGGATTTGGCTCGGCCATCGCCGGAAAAGCGAGCGCCGCCGCCAAAAACGGGACAGCGAGCAGACCACGGAGCTGTGCGGAAAAAGCTAAGAGGCGCATTTCTTAGACCCTGGTTGCGCAGAAACCAACGCCCGGCAGCCCCATAGATAGGATTCCAAAAAGGCTTTACCAGGGCGCCCCACGGCAATTTGTAACGCAAGGACCCCAACAAGAGGTTACCTCGCCATTGTAACGCGCGGTTGTCAGTTATGATCCTTTGCCAAAGGCGGCAGCGGCACGGCGGGGATGCCTTCCTCCTTCAGCGCCCTCGCCTCCTCGAGGCTCGCCTCGCCATAGATGCTCCTCGCCTCGCTCTCCCCGTAATGCATCTTGCGGGCCTCCTCGGGGAAGGCAGGGCCGACATGCTCGGCATTGGCCTCAAGATGGGCGCGGAGATCCTTGAGGAAGGCATAGGTTCGCTTGCGTTCAGCCGACTCCTGGATCGCGGGAGGCTCGGCGCGGCTCCTCTTCACGGCGGGCGCCATGGGCGCCTTTTTCACTTGGACGCTGCCGCAACAGGGACAGGTCACGGCGCGAGCCTCGATTTGCTCCTCGTAGGCGTCGCCCGATCCGAACCAGGCGTCGAAGTCGTGGCCCCGATTGCAGATGAGCGCGAAGCGGATCATGAGGCCTCTCTCCGCGCTGCTTGGGGCGCGGCGCAAACGATCTCGACCTCGAACTCGCGGCCAGCTTTAAGCGCAGGGATGCGCGCGCGGGCCTCCGCCGAGGCGGCAAGGTCAATATCGGCAAAGATGACGCCCGGCTCCTCGCCCGCCTCGGCCAGGATCTCGCCCCAGGGCGAGACGATCAAGCTATGGCCATAGGTCGCCCGTCCGTTCTCATGCAGCCCCCCTTGCGTGGCGGCGAGCACGAAGGCGCCGGTCTCGATGGCGCGGGCGCGGGTCAGCACGTGCCAATGGGCTTCGCCGGTCTGCTTGGTGAAGGCCGAAGGTATAGCGATGAACTCGGCGCCGGAGGTGGCGAGGGCGCGATAGAGCTGCGGGAAGCGGAGGTCGTAACAGACGGAGAGGCCCAGCCTGCCGAAGGGAAGGTCGGCGACGACCGCCTTGGCGCCGGGCCGGCAATGGCTAGACTCGCGGTGGCTCTCCCCTCCGGCAAGATCGACGTCGAACATATGCAGCTTGTCGTAGCGCGCGGCGATCCCGCCTTGGGGGTCGATGAGATAGGAACGGTTGGCGACGCGCGCCTCATCGACCTTGATGGCAAGCGAGCCGATATGGAGAAAAATGCCGAGCTCGGCGGCGAGCGCTCGGAGCTTCGCGAGCGCAACGCTTTCGTCCTCGGTTTGCGCCGCTCGCAGCACAAGCTCGGGCTTGAGCTCCATGACGGCGGTGTTCTCGGGCGTCTGCACATAGACGGCGCCGCCTTGGGCCGCGCGCCTTACAAGCGCCTCGGCCCGTTCTAGATTGGCCTCCATCGAGCGGCCCGAGCGGAGCTGCACGAGGGCGGCGCGGAAGCGTCTCTCCGGTGAGAGGGTCATGTCTCCTTGGCGTCCGCGAGCGCTTGGGGGACCGCGGCGAGCCAGGCATCGAGCTTGCCCTCGCGCTCGAGCATGGCAAGCTCGTCATAGCCTCCCACATGGCGGCCATGGATGAAGATCTGCGGCACGGTGCGCAAGCCCATCGCGCGGTCGATCATCTCGGCCCGCTTGTCGTCGTCGAAGGCGACGTCGATCTCCTCGAAGTCGAGCGCCTTGCCGTGCAAGAGCTGCTTCGCCGCGCGGCAATAGCCGCAGAAGGGCGTGGTGTAGAGGAGGATGCGCGTCATGCATAATAACTGGGCTGGGAGCGGACCCAACGCAAGACTTCTTACTCGTCATGCCCGGCCTTGAGCCGGGCATCCAGGGGCGACAAGCTCCGAGCGAGTGGTCCTGGATCGCCGGGTCAAGCCCGGCGATGACGAAGAACAGAAGAGACTCCGTACGCAAGACTAGAGCACGAAGGCGGTGGGTTCGACGGCCCGCGCCAGCGCCAACACATCGACCCGTGCCGCGCCTGCCCGTTTCAGCGCCCGCGCGCAAGAATCGGCGGTCGCTCCCGTGGTGATCACATCGTCGACCACGACGACGTTCCTTCCCTTGATGCGGCCTCTGCGCGCCCTATCGACCTTGAAGGCGCCCCTGAC
>DATETZ010000047.1:0-36057 GCA_035283385.1 Hyphomicrobiaceae bacterium
GCGGTCGAGGCGCTCAACAAGAGCATCGATGTCATGCGCGACATAAAGTCGAAGCTGGTCGCGGCCCGCCAGCCCGGCGTCGACCGCAGCAAGATCCAAACCGAGATCAACACACTGCAGAGCCAACTCCAGAGCTTTGCCGACTCGGCGGTGTTCTCCGGCGAGAACTGGCTCAAAGTCGATTCGACCGGCCCCACGTCCAAGACCATCGTCGCCTCGTTCTCCCGCGACAGCACGGGATCCATCCAAATCGGGACGATCAGCGTCGATATCAGCGCGACCGGCACGATGCTCGTCGACTCGTCGGGCAGCGGTGCCGGGATTCTCGACCAGCCGCGCGCGGTAACCAACGGCATCAACGGCCCCAATCCTTACACGATCTTGACCATCGACATCAGCGCCTTGACGGATTCGACGGCGGACCTGACCGATCTCGAGGACTACATTGATGGAGTCGACTCCGCTCAGGGCACGATGACCGATGCGGCAACCACCCTCGGCGCGGCCAAGAAACGCATCAACCTTCAGCAGGATTTCATCACTGCGCTCATGGACACGATCGATCTCGGCATCAGCCAGCTGGTCGACGCCGACATGAACAAGGAGTCGACGCGCCTGCAGGCGCTGCAAGTTCGCCAGCAGCTCGGCGTCCAGGCGCTCAGCATCGCCAACCAGTCGGCGCAGATGATCCTCCAGCTCTTCCAGCAATAGGCCAAGCGGCAAGGCCTTGGTTCTCTGGCGGCCATGCCCGCGACCGGGCGGGGCCGTTTCGTTCGCAATTCCCACGCAAGCTTCCGCGCCCAAACTCCATGCGGGCTGAGTTTGACTGTCGGCGGAGAGGGCCATGTTGGGGTGGGAGCAGCTTGAGAGGCTGTGGAGCAATCTGCTTGGCCTTGGCGCGCGCCGCCTGGCGGCGCTCGGCCTGGTCGGGCTTGCGGTTTTCGCCGCGGTTGGCTTCGGCAGCTACTATTTGAGCCGCCCGGAGTACGAGACGCTTTACGCCGGCCTCAACTCGCAGGACGTGAGCCGGATCGGGGCCGCGCTCAAGGAGGCCGGTGTTCCGTTCGACGTCAACGCGGAGGGCACCAAGGTCATGGTGCGCTCCGAACAGACGAGCCAGGCCCGCATGCTGCTCGCCGAGAAGGGCCTGCCCTCGAGCGCAAACGCCGGCTACGAGCTGTTCGACAAGCTCGGGCCCATCGGGCTCACCTCCTTCATGCAGGAGATCACGCGCGTCAGGGCGCTCGAGGGAGAGCTCTCGCGCACGATCCAGACCATGAAGGGGGTGAAGGCAGCCCGCGTGCACATCGTGCTGCCGGAAAACGGCTCGTTCCGGCGCGGGCGCCAGCCGCCGTCGGCATCGGTAGTTATCCGGACGGAGGCGGTCGCAGATGCCTCCGCCGTACAGGCGATCCGCCATCTCGTCGCCGCAGCCGTGCCGGCGCTCGGCGTCGAGCAAGTCAACGTGCTGAGCGCGGACGGCACCGTACTTGCGGCGGCGGGCGATGCTACGACCGCCGCGCCGACCCGGCTGGCCGAGCTCGAGAGGACGGTCGGCAAGGATTTGGAGGACAACGTCCGCAAGACACTCGCCCCCTATCTGGGTCTCAGCAACTTCCAGGTGAGCGTGGCGACGCGCCTCAACATGGATAAGAAACAGACCAACGAAACGACCTTCGATCCGGAATCCAAGGTCGAGCGATCGCTGCGCGTGGTCAAGGAGACCGGGACGTCGCAAGACACATCGAGCCGCGCTCCGGTCGGGGTCGACCAAAACATTCCCAAGGACCAGGCCGGCTCGGAGGCGGGGGACCAATCGAAAAAGGCCAACGAGCGGCGCGAGGACCTCACCAACTACGAGCTCAACTCCAAGACTATCCAGACCGTGAGCGAGGGCTACCGGATCGAAGGCCTGACGATCGCCGTTGTCATCAACCGCAAGCGCCTCCTGGCATCGCTCGGGGAGTCCGCGGCGCCGGAGGCCGTTCAGGCGCAAGTCAAGGAGGTCGAGCGCTTGGTCGGCACGGCCGCCGGCGTCGACGTGAAACGCGGAGACCAGATCAGCGTGGCGGCGGTGGAGTTCGCCGACGACACCGCGATTCTCGAATCCGACGACTCGGCGGTGTTCTTCGAGCAGCTCATCAGTCTGGTCGCGAGCCTGGTCAAGGCCGCCACCGTTCTCGGCGTCGCATTTGTCGTGATCTGGTTCGGTTTGAGGCCATTGACGAGGGCGTTGCTCGAGCAGCCGGTGGCGGCAGCGGTCGCTGGCGGCAACCTGGCGCTGGAAGGCGCAGAGTCGATCGCCGCCGCGACCGGCGGCCCGGACCAGACTTCGCCCGCCGCTCAAGCAGCGGTTGCCAGCAGGCCGCCGGTGCAAATGGCCGAGGAGCCGAACCTCATCGAGGATTTGACGAACTCGCAGCGGCGCATTCCGCAAAAGCGCCTGGAGCAGATGGTGAATCTCGACGAGGAGCAGGCCGCGACGGTGCTCAAGCAATGGATGCGGGAGCGTGAGGCATGAACGCGCTTCCTGTCGCCGGTTATCTCGAGGAGTTGACACCTGGCGCGGGGCGCGCCGGCGGCTCTCGCGGCGGCCCCGACAGGGGTCGCGCCGGCTCGCGGGAAGAGGATGCTGCCGCGGCGCTCGAGGCGGCCTATGCGCGGGGTATCGACGAGGGCGGGACCGCCGCGCGGGCAGAGTTCGAGGCGCAGCTCAAGAGTCAGCTCGCGGATTTCGAGCACCACCTCCGCTCGGAGAGGGAGCGCTGGACCCTCGAGCAGAGCGAACGGTTGAGTGGCTTGCTGCTGTCGGGTCTCCGCGATCTGGAAACGACGATCGCGGGAACGGTCGCGCGCATTTTGAAGCCGGTGCTCTTGTCCGAAGTTTACCGACGGGCCGTCGCAGACCTGGCCGAGGCGCTCGGGGCCGTGCGCGCAAAAGGCGATGTCGTGAGCATCGTGATCTCCGGTCCGAATGACCTGCTCGAGGCGCTGAGGGAGCGTCTTGGCGACGGGATCGCTGGCCTGAGTTTCGTGCCGGCCGAGGGGGCGGAGCTTCGCATTGTGGCGGATCAGACGATCCTGGAAACGCGTATTGGCGCATGGGTCCAAGTGATCGAAGGAGCGAACGTATGAGTTCCGATCAAGATGCTTCGGTTCCGCGCGAGATCGTCATTGTGCGGCGGCGGATGGCCCACGAAGAGGACGGCCATCACGGCGGCGCATGGAAGATCGCGTTCGCCGATTTGATGACCGCCATGATGGCGTTCTTTCTCGTCATGTGGATCATCAATGCGTCGGATCGGAAGACCGTGGAACGAATCGCTGCTTATTTCAATCCGATCAAATTGAATGACACCGCTCCGACCAGCAGAGGGCTTCACGAATCCGACCCCAAGGAGGAGCCATCGGAGCGCACTCCCGAGGATAACGGCGCCCATCCCGAGAAGATTGACAGCGAAACCAAAGGAAAGTCAGCGAGAAAAAACGCGCGCCAGGCCGAGGCGGAAGCCGCCGAGGCAAAGCACAAGGAAGATCAGTTGTTCAGCGACCCCTATGCCGCCCTTACGGAGCTTGCCGTTGAGGCGACCAGGCCTATCGGGGGGCTATCTCAAGCTTCGAAGCAAAGCGATCTCTCGCCAGCGGGGGGCAAGGACTTGCGCAATCCGTTCGAGCCGCCGACATTCGGGCGGGTGGGCGGCCCAGATCAGGCTGCGAAGACGCTGCCGGCAAACGCCGGCGATCGAGCCGCGGCAAGCAAGTCCGAGGGCACCGGCGCGCCGGAGAGCGTTGCCGCCAAGAGCCGGGCAGAGGCCGCTGCCGTCGAGGGTGAAATCCGCCAAGAGGTGGCGTCGTTCAACCCGGACTCGTTGCCCAACATCGAGGTCAAGCGCGTGGACGAGGGCCTCCTCATCAGTCTGACCGATCAATTTCAGTACGGAATGTTCACTGTCTCTTCGGCGATGCCGAGGCCCGAGCTGGTCGTCGTGATGGAGAAGGTCGCCAAGGTGCTTGCCTCGCATCCGGGCCAGATCGTGATCAGCGGTCATACCGATGCGCGACCGTTCAAATCCGGAAGTTACGATAACTGGCGACTTTCGGCCGCGCGAGCCCAGATGGCTTATTACATGCTCGTCAGAGGCGGTGTGCAGGAAAACCGGGTCGAGCGCATCGAAGGACATGCCGACCGGAGCCTCAAGGTTGCGGGCGACGGCAACGCCGCTCAGAACCGCCGCATCGAGATACTGCTCAGAGCGCCGAAATCCTGATGACCCGCGACCGCGCCTTTCTGCTCATCTGTCTTTTCCTCTTGCCGGCTTTTGCGCTCGCCGAGGAGCGGCCGAAAGATCCCGTTCAGGCCATCCGCACTCTGCGCTCCATTCAGGATCGGGTCGCCCAGGGCAGCTCGGAGGCTTACGAGGTTCAGAAGCAGTATTTGGCCGAGCTCAACGAGCAAATGGGCAAATTCGATCCGGAGGTCTGGAAGGACCCGAGGAACGCGCGCGCGGCGATATTTTTCGTCCTGAGCGGGGGCGACCCGAAGCTACTCAGGGATCTCTTGAACCGCGGCTCGGCGCCGGCCATCGACGAACGTCTCCTGAAGGGGGCCTTGGCATACGCCGAGGGGCAAAGCGCGGAAGCCGCCAAGCTCCTCGACGGCATCGAGGCGCGCGCTCTCGAGCCGAGCATGGGTGGTCTCGTCGCGCTCGTTCAAGGAACCTTGCTCGAGAAGCTGGACACGAACAAGGCCATTGCGCTTCTCGACGACGCGCGATTGTTGTCTCCGGGAACACTGATCGAAGAGTCGGCGCTGCGCCGCGAAATCCTGCTCGTCGCCCGCGGGGGAGATCTCGAGCGATTCGATCGTCTTCACTCGCAGTACGCACGCCGGTTCCGCAGGTCGATCTACGGCGCCAGTTTCCGGCGAGAGATCCTCGCCGGCGTGGCGCGCCGCGAATTCGGAGGCGCATCGGAGTGGATCACGCGGATCGAGGGGGTGCTGGAGAAGCTCGGCCACGAGGAGCAACGCGAGGCGTATCTGGTGATCGCCGAAGAGGCGGTTGCCGGCGGCAACGCCGATATTGCCCGGTATGCGGCCGGCCGCGCGGCGAAGCTCGCACCCGAGGGGAGCGTCGAGCGTGAGCGCGCTAGGCTTTACGAGGGGACGGCACTCATCGTTAGCGATGAGTTCGATAAGGGGCTGTCCGCTCTGCAAGGCGCAGCCCGGGACAAACTCAGCGCGAGCGATACGGAGATCCTCGAGTCGGCGCTCGCCTTGGCCGGTCAAATTCGAAAGTGGCCCGCGACCCCAGCGGGCTCCAGCGACCCAATGCCGGCGTCGGTAACCCGTGCACAGAGCGCCATATCGGCGGTCGACAGCCTACTAGGAGAAGGCGTCCAATGACTATGCCTGAAGGCCTGCCAGATCGTTTGCCGGTCCCTGCCGGAGGCCCCGTGCGCAATCCGCGGAGCCGGGATGATAGGTCTAATGGCCTCGAGGCCGGCGCCGATGATCTCGCGTTCTCCGAGCTCGTCTCTGCGCCCGTGGCCGGCGGCGAGGAGGGCGAGAGCGGAACGCCGATGGAGGAGTGGGCGGCAAAGGCGCTCCGCCCCCCGCCCATGCCCGCATTCGCTATGATACAGGGCATGGTTGGGGCAGGCGCTCCCGAGGGCGAGACAGAAACGACGTCCCTCGACGGCAACCCGGGGCCCTCGGCCGGAAGTCTCGATCTCGCGGCCCCGCTCATGGCTCTTGCTGCGGCCGGAGACGGAGCGATCGGCCTTTCCAATGCGGCTGACGCCGTCGAGGTGCCGCCGTTTGGCGCGGCAAATGACCTCGGGCTGGACATGGGCAAGCCTTCCGCGGCGAAGCCTGCCGACCTCGCGGCCGGGCCTGCGTTCCTGGGTATGGGTCCGGAGATCGAGGTGTCCGATGCCTCGGTTACATCACGACTTCCGGGAGTGGCCGAATTAACGGACGTGAACGGGGTCGTCCTGCGCCAGGAGACGCACTTCGGTCCTGTTCGAGCCTCGTCCAAGGCCCTGAACATTCTGGCCCATGCCGAGGTCGCAACCGGCGAACCATCGGGCCTCGATGCCCTCGAGCCCGCCGGCGACAAGAGCGAAGAGGGCTCCGCCAGGAGCGTCGCGCCGGTCGGCCCCCAGGACGACGAGAACGGCCCATGGCGGGCGCGCGGGGAGCAAGATCCTCGTGGTTCGTCACGGCAGTGGGAGCGGGATGACCGGGGCTCGCTTGCGCGGCAACTTTTCGAGGCCGGGGTCGCCGAGCGTTTGGCCGACCGGCGCGACGCCCTTGCCGGCCGCTTGGCCGGCATGGAGCTGGCGCTGTCCCAGGTGGGTGCGGCCGGCGCCGTCCGGTCGTCTACGTCCCTCGTGCAGCAGATTGCGACTGGGATTGCCGACGAGCTTGCCGCGCCGCGCGGCGCTGCTGTCTGGACAGCGGACGAGGCCGGTGGAGCCTCACGCCTGCTGGACGGTCCGGTGAAAGTGCTTCACATTGAGCTTGAGCCAGCCGATCTCGGCAAGGTAACGGTTCGGCTGTCGCTCAAAGACAACGTGCTCGATGTTCATCTCGAGGCCTCGCATCGGGAGACGGCCGACGCCATCGTGAAGGATCGCGCGTTGCTCTCGAATGCGCTCAGGGCTGCCGGTTACGCGGTCGATGCCATAACAGCGCAGGCCGCCGAGCCGCTCCGAACGGGCATGCAGCCGCCGGCCGCGCCCGGCGATGCCCACTCCCAGCATTCAGCCACGCCGCAGGGGCAGTCGGGGCTTTCGCATCCGCACCGCAACGGCGGAGGCGATCCGACCCAAAACGGCGCCGCGGACGCCTTGACCTCTGGATCTGGCGCCCCGGAAAGTGTCGGTACGGATTCCCGTGTGGCGAGCGGGGTTATCTATGTGTAGGAGCGTGGCACAGTTATCGCATTGAAACGGATTGGCGGATACCCATTCTAAGCCTTTAAGAAAGCGACCGCGGCCATGATAAGCACAGGACTCCTGGGGCCATTTCGGCTGACCTTCGATGGCATAAACGACGCGATCCCGCGGGTGTCGCCGGGGGCTTATGCGCTCGGTCACACCGATGTTTCAGGCAGATTTTACGTGGACTTCGTCGGTCGGGCCGACACGCACATCCGGGATAAGCTGCACAGCTTCATCGGCTCGGCCACGCTGTTCAAATACGCCTGCCTGCCCAATGCCGAGGCGGCCTTCCTGAAAGAGTGCGAGCTCTACCACGCGTTCAAGCCGCCGGGAAACAGGACGCACCCGGATCGGCCGAGCGGCACTAATTGGGAATGTCCGCGCTGCCGGTTTTTCCGCTTCCAGTAGCGAGCAACGCCATGATGTCGCTGAGCGCTGCCTGATACCCGTGGTGCCAGTAGGCCTGTTCGGGCGTATGGGCATCGAGGTGCTTTTGATCCACGGTCGTGTAAGGAGCTTCCTCGTCGAGCCATTCGCGGATGTTGTCCCGACGCTCACGGAGGAGGGAAAGGCTTGCTTGCTGCGACATGTTCGACGACCCGGACCCTGACGTGCTGCTTTTTTTGGCTGCCCGCTTTGGTTCCGGGCAGTGTCAGCTGTTCTACAGCATTTCGATTGAGGCCGGCTTAGATGCAGAACGATAGATTGCGCTAAATTTTACGGGTTGGGCACGTGAGCACCGGGCGCCCAATCAATGCTGCGTCAACGCAATCTCGGGCAACAGGTCCTTCAAGAGGGTAACGCGCTTCGAAGCGCCCGGTGCGCCGTGCCGGTGCGCGTGAGCGGCGACCTCGCAGGCAATGCGCGTGATCCAGTCGTTAAGCGCTCGTTCAGGATTGCGGCCTCTGGAGATCTCGGCCATCACGTCGGCGGCAAGCTGGCGGGCGAGGTTCGCGGCACGGGCTTCTCCGAGCGGGCGGGACAGTTCGCCGAGAGCCGCGATGCGAGCCCGAAAATGAGCCGAGAGTTGAGACATGGCCTTGCTCCGTCGAGACAAGACTTGAGAAAGCAATGACCGTGCCAGCTTTCTCGGCACGGACTGCGCCGGCTCGGTTGTTCGTTAAGCCAGCGCCTCGGCCGTCAGCCTTACGCAAGGGCTGGGCGTTAACAATGCATGTCTCGACCGGCCGAGAGCTACATGCACAGCTTCTATCTCGACTCGATCCGCAAGTTCGAGGGCTTCACCCCGCAGGCCACTTGGGACTATGCGCAGCTTTCGAACGGCTATGGCACGCGCGCCCAATTCGCCGGCGAACAGATCGACCGCTCGGAAGCCGAGCGGCGATTTCAATCTGCGATTGCTGACGCTCGCGCCACCGTGGAGCGTCACGCGGCCGGCCTCGATGAGGGAACCAAGGCGGCGTTAACCTCGCTGACATTCAATAGCGGCGAGACCTGGGTGCGAAGCGGCTTAGGCGATGCGGTGCGGCGCGGCGATCTCGGCGAAGTACGCGCTCTGTTCTGCCAATATTGCAGGGCCGGCGGCGAGGTCCTGCCCGGGCTGGTGAGCCGCCGGATCGCCGAAGCGCTTTGGATCGGCAACCCGGAGGGCGAAAGCGTTAATGGTCCGCCACCCGACGCGGCAAATGCCAGCATTGCGCGGCCGGGCTTCGGGACTGAACGGGCGGCAGTGACCGCCGCAACAGCCGACACCGAGGATGGTGGCGCCGCTCATCGACCGGGCAAGCCCGCCTCGATCGGACCTGGTCTGCTCAGGCAAGACCCTGTATCGGCGGACGGATCGCTGCCGTTCGGTTCGCCAGCCTCTGCAGGGCTCGATTCGATCGGCTTGGCGGAGATCGTCAGGCTGGTGACGCTCGATAGCGCCCACCGCCTCCTCGTCAAGGGGCAGGGGCGGCAGGGCGAGCGTTCGCGGGTCCGGGAGACTTGACGCCCCCGGGCTTGGCGGCCGGCGCAATCGTTGCGCGCTTTTCGCCTCAACGGCTCGTACGAACACGCGCGGGCGCCGGGCTCGAGGTGGTGAGGCGCGTGGGGGCGGTGCTCGGGGGCTCGGGGAGGACGGTTGGCTTCCAAGCCGGTTTTGGGGCAGCGGTCGCGGGCGTGCTGGCGTCTGTGCTTCGCATGTGAAGACAGCGGTGGTCCGGATGCGAGGAGAGGTCGGTATTGAGCCCTATGAGGCTCTCGGACGCGCCCAGCAGCAGGAAACCCTCGGGAGAGAGAATGCGAGACATTCTCTTCAGCACGTCCTCCTTCCTCGTCGTATCGAAGTAGATGAGGACATTGCGGCAGAAAATCACGTCGAAACGCCCGAGCGCGGAGAAATCCGACAGAAGGTTGAGCGACCGGAAGGTGACGCGCGAGCGCAGGGCCTCGTTGAGTTGCCAGGAATCGCCGATCTGATTGAAGTGGCGGAGAAGATAGGTTGTGGGCAGGCCTCTTTGGACCTCGAACTGCGAGTAGGTGCCCTTTCGCGCCTTCTCGAGAACGGCTTCGGAAAGGTCCGTTGCCACGATTTCGATCGTCCAGCCCGAGAGTTTGGCGGCAGCCTCATCGAGCAGCATCGCCAGGGAGTAGGGCTCCTGCCCGGTCGAGCAGGCCGCGGACCAGATCCTCAATTTCCGCTCCGCGCTGCGTGCCTTGAGCAGCTTCGGCAGCACGACATCGCGGAAGATGTCGAACGGCATCTTGTCGCGGAAGAAGTAGGTCTCGTTGATCGTCATCGCCTGGATGACGTCCTTCGCGAGCTGGGGCGACTTTCCGCGCTCGATCAGACGCACGAGCTCGTCTAGGCTCGCAAGCTTTTCGCGCCGCACGATTGGTAAGATGCGGCTCTCCACGAGATAGCGCTTGCTTGGCTCCACTACGAGGCCGGAGTTGCGGCGCAAGAAGTCACAGAGGACGTCGAAGGGTTCGGTCATTGTACGCATTACTAATAGAGTTGCTGACGGTGAGGATTGAGCTACGAGCGAGCCAAACCCTCACATGAACAGCGAGGGCGACTGCCTCGCTTCGCTTCAAGCCTCTTTCAGACGAGTCCGATCTGTTCGAGCTTCGCGCGAATGATCTCCTGATCAAACGGCTTCATGATGTACTCGGTGGCCCCCGCTTCCAGCGCGCAGATAATTCTCTCCTTGGTGTTCTCCGTTGTGCAGAACACGACGCGCGGCTCCTCGCCCCCGGGCATCTTGCGCAGCCTGGTCAAGAACTCGAGCCCGCTCATCACCGGCATGTTCCAGTCGAGCAGGATGAGATCCGGCAGGGACTGGTCGCAGTGGCTGAGGGCCTGGGCGCCGTCGCGCGCCTCCTCGACCTCGAAGTCCATGCTTTCGAGGATCTGCCTGGCGATCTTTCGAATGAACGAAGAGTCGTCCACTACAAGCGCACGCTTCATCTGTTACTCCATACTGAGAACTGCGAGACCCGGCTAATTTGTGAAGTCAAAAAGCGCCGCGACGTCGAGCGCCGGGATGAGCAGATTGCCGACCTTGTAAAGCCCGATCATGAAACGCGAGCGGGTCGGGTCGAAGTGGGTCGGGATCGGGACCCGCATCGAGGCGTCGAGCGACAACACATCGCCGACCTCGTCGACGATGAGGGCAAAGTTCTCGCCCTTGTGCTCGACGCAGATCGCAAGCGAGTTCTGGAACTGCTGCTCGACCTGGATTCCGAGCCGCCGGCGCAGGCTGACGGCGGTCACGATCTTGCCGCGCAGATTGACGAGCCCGCCGATGTCGAGCGGACCCATGGGTATCGGCGTGACGGAGCTGATGCGAAAGATTGTCTGTGCGTTCTGCACCGACAACCCGAAGGCTTCCCCGCCGGCGAAGACGGTGAAGTAGCTTTGGGCGTCCGTCGTGGGGATATTCGCGACGGCATGATTTGCTTCGGCTGCGGCGGGCGTCATGCGGCGAGCTCCATCTCGGTATCTTTTGCTTCAGCGGCCGTATCCAGGGCGAACGACAGCGCACTGATGAGCGCCGGGCGATCGAGCTTGCTCACAAGAGCCGCCAGCCCGCTTGCGGTTGCCTTTCGTGTGGCGCGCGGCGTCGGATCTGCGGCCAGCCCGAGGACGGGTACCGACAGAGGCGACTGGTTGTCCTTGACAGCGCGCATGAGCGCGGATTTGGCCATTCCAGGTGCATCCATGTCGACGACGACCGCATCGCACGTGGATGCCTGCCCAACCAATCGGTGAGCCTCGTCGGACGGCTTGGCGACCGCCACGGCGTATCCCGCCGCGGTAAGGCTCGGGGACAGCATGTCGCGGAGCAGCACATCCTCGGTCACCAGGAGCACACGCTGTATGCCGGATGCCCTGTGGCTCGCCGGGTAAGCGTTGGCGATGAAGTGAGAGATGTCCATAAGCTCGACGGCCTGGCCGCGAATTTCTGCCGAGCCGACGATATCGGAACTCGAGCTGGCGAGCTGAATCTCGAGCTTGTCCTCGATGATGTCGACGATCTCCTCGGCCAAGAGCCCGATCGTGCGACCCTCGGCCGTCACAACGAGGACCGGGTAGGAGCTCTGGGAGAGATCGATTGCCGGCGATGCGGGCAGGATCGGCGTCAGCCGGCCTTGCAACAGGACCATGAGCCTTCCGTCCGAGGTCTCGATCCGGCTCGTATCGACCATCTCGATGCGCGACACGACCGAGAGAGGCAGAACTTTCGAGGCGCCCCGTCCGGCGCGGAACATGACGAGGCGGCGCCGTTCCTCCATGCTCTGCTCCTTGGCGAGATCGCGTTTCTTCTCTGCCGACTTTTCGATCCCGAGATGAGCCGCGATGCCGCCCGGATCCAGGATCAGCACGACCGAGCCGTCGCCGAGGATCGTGTGACCGCTGAAGACCTTGAGATGTGAGAGCGAGGCGGAGAGCGGCTTGACGACGATCTCCTGGATATCGGACACGCCGTCGACGATGACGCAGAAGGCCTGGGCGCCGACGCGCATGACCACGGCGAGGTTGTCCTCCTGTCTGGTGTCGCTATCGGCGAGGCCGAGCACGTTACGCAGCTCGACAGCGGGGATCACCTCGTCGCGCAGCTTGAGGACGAGCGAGTTGCGCACATTCTGAATGAGGTCTTTGTAGTTACGGCCGAGGCTGACCGCCTCGACCACCGAGTGCTGAGGGAGCGCGTACTTTTGGTTGGCAACCTCGATGATGAGCGCGGGCGCGATCGCGAGCGTCAAGGGGATCTTGAGCGAGAAGCGGCTGCCGCGGCCGGGTGCCGAGGACAGCGACACGGAGCCGCCGATCGATTCGATGTTGGACCTGACGACGTCCATGCCGACGCCCCGGCCGGATACGCTCGTCACTGTCGTGGCCGTGGAGAAGCCCGGCTCGAGGATGAAGCGGTGAATTTCCTCGTCGCTCATCTTCTGCACCTCGTGCTCCGTGGTGCGCCCGGTCGCGATGAGCTTCTGCTTGATCTTTTCCGTGTCGAGGCCTCTGCCGTCGTCGGCGATGTCGATCGTGATCTGGCCGGCCTCGTGCGAAGCGGAGACGCGGATTTCGCCGGTCTCGGGCTTGCCGTTCGCCACTCGCACATCGGGTTTCTCGAGCCCGTGGTCGGCGCAATTGCGTATAATGTGGGTCAGGGGGTCGCGGATCACCTCGATGAGCTGACGGTCGAGCTCGGTATCGGCTCCTTCCGTCACGAGATCGATCTTCTTGCCCAGGTTGGTCGAAAGCTCGCGCACCAGGCGCGGTAGGTTGGCATAGAGGCGGCCGACGGGCTGCATGCGGGCCCGCATGACAGCGTCCTGAAGATCAGTCGTCAGCGAGGAGAGATGCTGCAAGGGGGTCTTGATGGCATCGTCCTCCCGATGCCTTGCCAGCTCGAGGAGCTGATTGCGGTTGAGCACCAGCTCGGACACGAGCAGCATGATGCGCTCGATCGTGTCGACCGCGACGCGAATCGTCTCCCCGCTTCGGGCCGGGCCGGCGGCCTGCTGGTTGCGGTTGCTGGGCGCCGTTTGCGCGGAGCCAGCCGTCTCGAGATACGGGTTGCCTGCGCCCGCCGTAGCGGAGCCGGCGTCGTCCTTCTCGTCCTCGTCCTGGTCCTCGCTGTCGGTCGAAATCTGCGAGACGGCGATGTCCATTGCGGCCTCGGACTTGATGCCTGCCGGACTTTCGTCGGCGACATAGGCCTCGAGGGCCGTGATGAGGTCGGAGTCGTCGCCTGCCGGTTCGGCGCCGATCCTCTCGATCTGGTCGATTATGGTGCGGATGCGGTCGATGGCGGCCAATATGAGGCTCACCGCTTCCTGCGTCGCAGGGGCTCCGTCTCGGATCTTGCCCATGACGGTTTCGGCCGCGTGCCCCACGCGCTGGAGCCGATCGAGGCCGAGGAAGCTCGACGTGCCCTTGATCGTATGGACGAGGCGGAAAATGTTGGCGATCAGCGAGGCGTCGGAGGGGTTGCGCTCGAACTGCACGAGCTGCGTCTCGGCGCCCTCGATGTGTTCGGTCGTTTCGGTGAGGAAGTCTCTCAGAAGTTCATCCATGACGGCTATTCCGTGTTTTGAGCATCAAGCCTGGTTACTGCACGTCAGAATGCGATCGGCCATGATTTGCGCGGTCTCTCTCGGCGACGTCCGGCCGTGGTTGACGAGGTCGGCGGCCCGATTGAGGGTGCCGCGAATGGCTTTCGAGGCGCTCTCGCAGAACTCGGCGACCTGCTCGGGATCGATCTCGCCGGCGGGATTGCGATGGCTGCCGATCACGTCGACGCATTTCCGCGCCATCGCGTCCACGTCGGCGATCGTCGACTCGAACTCGCGGCGGAAGGCCGGATCCAGCCGGTCATAAATCTGGAGCGCTCCTGCGCTGCCGGGCAGAAGCGATCTCGTGAAGTACTCGCGGTAGCTGACCGGCTTCCATGCCAGGAGCTCGTCGAGCATCTCGGGCAGGAGCGTGGGAAGGTTTTCGATCAGAAGGAGGATCTCGTTGAAGTGGTTCAGGTAATCGTTGGCCACCCCGGAGGCGGGGTTTACGAGGCAAGCAGCTCTTGCCTCGAGGCCATCCCCGGCGACTTCGAAAGCGGGCTCGTTGTGGGACGGGCACGTATTGTGTTTCGTGGTCATTATTGAAACCAATTGCTAGAGCCACGCGATGCTAACCGCCCGTGATACTCCCCTGAGATGACTAATAAACGGTGTAAGTATAGAAGATAATTCGCTCGAAATTTTGAAAGGTTTGTCCGAAGTTGCGCAATACCTGTATATGTTTCTAATGCAACTTTTTGTTTTAGTCGTTTAGCGAGTCGTTTCTTAACGCGAAATTTATTTTTAAAACCATTTCTTGGCCGCGCCATGAGTTGTAATGCGCGTCGTTGCCATCGAAATGGGTTTTGTAATGTTGCGGGTAGATCGAATCCGAATCCGGTCTTACATAGTCAGCCGGTCTATTATTGCCGTTTGCAGCGATCAGAAAATAAGCCGCGCAAGTCTAGCGGCCCTTGGGACCGAAAATTAATCCGCTGAAGAATTCTTGTTTGGGGTCGACTGCGGAATCGACGATCAACGTGAAATAGCTCTTGGCTTGCCCGAGCTTGCACCAGAAGAGCTGCTCTCCCTCGCACTCGAGCGCAACGAGGCTTTGCGTGTCGGCGGCGAGGCGGATGATCTGCCCGACGTGGAGATCCGCCAATTCGTCGAGTGTCAGTTCGGGCCCGTCTAGCGTCCCTTCCAGAGTGACATCGGCACGCACGACACCGTCCTGCATCCTGCGGGCCCAATCGGGATCACCGTGGGCGGGCTCCTGATATCGCACACGCTCGAGCCGCTTCCTGATCGGTTGCAGGGCCGATTGCGGGATCAGTACGAACATGCGCCCGCCATTGTCCATCACCTGAAAAAGGATTTGAACGACGACGATAGGTATGTCGTGTTGTCCAAGAATTTGGAAGTCGACTCGCGTCTCGACCTTCTCCAGTTCGAACGTCGCTTGGGAGATGGGCTGAAGAAATTCCTGGAACGCGGGTATCGCGAATTCGAAAACCCGTTTAGCCAGGCGGATTTCCAGTGAAGTAAACGGGCGCTCTGATTCGAAGGGGGTCGTGCTGCCATCGCCTCCAAATGCAGCTTCGATAACCGAAAAGACGAACCTACGGTCGAGACCTATCAGGATGTTTGCGTCCCATTCCCGCGAATAATAGACGGCCGCAATGCTGTCCTCATAGGACTCGAGGACGTCCCACGAGCTTCCGCTCTCGAGCTGGTTGACGAAGAAAGACGCTGGCGGCAGGCAGATATCGCGGAACTTTTCGGAGCACGTGACGGCGAGGCGCTCGAATATGTTGTGAAGGACCGGAACCCGATCGAGGGACAGCTTCGGCGCCTCGAGCAGCTTCTCGGCGCCGCGACGCGAGCCGGCGGGTTGGCTTTGCTCAGTCGACATCTGGCGCTCGCCTGACGGGTTCTGGAGCAGTCTCCATCGGCATCGACCAATCCCACTTGCCCACCCGGCGGCCCCTCAAACCACACCAGGCGTGCTGGCGTTGCGTGGTCAGGCGGGGCAGCGGGCCGGCCAAGCAACTCGGCGCACGTGCAAAACGCTCCCGTTGCATTGCGGCAATTTGCCGGGCCGAACCTTGTTCGAGGCTTGCTTGCAAGGATCCGGCGCCTTCGATGCCGCGCTGCGGTTTCACTGGACGGAGCGCTGGCATGACTATTCGTCCTGCGGATTGAGCTCGATGACACCCTTTTCGATCAAGTCCAGAGCTAGATCGGCAATGGCGCGGCGCGCCTTCGTGACCTCCTTGGCCATAGCCGGCCTGCCGGTCGCGATTTCCTGCTCGATCATGCGCCGGGCGCGCGCGGGCACGGCCGACAGAATCATCTCTCTGAGATCTGGTTCTGAACCTTGGAGGGCGAGAATTGTGCGTTCGGGTGGCACTTGGTCGAACAGGGTGAGGCGCGCGGCCTGGCTGAGCTTGGCGATATCGTCGAACGTGAACAGGAGCCCGCGGACCAGCTCGGCTTCCTTGGGGCGGTGCTGCTCGAGGTCGTGGAGAACCTCGTCCATTTGCTTGCGATCCATCTTGTTGATGATGTCCGCGAGCCGCGCGTAGATGGTGGGTCCCGCATTGCGCGTGGTTTTCGACAGCACTTCCTCCTTGATTACCGATTCCAAGTGCTTCAATGGAGAATCCATGACGTGCTTCAACGAGAGCATGCGCCGCATGAGATCGTTGCGCACCGGACTCGGCATTAGCCCCAGCGTGCCGGCCGCTTGACTCGGAATCGCCTTGGCCAGCACCACCGCAGCAACCTGGGGATGCTCCTTTTGCAGGTATTGGGCGAGGCTCGATTCCGGGACTTCCGACAGCCTCGACCAAATGGACTGGAGCGACCGGCTCCGCACCTGCGACATGATCTCCGAGATTTGCTCGGAAGGAATGACGCCGGAAAGGAGCAGCTCGACCTCGTCTGCCGACGCCACCAAGTCGCCTCCGGACTTGAGCAGGCCTGCGAACTCCTCGATCAAGCTATCTAGAATTGGCTTGGGCACGCTGCCCAGGTCAGAGGCCGACTGGGCGATCATCTTGATTTCGTCTTCGTCGAAATGCTTGAGCAGCCGGGCGGCCAGGGGTCGGCCCATGGCCAACAGCAGGGCCGCCACCTTCTTGCCGCCGACGAGCTTATGGGCTTTGTCCGTTTTGGCTTGAGTCATCACTCGCTGCGGCAGGTTGCGACGCGACTGTGAGGCTGCTCCGGGCGCGCCACGCAAGAACGATCCGTCAACGCGCCTGGCAGCGCACAGACTAATCCAAAACAATGAGTGATTTTCCTTGAGCGAGGCTGGCGCTCGGCAAATGCTGGCATGCGCAACTTGCGCCAGCGCCACCAATCTTGTTCGTGTCGGCAGGTGGGAATCCGGTCACTCCGACGCTCTGCCGTCATCGCCGCCCGTGATGCTGTGCTGCGAGGCAATCCTCAATCGTTCTGGGGCGGGGTCAAGAATGGCGCTCCGATTGTCCCCAATCGGGGGTCGAAATTGCATGCCGGTTCACGACCCGGCACAAGCGTGGCCCCTATCGAGCTCCATAACGCCCGATCGGCCGGGTCGCCGGCCACTCGGTGCGACCGGAATCGCTCGGTCCCCGTGATTGATTCCATGTGGATCGAATTTGTCATCTTGCCGCCCAGTCGAGCCAAAGCCTCACCCGCGCTTCGGGGTGCGGAGCGGTCAAGAAGTCGGTGATCACGGCGACGCTGTCGGCGCCCGCCGCGATCACACAACCCGCGCGCTCGGGCGTGATGCCTCCGATGGCGACCAGCGGCCGCGCACCGAGCCGCTTCTTCCAGGCGCCGATGCGAGCGAGGCCCTGCGGGGCCCACGTCATCGCCTTGAGCTTGGTCTCGTAGATCGGCCCGAGCGCCACGTAATCGGGATCGGCAGCGAGTGCGATTTCGAGCTCTTCTTCGCTGTGGGTGGAAATACCGAGCCTCATGCCAGTGGCTTTGATCGCGGGGAGATCGGCGGCAGCAAGATCCTCCTGTCCCAGATGGATATAGTCTGCGCCGGCCTCGATCGCCTCGCGCCAATAGTCGTTGACGATGAGCTGGCAGCCGGCTCTCCGTGTCGCCTCGAGCGCGCTCGCGACTTGCCTCCTGACCTCGTCGGGAGCGGCATTCTTGATCCGCAACTGAACCGTTCTTAGCCCGAGCGGCACCAGCCGCTCGAGCCACCGGATATCGGGCACAATGGGATAGAATACGTCTAGCCCCTCTGACGATCCTTTCGCCCAACCGCGCGTCATGGCTTCTGGGTTAAATCGAAGAACGGCGTGCCGGCGACAGGGGTCGAGGGTTGCGCCATGTCACGCGGCTCGATCAGCCCAGCCTCATAGGCGGCCCGGCCGGCCTCGATCGCGGACGCGAAGGCCCCGGCCATGCGAATCGGATCGCCGGCCCTGGCGATCGCCGTGTTGAGGAGCACCGCGTCAAAGCCCATCTCCATGGCAAGCGCGGCATGCGAGGGTGCCCCGATGCCAGCGTCGATGACGAGGGATACGCCGGGGAAATAGGCGCGCATGGTCTTGAGACCCAAGCGGTTGGCAAGGCCCTGCCCGGTGCCGATCGGCGCGCCCCACGGCATCAGGATCTCGCAGCCTGCCGCCAAGAGCCGCTCGCCAGCGCCCAGGTCCTCGGTGGTGTAGGGGAACACCTTGAAGCCGTCGCGGCACAGCGCTCCTGCCGCCTCGACGAGGCCGAAGAGATCGGGCTGCAAGGTGTCGTCGTTGGCGATCACCTCGAGCTTGATCCAGTCGGTGCCCAATAGCTCGCGCGCCATGCGGGCGGTGGTGATCGCCTCCTTGGCCGTGCGGCAACCCGCAGTATTGGGGAGAACGCGCACGGAGAGCGCCCGCACGAGCTCGAGGAACCTCTCGCCCGTTCTGCCGCGGGCCTGCTCGCGCCTGAGCGAGACCGTGACGATGCCGGCCCGGGCGGCCTCGATCGCGTCGGCCATGATCTGCGGGGAGGGATAGAGGGCCGTGCCGAGCATTAGCCGGGACGGGAGCGTCTCACCGTAAAGGGTGAGCGCGTTCGCGCCGGTGCTGGTGCCGGTGAAGCGATGTTCGCGTACGTTCATACCCTTATTCTAGCCGCCTTGGCGCGCCGACACGACCTCGATGTGGTCGCCGGGTTGAAGTGCGGTCGCGGCCCGAGCCCGCTCGGGGACGAAGTCTCCGTTCACCGCGGTCGCGACCTTGAGACCGGTGTAGCCCTGCTCGTCGAGCAGGCCCGCGAGCGTGGCCGCCGCGGTCGTCGCTGCGCCGCCATTCAAGATGATGTCGAGGCGTCTGGCCGTTTCGCCGCTCAAGACCGTTCCGTCCTCCGAGCCCAGCCGGCATGTTGAAGATCCGGCCTGTTGATGACAATGGCGTGGGCCGGGCCCCGTTCAAGGGGAAGGTCGCTCGCAGCATCGGCACAGTTCGTCGACCGGGGACGCCGGCGGCAAGGCTCCTCATCTCGCCACAACTTGAACATAGTTCAACAATACATGTATCGCTAGTAAACGATGTTCATAAACAAGGTTGCGCCAGGAGGCCCGGCGTTGGCTCGTCGAATCGATCTGCAAGGCGTTGCGGCAGGGGCTCTTGGTCTTGCGCGGGGGCGGTCTTCGGGTGCCTGGCACGGGCGGCCCCCGTTTCGACGGCGCTCCGCAGCGCAAGCTCAGATTTGCCTCGGAGTCTTGGCCTCTCGGCTTCAAGGCGGGCTAAGCGCCGCCCGCTGCAAAACGGTAGCACAGAGCCGTTCTTTAACCACGATTGGACGAATACTGTTCACGCCCCGATCGTCCCGTGCCGCCGCGCCCGACTGAGCTCTCCGGACCCCAAAATGTTCAAGTCCTTGATGACGACACCGCGCTTTGCGCCGCTGTTCTGGTGCCAGTTCCTGTCGGCGTTGAACGACAACTTCGTCAAGAATGCGCTCGTCATTCTGATCTTGTTCAAGATCGGAGCCGCGACCGGCGCGTCCCTGGTCACGCTCGCGGGCGCGGTGCTGGTCGCACCATTCTTCATCCTGTCCGGCATCGGCGGCGAGCTCGCGGACCGCTACGACAAGGCCGAGATGGCGGAGAGGCTCAAGCGCGCCGAGATCCCGGTCGGCGTCGTGGCGGCGCTCGGTTTCGTTCTGCACTCCGTGCCGGTGCTGTTCGTGGCGCTCGCACTCTATGGCTCGATCGCGGCCCTGTTCGGCCCGATCAAGTACGGCATCCTGCCCGTGCACCTCGAGGCGCGGGAGCTCCCGGCCGCCAATGCTCTCGTCGAGAGCGCCACCTTCGCCGCTATTTTGATCGGCACCATTTCCGGCGGGGTCGCCGCCTCCGAGGACGGCGCCTCGTGGCTGGTCGCTGGACTCGTCATTGGGCTTTCCGTCCTCGCCTGGCGCGCCGCCGCGCGCATCCCCAGAACGGGCGCCGCCGCGCCGGACCTCGTCATCGACACCAATCCCTGGACGTCGACCGTTTCGCTGCTCAAGGAGCTCGGAGCAGAGCGAAGATTGTGGATCGGCGGCCTCATCACCTCATGGTTTTGGCTCGTCGGCACAGTTGCGCTGTCTCTGCTGCCGATGCTGATGAAGGACGCTCTGGGCGGCGGGCAGAGCCTCATCACGCTGGGTCTTGTGGTCTTTACGGTGGGCATCGCGGCCGGGTCTTGGCTCGCGGCACGGGCAAGCAAGAACCGCCCCAACCTGGCGCTCGTCCCAGTCGGAGCCCTACTGATGGGGGTCTTCTCTCTCGATCTCGCGGCAGGCCTTTCCGCGGCCGCGGCGTCTCCGGCGCCGCTCACAGTCTCCGAATTCCTCGCCACGTTCTCCGGGTGGCGGATCATTGCCGATCTCGCGGGTATCGCCCTTGCCGGCGGTCTCTATATCGTGCCGGCGTTCGCTGCGGTTCAGCTCTGGGCGCCGAAAGACGAGCGCGCGCGCATTATCGCCGCCTGCAACGTCTTGTCGGCCGCCTTCATGACGGGGGCGTGCCTCGCGGTAGCCGTTCTCCAATGGCAGGGCGTGGGGCTGACTGCGCTGTTCGTGATGCTCGGCGCCGCCAATCTCGCGGTGATGGGGCTCGTGATGCGCGCCTGGGGCAAAGAGGGCGTGCAGGACCTCGGCGTGTTCCTATTCAAGACCTTCCTGGGCCTTGAAATCAAGGGCTCCGAGAACCTGCCCAAACCGGGCGATCGCGCGGTTATCGCCCCCAACCACGTGAGCCTGATCGATGCGCCGATGATGCATTCGATCCTGCCCTCGCACGCGGCCTTCGCCATCGACACCGGCATGACGAGCTTATGGTGGGTGAAGCCGTTTCTGAGCCTCGTCAAGACCTACGCCATAGACCCCACGCGGCCCATGGGCACGCGGCACTTGATCAATGCCGTCAAGTCCGGCGAGACGCTGGTGATCTTCCCCGAGGGACGCCTCACCGTCACCGGCGGTCTGATGAAAGTCTACGACGGCACGGCGCTCATCGCCGACAAGGCCGACGCTGTCATTGTGCCGGTCCGCATCGATGGCCTCGGGCGCTCGTACTTCGGCTATCTCAACCGCTCTCAAACCAAGAAGGCGTTTCTTCCTAAGACCACGGTCACCGTCCTGCCGCCGGTGAAGCTCGCGGTCGACCCAGCGCTCAAGGGCAAGGCCCGCCGCCAAGCCGCCGGCGCCAGCCTCCAGGACATCATGGTCAACACAGCGATGCTGACCGCAAATCTCGACCAGACGTTGTTCGAGGCGCTCGCCGAGGCGCGGGCGACGCGCGACACAGGCAAGCCCGCCATCGAGGATCCGCTCGGTGCCAAGCTGTCGTATCGGAAGTTGATCCTCGGCGCGCAAATTCTTGGCCTCAAGCTCGCGCCTCTGGCGCCGGTTGGAGCGAACGTCGGCGTGATGCTGCCGAACTCGGCCGGCGTCGCCGTCACGTTCTTTGCGCTCGCCACGATCGGCCGCGTGCCGGCGATGCTCAATTTCACCGCCGGCTTACCCAACCTCCTCGCTGCCTGCACGGCGGCAAAGGTGGATGTGATCTTGACCTCTAGGGCCTTCGTCGAGAAAGCCCGCCTCGGCGAAATCGTCAGCGAGCTCGAGGCGGTCGCCCGCATCGTCTATCTCGAGGACGTGAAGGCGTCGGTCTCGCTCGCCGACAAGGTGCGAGGCCTTGGCGCCGGTGCGAAGGCACAGGTGAAGCGGCGGGCCGATGATCCCGCCGTCGTACTCTTCACCTCGGGCTCGGAAGGCAGCCCCAAGGGCGTCGTCTTGAGTCACAAGAACCTCTTGGCGAACGCCATGCAGTGCCTGCACCGCATTGCGGTCAACGGCCAGGACAAGGTCTTCAACGTGATGCCTGCGTTTCATTCGTTCGGGCTCACGGGCGGGCTTGTCATGCCGCTCCTCGGCGGGGTGCCGGTTTATCTCTACCCCTCGCCGCTGCACTATCGCATCGTGCCGGAGCTCGTGTACGGGTCCAATGCGACGATCCTGTTCGGCACCGATACCTTCCTCAACGGCTATGCGCGCACCGCGCACCCTTACGACTTCCATCGCGTCCGGCTCGTTGTCGCCGGAGCCGAGGCGGTCAAGGATCGCACGCGCCAGCTCTACATGGAAAAGTTCGGCGTCCGGATTCTCGAGGGCTACGGCGTCACCGAGACGGCGCCCGTGCTCGCGATCAACACGCCGCTGTCCAACAAGACGGGGACGGTCGGACGCCTTGCGCCGCTCATGGAGGCGCGCCTCGAGCCGGTGCCCGGCGTCGCCGACGGCGGGCGCCTGTTCGTGCGCGGGCCCAACGTCATGCTCGGCTACATGCGGGTCGAAAACCCGGGCGTCCTCGAGCCGCCGGCCGGCGGCTGGCATGACACGGGCGACATCGTCGCGATCGACGCCCAAGGCTTCATCACGATCAAGGGCCGCGCCAAGCGCTTCGCCAAGATCGGCGGCGAGATGGTGTCGTTGTCGGCCGTCGAGGCTTTGGCGGCCGAGGTCTGGCCGCAACTTCTGACCGTCGTCGTGGCGGTGCCGGATGCGAGGAAGGGCGAGCGCCTCGTGCTCCTTACCCCTGATTCAAAGTGCACACGGGAGGCGTTCTTGCGTCTGGCGAGGATGAAGGGTGCCTCGGAGCTGATGGTTCCGGCCGAGATCCTGGTCGTCGACACGATACCCCTACTGGGCTCGGGCAAGCCCGACTACGTCGCGGTCTTGGCGCTGGCCAAAGACCGCCTCGCGCAAGCCGCACGGAGGCCGGAAGCCCTGCTATCCGAGGCTGCGCCGCTCCCTGCCGCGCGCTCGGCCGCGGGTTGAAATTTCCGCGCCGCGGAAAGATGGGCGTCTCTCGTCACGACCCATTCGCCGGGGTGGGGGTAAAGTGCGTGAGGCGTTCGCACGTGCACAGAGCGCTTGGTACTAGTATGGCGGTTCAGAAGTTCCCTCATGACCCAGCCGCGCGGGAAAGCGGAACTTCTGAACCGCCACACTAGGGGTGCGCCGGGTAACGAGAGTTTAAGCGTCGGAGCCCGCGGTCGCGGCAAGCTTGGCTTTACTTGCCCAAGTCAAGCGCTTAGAAACGACTCGCGCACGCAGCCTCGGGGGATTCGGGCCATGGGAGCCGTGACGGCAGCAGCCAGACCGAAGCACCGGTTCAAGAGCATCGAAGGGGGCAAGCAGGCCGATGCGGCGCTCGTCGCCTCGGCCATCCGCACCCTCGAGCTCGAGGGTCAAGGGCTCGAGGCGCTGAGAGTGGCTCTGGATGACGGGCTTGCCGCCCCCTTGATCGCCGCCGTGCGGTTACTCAAGGAGGCGCGCGGACGGGTGATCGTGTCCGGCATCGGCAAGAGCGGCCATGTGGGGCAAAAGATTGCCGCGACCTTCGCCTCGACCGGCACGCCAGCCTTTTTCGTTCACCCGAGCGAGGCCTCCCACGGCGATCTCGGCATGATCACGCGCGAGGACGTGATCCTCGCCATATCGTGGTCGGGGGAGACGGTCGAGCTCAAGAACATCATCACGTTTTCGCGCCGGTTCGCAGTGCCCTTGATCTCGATCACCTCGTGTGCAGGGTCCGCCCTCGGCAAGCAATCCGACGTTGTCCTCGAGCTTCCGCGGACCAAGGAGGCTTGTCCGCACGGCCTCGCACCCACGACGTCGACCACCATGCAGCTCGCGATCGGCGACTGCCTGGCGATCGCGCTCCTGGAGGCCAAGGGCTTCACGCCGCACGACTTCAAGACCTTCCATCCGGGCGGGTCCCTGGCCGTGAGCCTCAAGTACGTGGCCGACGTGATGCACAGGGGGGACCGCCTGCCGCTCGCCCTCGAGACCGAGGCGATGAGCGACGCTCTCGTGACCATGACCGCCAAGAGCTTCGGCTGCATCGGGATCGTCGATCCGAAGGGCAAGCTCGTGGGCGTCGTGACCGATGGCGACTTGCGCCGTCACATGGGGGCAAATCTCCTGAAGATGCGCACTGCCACCATCATGACGAAGAAGCCCAAGACGGTCCCGCCGGACATGCTGGCCTCCGCCGCGCTCGAGCTGATCAATGCGTCCCGCATCACGGCGCTGTTCGTGGTCGACAAGGGCCGCCCAGTCGGCATCGTCCACGTGCACGACCTCTTGAGGGCGGGCGTCGCGTGATCGCTGCTTGACTAGGCCGGTTCCACGACAAGCACGTTGCCATTGACGCCGGTCACCTTGACGCGCGCGCCCTTGGCACTGTCGGTGCCTTGCGCCGGCCAAACCGTGTCGCCAACCCGTACCTTGCCGCGACCGCCCGCGATTGCGTCCTCGACGGTAACTATGCGGCCCACGTATTGCGCTCCGCGAATGTTGAGATTTGGCTCGTCGCTCCGGGCCGTCTTGGCTCTTGCCCATCCACGCACCCCGAACACGGTCACGACCGAAATCAGGGCGAATGCGACGAGCTGGAACGGCCCGCCGAAGAGATCGGCAAGGCCGAGCACGATTGCCAAATAGGCGAGCGCACCGACGATCGCGGCGGCAAGCCCGAACCACAAGAAGTGCACGCCGGGCACGAACGTCTCGAGCGCCATCAGAAGGATGGCGAGGAAGAACCAATTCCAGAAACCGAGACCCCACAAGAAATCAAGCCCGGGCCATGACATGGCTCTTTCCTCCAGCATTGCGATCATTGCTATTAGGGACAAGCAACACGTTTCCCGCAAGCCTCGCTATCGGACACGATCGGCCCGAGGCCGAGGCCCGCGCCGACCTCAGACCTGCGGCACGCTTCCGGACCGGGGCTGCGACCTCGGGGCCGATGGCTTGGATCCACTGCCACCGTCGCCGAAAGCTTCGCCGGTGATCTGGGCAAGGCCTGCGAGCGCGCCGATGACGGACGAGGCCTCGAGCGGCATCAGGATGACCTTCTGGTTCGGCGCCGCGGCCAGCGCCTCGAGCGCCTTCACGTAGTTGTTGGCGACGAAGTAGTTGATGGCCTGAATGTTGCCCGAGGCGATCGCGTCGGAGACGAGCTGCGTTGCCTTGGCTTCGGCCTCGGCGGAGCGCTCCCGCGCTTCCGCGGCGCGGAAGGCGGCCTCGCGCTGGCCCTCGGCCTCGAGCACGACCGCCTGCTTCTGGCCCTCGGCCTGCAGGATCGCGGCCTGGCGCAGGCCTTCGGCCTCGAGGATCTGCGCGCGCTTCTCGCGCTCGGCTTTCATCTGACGGGCCATGCTGTCGACGAGGTCGCGAGGGGGCGCGATGTCCTTGATCTCGATACGGGTCACTTTGACGCCCCAGGCTTCCGTCGCGGAATCGACGACGCGAAGAAGCTTGGCGTTGATCTGGTCGCGGTTGGAAAGCAGCTCGTCGAGATCCATCGAGCCCATGACGGTTCGGATGTTGGTCATGGTGAGGTTTATGGTGGCGTGTTGGAGCTGCTCGACCTCGTAGGCCGACTTGGCCGCATTGAGGACCTGGAAGAAGGCGACGCCGTCGACACGCACCATGGCGTTGTCGCGTGTGATGACGTCCTGGCTCGGGATGTCGATCACCTGTTCCTTCATGTTCACGCGGTGGCCGACGCGCTCCATGACGGGGATCAGGATGTGCAGGCCCGGCGTGAGGGTGCGCGTGTAGCGGCCGAAGTTTTCGACCGTGAAGTTGTAGCCCTGCGGCACGAGCTTGACCGTCGACCACAGCGCCGCAACGGCGAGCAGGATCAAAAGAAGGCCAAAAACCTGGAAGCCGCCCGTGAATTCCATCGTCGTGTCTCCGGAGTGAGAGACCTGAAAATCTAAGTTCGGATGATGGGATTACTAGGGCAGATCGCCAAAGATATGGTAAATAGCTTATTGCAAAACAATAAATCGTGAAGCACAGCCGAGCATAATCCGAGAAAAATCGAGCGAGGACCATGCGCTCCCCGGTGGGATTTAAGCCATCCGAAAATCTCAGATCCATCCCGACAGCTCGCGGCGAACGACGGCCTCGATCACGTCGAGCCCTTCCTGGCTGTCGTTGAGCGCCGGCAAGTAGGCGAAGCTTTCGCCGCCGCTCATCGTGAAGATGTGCCGGTTCTCGCGATCGAGCTCTTCGAGCGTCTCGAGACAGTCGGCCGAGAATCCCGGCGCCACGACGGCGAGCCGCTTCAAGCCCTCCTTCGCCAGCCGCTCGATCGTCCTGTCGGTATAGGGCTCGAGCCACGGGTCGCTGCCGAACCGCGACTGGAACGTGGTGAGCCAGCGATGTTCGGGCCAGCCGAGCTTCTCGCGCATGAGGCGGGAGGTTTTCTGGCACTGGCAATGGTAGGGGTCGCCCTGCTCGAAGTATGTCTTCGGCATGCCGTGGAAGGTCGCGATGATTTGTTCCGGCTCAAAATCGAGCTTGGCCAGGTTGGCTGTGATCGAGGAAACGAGCGCGCCGATGTAGACGGGATCGTCGTAGTAAGGAGGAGCGATCCGGACGGCGGGCTGCCAGCGCATGCGCATGAGCGCGCGAAACGCCTCATCGCAGGCGGTGGCCGTCGTCGCGGCGGCATACTGGGGATAGAGGGGAACCAGCAGCATGCGGTCGCAACCTTGTGCGGCCAGCGCCTCGATCCGGCTCTCGGTCGAGGGATTTGCATAGCGCATCGCCCAGTCGACAACGACGCGAGGATGGTCAATGAGCCGCTTGCCGAGCGCCTCGGCCTGCGCGCGCGTGATGGTCTTCAACGGACCCTCGTTCCGCTCCGTGTTCCAGATCGTCGCGTAATCCTTTCCCTTCCGGCCAGGGCGAACGGTCAAGATGATGAGGTTTAGAATGGGCCACCACTTCCAGCGCGGCACCTCGATGACACGGCGGTCGGAAAGGAATTCCTTGAGGTAGCGGCGCATGGACCAATAGTCCGTGCCGTCCGGCGTTCCGAGATTGAGAAGCAGCACCCCGATACGCCCGGACTGGAGCGGCGGGTGACCCTTGGGCCAGAACCGCCGGTCGGGGGCGAAGAGAGGCATTTCTGTCATCGAGTTCAGATCCCGAAGTCCTTCCGTTGCTGATCAAGGCTTGCCGGCGCGGCTGATTTCAATCCGGTCGAGACCGAGGCTCAACCCTGCCGCCTCCGATCTCTCGCGGCCGGACCGGCGAGCATACAACAAACGGCCGAGGGCCGCAGTCGTCGCGGCGATATCCTGTGGGCGAGCCGGGCCTACGCGGGCTTCTTCATGAGCTGGGCGGCGGACGCTTGTGCCGCCTCGTCCACCCCGCGATCGATCTTCCGGGCCGCGTGCCACATGAGACCGACGCGCCGGCTCAGCCCCTTTGCGCCCTCAGCGAACAATTGCGCTCCGCGCGGCTCGGCCGCCTTGCGCAGGTCCTTCTGGCGCGCTCGGGCGACGCGCTGGATCTCACGGGCATGTGCGGCGGCAAGGCGCTGCGCCGGCACGGTGCGGATGAACTCGATCAGGATCGACAGGTCGTGCTCGTCGCCGAGGATCTGGGACAGCTCGCGGGCGGCGGCAACGCGGGCATTGAATAGGTCCGGCCAAGTGTAGGAGAGGAGCGCCATGTGCCGCCAGTGCTGCTGTACCGATTTGCGGCACTCGTGGAAGACTTCGTCGCCGCCTCCTGCATAGGCCGCGGCAAAGGCGCGACGGCCCTTGCGATAGCTTGCTTCGAGGCCGCGCCCGATGGTCGTGAATCCTTGCGGCTTGAGCGAGAACCGCCGCAAGCGCTTCTTCGCCGCCCCGAGCTTGGCGAGCACCTCTTTGGTCCTGCGATCCGGCATTGTGGGAGCGGATTGGCGGTTCTCTTCGAGGATCTTCTTCACGGCGGCGAGCGCCGCGCTCCTGGCAAAGCCCGGCGCGCTCTCGAGCTTTCTCACCGTCTCGCAGAGGACAAAGCTGTCGCGTGCCGGCGAGAGTTGGCGCGCGATCTCACGGTAGCGGGCGTTCTCGGCGCGGTAGTGAGCCTCGCCGAGGCCCGGGCGCACGAGCCGCAGCAGCGCCCGAATGCGTTTCAGACACTTCCTCGTCTCGTGGATTGCCAGCTCCTCGTCGGCGGCCGCGCCGAGTTCGCGCTCGGCTCGGTCGATTTGCTCGAGGCCGATCCGCCGGAAGCCTTTCGAGATCGGCTCGTCGAGCTTGAAGCGAAACGCCATTGAGGGCTCACGGTGACAGAAATACTAGACGAGTAGAGTATGGGCCCGGGGCACGGCCATCGACTGTAGACCCACGCGAAGGTTAGCGCAGCCACATCACCGTTTCATAGAACGGTCCCGAACGGCGCCCGCTTGTGGCCAACCCGGCAGCCGAGACCGTCGCGCGGCCCCGATACGCCCTTCAATGCCGCAAATCCGCACGAGCACTCGACACTCGCTGCCGACGCATCTGGGCGGATAATGATGACAGAGACTGCAAATTAGCCGCATTCGAGCCCCCCCGAGCTCGCGAGCATTTTCCGTCAATTCGGAAGGCGGAGCAAGGCAATACAACCAATGTCCTGGCGCGGATCGCTCACCGAGCCGCGCGCTCTCAGGGGCGGCTGCCAACCCTCGGTTTCGATTGATTGATCGGCGCAAGGTGGCTGCGGCAACGGTCGCCTCCCGTGCACGAGCCGTCCTCCGACGAAAATGGGCTCGCCTCGTTCGCGCTTCTCTTGTTGCCATTTCGCGAGCCTGTCACGGGCTGGGCAGTGAGGCCCGGCGCTGCACGAGGCAGGAAGGCTCACCGACAGCAGCCACAGCTTGCGTCCCTGGTCGAGGATGCATGCGGCCGTAGCGCCCGGGCCGGGCGGTTCCGTGGCGCCGGCTCCGGCCGCCGCGAGATCGTCTAGGTGCTCTTGCGCCACGACTCGCAGGCCCTCCCTATAGCGCACCACAATCGCCGTTGCCGGCACTTCGGTCACGTCATTGGGCGACGAGCTCCTCGGGCCATCGAGCGGCCAGAGCATATGGCGCGATACGACAAGACGCCAGATCCGCGCAGGGAAAAGACGGCGTAGCGCCGTCAGATCCGCTACGCCCTGAAGCAGCACGGCATCGGCATCGATCATCGGACGCGAGGCGGCCGGCGGTGGCTCGGTGCGCCGCTCGGAGCCGAATGTGGTCCGCCAGCGCTGCTTCGACGGGCGCTTGTCCTGCGGCTCGAGATCGGGTGCCTCGGACATGTCCCAGCTCGCGATCGTGAGCCTCGCGGGTGGCACGGCCTCTTCGGCATGAAGCGGGCGCACGAGGAACGGCTGGAGGAGCAGCGCTGCAGCCGCAAGGGCGCCCAACGCCGAGCGAACTCCCCCTCGAGGCCATGGGCTTTGCAACTCGCACCCTGCCCCCAGCAGCGGCGTGATCATCGTTCCGTCCCGATGGCGCATCGTATCGACGGCCTGGCACCAGCCAAGATTTACTTTTGATCCGATTCTGGGGGTATGCTCAAATGTGATTTCGAGTGCCGAAACGGGCACTTCCGAGGACGCTGCCATGACCCGCGCGTGTCGAATCGCGCCGCGAGATGAGGAGGAGATGGTTGCGGGCTCGTGAAAAATATGGACTCGAGGCATGAGGTTTGTTGTTACCCAGGCGCCATCGGCAACGAGTCTCTGGACCAGCCGCATCGCGCTTTTTTCGCCGGTGCTTGTCGCCACGGCGGCATTCCTGCATCGCCTGTTCGGCATGCCGACGCCGGTCGCCTTCAACCTCGTGAAGCTCGCTTACGCGACGGCCGCGGCGGCGCTCATCCTGGGCCTTATCGCCGCGGCCGGCATTTGGCGAAACGGCGGCGCTGGGACCGCTCGCGTTGTTGTTGGCGTGCTCACGAGCCTCATTATTCTTGCCGCTCCCCTTGTGATGCTGCCCCTGATCAGGGAGCATCCGCCGATCAACGACCTGACGACGGACGTTCACTCTCCGCCCGAGTTCGGCGCGCTTGCGCGCGTGAGGGGCCCCGAAGCCAATCCGGCCGCCTATCCGGGCGAGAGATTCGCCAAGGAGCAGGCGCATGCCTATCCCGACCTCAAGCCGATGAACCTCGATCGCTCGCGCGACGAGGCCTTCGCGCTCGCCGTGGAGGCGGTCCGACGCCTGAGGATGGACATCGTCCGCGAGGAGGCGCCGGGGGACGGGCCGAATGAGACGGGCATGATCGAGGCGGTCGACCGAACATTGATCGCCGGCTTCTACGACGATGTCGCCATCAGAGTTGCGGGGGACGACAAGAACGCCCGTGTCGATATCCGCTCAGCGTCGCGCTACGGCAGCTTCGATCTCGGTCGCAACGCCGAACGCATGCGCGCTCTGATGCGCGAAATCCTGGCACGGCTCGATGCGACTGTCCCGACCGCCGACGACAAGCGCGCCACCAAGCCCTCAACTGAGGAGCCGAATTCGCTCACCAAACGGGGGAAAGTGGGCCGTCTAAAGTCTGCGGTCCCTCGCAAGCCACGAGACCGCGCTCGATAAGATGCTCAACGTGGGCCTGGACCGAAAGCAAGGCCGCCTTCGAAAGACGATCGTCGATGCCCGGGTAAACGAGGGGGACAATCGTTTGAATGGTTCTCGTTCCGTCGCGGATCGCGCCGAGGACGGAATTCTCGCGCCAGCGCCGATGCAGGAGATACGCCCTGACGGTCCGCAACGGCTCGTCCAGCCGCCCGCCATGGCCCGGCAGAAATAGCGTGTCTCGGCGGCCGAGCAAGCGTTCGAGGGAATGAATGTAGTCGGCCATGCGGCCTTCGGGCGGTGCGATGACGGTCGTGTTCCAGGCCATCACGTGATCCCCCGAGAAAAGAATGTTGCGGCCGTGCAGCGCAAAGCAGAGATGATCCGGCGCATGGCCCGGGGTATGGATCGCGGCGAGCCTCCAGTCCTTACCGTCGGCCACGTCGCCATCGGCGAGCCGGATGTCCGGCGCGAAATCGCCGTCGACGTATTCGAGCCGCGGCGGATCGGGCGCGATCGGACCGGATGGCCTCGCGGCACGGCCGAAGCCGCATGTTCTTCCTCCCGTCGCCGCCTTGAGCCGCTCGGCGCCGTCGACATGGTCGCGATGGGCGTGGGTGACGAAGATGTGGGTAATGGGACGATCGCCAGCGGCAGCGAGAATTGCTTCGCGATGCGCCCCGTCATCGGGACCGGGATCGATGACGGCAAGCGAGGTCATGCCGACGAGGTAGGTGTTTGTGCCCGTGAAGGTATAGGCGTTGGGATTGTTCGCGACGATGCGCACGACGCCGGGGCCGATCGGGCTCGTCATGCCATACGTGAAGGCCATCGACGTCTTGAACGAGAGCTTCCGGCTCATGCGGGCCGCCTCGCGGATTGTGGAGCAAGTGCTTCTAGACGATGCGGGCTGCGTTCGAAAGGTCGAGCTCCGGAGGCAAACGGGCGCCCCGGCCGGAGTGTGGATCGCAGCCGCTCGGTTGCGCCAGAGCGGTTCAGTTCCGCGGCCGGCGCGACGCGAGAATTTGTCCTTGTCGGCCGTTTCGTGGGTCGAGACGAACAAGCCGCTCGTTAGGTCCCACTAGGTAATGAGTGGAATTGGTCGGAGCGGGGAGATTCGAACTCCCGACCCCTTGCTCCCGAAGCAAGTGCGCTACCAGGCTGCGCTACGCTCCGCCCGACCGTAAAGCCCGAGGCGCATGGCCTGGCCCTCGGCATGGACACAAGGGGCAGCTTCGGGCGAGCGGGCTTTATAGCCGCACCAGGTGGTGGCGGCAAGCGTTCGCGGATGTCGTTCGAGGATCGTGAGTCTCACGGTTTTGCCGGGATTGCTGCTCACCCTGCGACTGACTATGGTGCGGACGCTCGGCTCGCGCCGGAGCCGGAGCATGGTGGGGCGTAGCCAAGCGGTAAGGCAGCGGATTTTGGTTCCGCCATGCGGAGGTTCGAATCCTCCCGCCCCAGCCAATCATTTCAGCACGCTGGGTCAGTCGCACGAGGTCGAGCCCCGGGCCCCCGTACGGGAGTTTTGCGGGTGGCGCCTTGCCGCCACCACCTGGCGCGGGCGCAGTCGAGAAACAGGGCGCGCGTTAGCGGGGGTCTATACTGCGCGCCTCATCTATTGCGAGGCTCGATCTCGATGTCCGAGGCGCACCCGACGTTGGTGTACGACGGCGACTGCGGTATTTGCCGCTACTGGGTGAGCTATTGGCAGCGGCAAACAAATGACAATGTCGTCTACCGGCCGTATCAGGAGGCTGCGGCGGATTTCCCCGGGATCCCCGTCGACGATTTCAGGCACGCGATCAAGCTCGTCGAACCCGGCGGAAAAATCTACTCGGGAGCGGCGGCGACGTACCGCGTGTTGCGATTTGTGCCGGGGCGCGGCGTCTGGTGGTGGCTGTACGAGCGCGTGCCCGGTTTCGCTCCGGCGAGCGAGCGGGCCTACGCGTTTTTCGCGCGGCGCCGGGAGCTGCTCGCCCGCCTCACCCGTCTCATGTGGGGGCCCGCGCTCGAGCCGGAGCGTTACGAGCTCGTGAGCTGGGTCTTCCTGCGGCTGCTCGGCGCGATCTACGTCGCCGCGCTCGGCTCGCTCGGCGTGCAGGTCCTCGGGCTTGTGGGCCATGACGGGATCCTGCCGCTCGGCGACTACCTCGGCGCAGCACGGCAGGGATGGGGAGCCGCCGCCTATTGGCGCTTGCCGACGCTGTTTTGGCTGAACTCGAGCGATGCCGCGCTCATCGCCGGAGCGCTGCTGGGGGTGGTGCTGGGCGGGCTCGTGGCCGCGGGTATTTGGGCGCGGCCGGCGCTCGTCGGACTGTTCGTGCTCTATCTGTCGTTCGTCTACGCCGGTCAGCTCTTCATGAATTTCCAGTGGGACCTGCTGTTGCTCGAGACGGGCTTCCTGGCGATCTTCCTCACCACCGGCTCGCGCATCGTGGTCTGGCTCTACCGCTGGTTGCTGTTCCGCTACCTGTTTCTCGCGGGTGCGGCAAAGCTTCTCTCCGGCGATCCGAGTTGGCGCACCCTGACCGCGCTCGACTTTCACTTTTGGACGCAACCGCTGCCGACGCCGCTGGCCTGGTACGGGGCACAGCTGCCCCATTGGGTCCTTGCCGGAGCAACCGCTGCCGCCATCGTCATAGAGATCGGCGTTGCGTTCCTCATCTTCCTGCCGCGTCGACCGCGCGCCGTCGCGGCCTGGTGCGTGCTGCTATTCCAGCTGCTGATCTTGCTCACCGGCAACTACAACTTCTTCAACCTGCTGACGATGGCGCTGTGCGTCCTTCTTTTCGACGATGCGGCCGTGCGCCGTTTGATGCCTGCGCGCTTGGTGTCGTGGGTGCAAGGCCGCGCGCCGCGCCCGGGACGCACGGCTACCATTGTCGCGACGGCGCTGGCGCTGATCGTCGTGCCCGTCGGACTGAATGGCATCTGGCAGCTCTTCTCGCGGACCAACCTTCCTGTGGCGGGTGGGCTCGCGGACGCGGTTTCGCCGCTCTTGATCGTCAACCCCTATGGGCTGTTCGCGACCATGACGACCGCTCGGCCCGAGATCATCGTCGAAGGCTCGGACGACGGGCAGACTTGGCGCGAGTACATGTTCCGCTACAAGCCTGGGCCGGTCGGACGGCGGCCGCCGTGGAGCATTCCGCACCAGCCCCGGCTCGACTGGCAGATGTGGTTTGCCGCGTACGGAACTGCCGCGGAGAATCGCTGGTTCGAGAGCTTGATGCGCAAGCTGCTCGAGGGCAGTCCGTCCGTGCTCGAGTTGCTGGCACCCAGTCCGTTTCCCGATCGCCCGCCGAACTACGTGCGCGCGCGGCTCTTCGACTATCGCTTCGCCGACCCGAGCACGCGCGCGGCGACAGGGCAGTGGTGGGTGCGCCGGCTCAAGGGACTGTATTACCCTCAGGTCAGCCTGGCCGACCTCCGGCAGGGCTAGCCGCTTGAGGCGCCGGTCCCTAAAACTGCCAAAGTGTGAGAAAGGTACGAATGGCGGCTTCGAGCGGATGCGGCACGCATTTTCGACCCGGGGCCGGCGGCGGCAGGAGGCGCAGCATGATCTTCCGTCAGATGTTCGACACCGTATCCAGCACCTACAGCTATCTTCTTGCCAGCCGGCGAGGCGGCGAGGCGCTCATCATCGATCCGGTGCTCGAGAAGGTCGATCGCTATATCCAGCTCTTGAACGAGCTCGATCTCAGGCTGGTGAAGGCGGCCGACACCCATCTCCACGCCGATCACATCACAGGGCTCGGGGCGCTGCGCGACCGCACGCTTTGCATCACCGTCATGGGCGAGCAAAGCAAGGCCGACGTGGTCTCCATGCGAGTCGGCGACGGCGAGAGGATCGACGTCGAGGGCCTCAGTCTCGGCGTCATCTACACGCCCGGCCACACCGACGACTCCTATTCCTTCACCATGGGTGACCGGGTCTTCACCGGCGACACGCTGCTCATTCGCGGCACCGGACGCACGGATTTCCAGAATGGCGACCCGCGCGCGCAGTACGACTCGATCTTCGGCCGCCTCTTGAAGCTGCCGGACGAAACCCTCGTCTATCCGGCGCACGACTACAAGGGTGAGACGGTGAGCACGATCGGCGAGGAAAAAGCGTTCAACCCCCGCCTCCGAGTCCGCTCCGTCGATGAGTATGTTGCGCTCATGGGGAGCCTCAATCTGCCAAATCCGAACATGATGGACGTTGCCGTCCCGGCAAACATGAGAGTGGGGCTGCCGCAGGACGAGATCGCGCGGAGGGGCTGGGCGGTCCGGGCCGAGGATATGCCGGCGCTGCTCGGCCGGCCGGACGTGGCGATCGTCGATCTGCGCGAAAAGCGCGAGCGCGACAAGCACGGGGAGCTGCCCGGCTCGCTGCACGTCCCCTATGCGGCGCTTGGCGACAGCCTCGAGGCCGGCGGCGTGCTGCGCACGCTCGGCGCGGAAAAGGAGCTGGTGTTCTACTGCGCGTTCGGCGAGCGGTCGGCCATGGCGGTCCAGGCGGCACAGGAAGCCGGCCTCGCTCGAGCGCGCCATCTTCACGGCGGGTTCGAAGGCTGGCTCAAGGCGAACGGGCCCTTGCGCTCTTGAAGGACTTGCGGCCGCTGCCGTGCCGGACGTCGCAGCCATATGGGGCTGCGCAGCGCTCAAGCGCGTTGCGAGAGCCATTGACCGGGACCGCCGGCCGCGGCAATGCCATCAGTTCGGGCTCGAGAGCTTATGGCAGCGTGACCTTGGTGGTGAAGACGAAGCGTTCGTCGGTGATGCCATGGTCCTCGCTGCTTGCGGGCACGTCGGTGTCCCAGTAGCGGAAGTCGAACGTGAACTTCTCGACCTCGAGTGCGAGGCCGACGTTCCAATACGTGTAGTTGTCTACGCCGGTAACGACGGCGTCGAGTTCTTCTGACTCAACATAGCCCAAGACGCCGCTGATCGTCGGGGTGAAGATCCCGACTTCCGGCAACGTGTAGCCCGCGTTCCCTTCGACGGTCCAGACGTCGCCGGTCTCCTCGAAGTAGTCCGGCGTCCAGTAGAAGGTCACGCCGACCGACAGGTTCTTGACCGGCTCGCCGCTGGCGCCGGCTTTGAGCTCCACGTAGTCCAGCTCTCCGGGGGCGACAGTGTCATCACCATTCGGGTACCAGTAATAGATAACGCCAAAGTCGAAAGTGACAGGGCCCAGAACCGGCTTGATGCCGGCATAGAGGTCGACCTCCGCCGGATTCGATTCATCGCAGACGTTGGACCCCCAAATGCCCGCGTACAATATGCCGTAAGACGCATCGATCGACGGCTGGAAAGCCGGATCTTCGCAGTTCGTCGATATACCGCGAAACAGGTAATCCGATGTGGCGCTCACTGTCACCGACCACTCGAACTTGCGCCCTTCCTCGGCCGCCGGTGCTTCCGCTGCGGCCATGCCGTCCGCCAGCGCCGCGCTGCCTGCCGCTGCGGTGGCGAATGCCGCGGCACCCGCGAGACGCAGTAACCCATTGATCTTGAACATAATGAATGGACCCCCGTCCAAAGACCCGGCGTGTCGTTGGATCCGACCGCTCGATTCTTACCCTTATGTCGAGGAAACCGAATCCACGCCGAGGGCACAAGGCATCGTTTCGGTTTGAGACTGAGTTGGGGGACGACCGTTGCTCCTGCGCAACATCGCCGGCCATTATTGCGTTCCGCACCGCGAAATTGCTCAGGGATTGGGCATGTCC